>JAITOF010000089.1 GCA_031290095.1 Candidatus Methanoplasma porotermitis
CTCGTCCATGAGCAGGACCTTGGGCTGTTGCGCCAAGGCCCTCGCGATCTGCACCATCTGATATTCTCCGCCGCTTATCTCGTCGACGTATCTGAGGGGCATGCGGTCAAGCCCCGTGACCTTCAGGATGCGCTCGGCGATCCTGACGTCGTTGTCTCCGACGCCCCATTCTATGTACGGCCTGCGCCCCAGGAGGACGGCGTCGAACACCGTAGTCCTCGAGGTGTCGCCGCGTTGCGATACATACCCCATCTGTTTGGCAGTCTCGCGGCGGCTGAGCCCGCTCACGTCGATGCCGTCCACCGTCACCGCGCCCCCTTCGGGGCCCAAGACGCGGTTCAGACATTTCAGGAGGGTAGTCTTTCCTGCGCCGTTGGGTCCAAGGAGCGCAATCACTTCTCCCTTCTCGGCTTTGAACGAGACGTCTTCGAGAGCCGGGGCGCCGCGGTATGAAAAACGCACTCCATCGACCTCCAGGCGCATCACCTGTACCTCCTTATCAGAAGATATATGAACAGGGGGCCGCCCAACACCGATGTGATGATGCCCACCGGCAGGACCATCGGATGCATAATGTTCATGCCGACTATGTCCGACGCCAATAGAATAGCCGCCCCTATGACCATCGCCCCGGGTATGAGGTACCTGTGGTCTCCGCCTATGACCATCCTTGCTATGTGCGGCCCAAGGAGGCCAATGAAGGCTACGATGCCGAAGAAGGACACTATCACCGAGGCAATCATCGCAGACAGCACCATCCCTATTATCCGTTCTCTCTCGGTGTTCACCCCGAGGCCTTTGGCCGTCTCCTCGCCTGCGTCCAAGGCATTGTAGTCCCAACGCCTGTAAGCGAAGTACGCAGACACGGCCACCAGCACCGCCAGCACGACAAGGTTCCATCTCCATGTCGCCCGCCCCATGTCGCCGAACGACCATGACACGATGTTGGCCAGTTGGGAATCCGTGGCCACATATTGCATGAAAGAGAGCCCGGCGGCGAACATGGAGCTTATGGCGACCCCCGCCAATACCATCGTCTCGGCCGTGACCCTAGTGACCTTGGTCAGAACTAGTATCAGAGCGGTGGCGGCAAGGCTGAACAGGAACGCGCAAATCGTCACGATGTATGGATTGGACACGGATATCGACGACGTGGCCGAAGACCCGGCCTGAAGGAACACGATTGCGAACGACGCCCCGAACGCAGCGGCACCGGATATCCCGAGGGTGTACGGCGACGCAAGGGGGTTCCGAAGGATGCATTGCATCACGACCCCGGCTACGGCCAGTCCGGCGCCCACGAGGATGCACGCGACGATCCTGAGCATCCGTATATCCCAAACTATGCGCCCCATCCCTTCCCTGTCGAACGTGAAGAGATGCCGCATGACATCAAGGAACGAGATCTCGATGGAGCCTGTGTTCGCAGCAACTATGACGATGACGACGAGCGCCGCGACGCATCCGACAAGGAAAAGGAACTTGCGCCGGACGTGTCCTCTGTATCCCTCGCACGCGTAGTTCGATACGGCATCCCCATAGATGTCGTAGGGATCGTCGTCGTTTTCAATGAGCGTGCGTTCGTGCGTTCGGACCACCGGCCTTAAGAGGTTTGAATGGGGTTTTTAATCATATATTCACTTTGGAACATCCGTTTCCAGACTGTGCGGAGGCCATGTCGGCGTAAGTGGCCGCCGTCCCAGGGTAGAACAACTGGACTATCTCGTCAGCCTTGTCCTCGAAATCCCATTGGAAATTGTCAGGGTGCACGACCTTCGCCACGTAATATATGTTCACAAGCTGGTTCAACCAGTTGGTACCCCAGTCCTTGTAGACCATCGTGCTGTATATGTTGCCGTTCTTTATAGCGTCTATGGTCCCGAGGGTGGACATGTGGTCGCGGATGTATTCGAGCGTCCCGTCCAGGCCTCCGCTGTCAATGAAGATGTACTGGGGATTGTATCCTATGACCGTTTCCACGGACACGTTATACGGCTGTTTTCCAACGCCGGCGACGCTGGATGGAGAGACGTTCTGGACATATGAATACATGAACGGCAGGTAGTCGCCGGAAGTCTTCGTGAAGCTTCCCGACCCGTAGAAGTTCATCCCGCAGGCATAGGCGGTGACGAATCCTCCCGCAGGAGTTCCGCTGCTGGGAGGAGAGAGATTGTCCTGTATTACGGATATGAGCGAGTTGACCCCATAGACAATGTCTGCTGCTCTTTTCTCCTCGTCGAACAGAACCCCCAACACAAGGATCTGCCTGTCGAAGTCGGGTCCGAACTCAAGATCTGCGTTTATGGCGAAAACAGGGACGCCGTACTTGTTCTGCTCCTCGTTGAGCTTGGACACGTCCACGGTCGAGGATATGACTATGTCGGGGTCAGCCTTGATGATCTGCTCGGCGTCGTTGGGGTCGACCCTCGGCAGGGACTTAAGATTGCCTTCCAAGACCAGAGTGTGGGTGCGGCTGTCCTCAAAACTCTCGTTCACGTCGAGATAGCTCACTTTCTCGATTGCTTCGAAAAACGATATCAGCTCGAGCGAGCATGACTTGATGCCGATTATGGAGTTTATGGAGTCAGGCAGGGCGACATCCCTCCCACGCATGTCGGTAATGGTGTTTTCATCACGGTTGTCGTCATTGATTACGAGCGTCGTCATCCATATGGTAGCCGCCGCGACCATGACGACCACCGCCAAAACAATGACTTTTTTCACGACTTCATTGACCACTTGAATCAGCTCCTTAGTAACACGATATAGTAAAACGTGTTACTTAAACATTCCTTAACCATCAATGCGTGGAATATTTGAATAAGGATATGATGATTCCCCCGCATGGCTGTGTACAAATGCGAGGTCTGCGGAGAGATATACGACGAGGACTGCGAGCCCATGCCGTTCAGCGATCTGCCTGACGAGTGGCGTTGCCCGCTCTGCAATGCGCCCAAGAGCAGCTTCCGCATCGTCGGCGACGGGCAGGATGCCTTGGAATCCAAAGGCCGTTGCGACGCACCGTCCACCGATGGAGACATCGATCCCAAGATGGCGCTTCACGACGGAGGAGCCATGGACATGATACACAGCATGGCCGCGACAGGCTCCAGCGTCGACGAGCCTATGGACACCAGCCTCCCCGTTCCCAAGTTCGACGACATCCTGATCCTTGGGGCGCAGCTGTCCGTGCTGCCGCTGGAAAGGGAAGTCCCCGTGAACCTCAGGACAGTGATAGGGCATGGAGCCAAACAGCCGATGGTGCTGGATATCCCTGTTTTCGTTTCGCACATGAGCTTCGGCGCCCTTTCCGGGAGGGCGAAGAAAGCTCTCGCGATCGGCGCCGCAGCGGTTGGGACCGCTGTCGGAAGCGGAGAAGGCGGGGCGCTTCCGGAAGAGAGGAGCAACGCTGCGAAGTACATATTCGAGTATGTGCCCAACAGATACGGCGAGAACACCGACGTGATTCAAAAAGCAGACGCGATAGAGATAAAGATCGGCCAAGGCACGAAGCCTGGGATGGGGGGGCACCTTCCGGCTGTCAAGGTCACGCCTGCGATATCGGCCCTTCGCGGGAGGCCGATGGGCCAGGAGATATGGAGCCCTGCGGGATTCAGCGATGTAAGAAGCCCCCTGGACCTGAAGAGGCTTGTCGACCGTCTCAGGGCGGACAGCAACGGCCGCCCCATAGGGGTGAAGATTGCCGCAGGGCACATAGAGGACGATCTCGAAGTCATCGCTCAATCGGGATGCGACTTCATAACCATCGACGGCAGAGGAGGGGCCACGGGGTCCACGAACAAGTTCATCAAGGATTCCTCCTCAGTCCCGACCGTGTACGCAGTCTCGCGTGCAAGGAAGTGCATGGACGCAAAAGGAATGAAGCAAGAGCTCATAGTCACGGGAGGGTTGCGTACAAGCGGCGACTTCTACAAGGCCATCGCGATGGGCGCCGATGCGGTTGCCATAGCGTCGGCGGCCCTGATGGCGCTGGGATGCCAGAGGTATCGCGTGTGCAACACGGGCAACTGTCCGATCGGCATAGCCACTCAGGACCCGGAACTCGAGAAGAGGCTCGACGTCGAGGCAGGGGCCCGCAGGGTGGCTAATTTCTTTAACGCGGTCGCCGACGAGCTCAGGTCCCTTGCAAGGGCCACCGGCCACTCGGACATAAACGGCATATCGCGGGACGACCTGTGCACCATAGACTCTGAGATGTCCGAGAACACAGGCATAAGGCACGCGGGGCGCCCCTGATAAAACAGGGCAGACGGCCGACAGGCCATGTGGGGCCGGTCGACCGTCCTCGGGCTCAGATGGGCAGTATCGTCTTTCCCAGTTGCGCGTTCACCACCGTCCCAGCCCCGGAGTACACCGCGGTGAGGCCGCATACTAGGCCGACGGCGCCTGCCGCATATGCTATATCCGCCATTCCGCTGAGGTCCTTCGCGGCCACCAAGAAGAACAGTATTGCCAAGGTGGCGAACACGACCCTGAGCGACACGTTGCTTCTCAGCGTCCCTATGAACAGGAACAGCGTGAGGAGGCCCCACATGGCAAAGTAGATCCCGACCGAGACGCCGTCGTTTTCCGCTCCGGGAATGATGCCTGTGTTTATGGCTACGAACGTCAGCCAAAAAAACCCGTAAGAGGTGAAAGCGGTCGCCCCGAAGGTGTTGCCTCTCTTGAATTCGAAGATTCCGGCGACTATCTGCGCCAAGCCGCCGTAGAAGACGCCCATCGACAGCACGGGAGAGTCGAGTCCGTATGCTCCCAAGTTATGGGCTGAGAGCAATACGGTTGTCATGCCAAAGGCTAGGAGCCCCAGAGGCCCCGGGTCTGCAATATGGCAGGAACTGACGCCGTTTGTATTCGTCATGGCTGTCCGATTGACTTATCATTTATAAATGTGTACACATCGACATACGACAATGGCCGTTATTTTACAATTATCAGTGTACATGGCCGCCAACAGCCGTCGTGAAGGCCACGACCGCTATGACCGTCGCAATACCGATCAGCATAAG
This sequence comes from Candidatus Methanoplasma porotermitis, assembly GCA_031290095.1. Taxonomy (GTDB): domain Archaea; phylum Thermoplasmatota; class Thermoplasmata; order Methanomassiliicoccales; family Methanomethylophilaceae; genus Methanoplasma; species Methanoplasma porotermitis. The sequence goes on from JAITOF010000089.1 coordinate 5,028, forward strand.
CACGACCGACCTGACGTCTATGTCCCTCCGGTGGAAGGCCTCGGGCAAGATGTCGATCATGGTCACGAACGCGAATATCCCGGCGGAAACAGCGAAGGCCATCCCTGCAATCCCGATCTCTGCACCTTCGAGAAGGAGGTACGACGCCACGCCGGCTACAGGCGTGACAAGGCAGAACGGCACGAGGTATCTCGCGGCACGCTCCCTGCGGTTGGAGAGAAGGAACGTGGACGAAAGGGAGAACACCTCCACGACCTTGTGGACGCATATGGCGATGAGCACAACGGCGCCGACGTCTTCGCCGGCGACGAAAGCGGCCGCCAACGCAAGACCGTCGAAACAGGCGTGTATCGTCAGCCCTGCGAACGCCGAGAGCGAGGTCAGGTCGTGCGAATGCAGATCCCTGCACTCTTTGCAGTCGCAATCTTCCTTGCTATAATGCCTGTACAGAAAATCGAAGATGAATATCCCCAGAAACCCCGCGAGCATGGCATACATCACCTCATGGATGTCGAATCCTCCCTCCGTCCCCTCCTCGATGGCCTCCGGGATGAGCATGAGGAACAGCACGCCGAGGAATATCCCTGCGCTGAACGCGATCATCAGGTGTATGCGCCTGTCCGTGGTCCTGACAGACATAGGTATGTACGCCCCTACAAACGATACCGCAAGGATGATGACCATGCATGCGAGGAACCATTCGGTAGTATCCATGATCGGCTCGTGTTGATATAAGTATTAATATATTATTGTAATGTTAATAATATTTATATCATATTGTGCATATGGATTATTAAGGTGTGATGATGACGATTGTGAGCATATCCCTGAACGACGACAATCTGAAGGCTTTGGACGATATACAGGCCATGTACGGCCTCAGCGGGAGAAGCGAGGCAGTGCGCCGGGCGATCGGCGCCGCACAGACGGAGGCCCAGGACATCATGGGCATGGAAGGCCCCGTGGAAGGCGTCCTCATCATCGTGAAGAAGGATCACGCAGACCCCTGGATGAGCCTGATCCAGGCAAAGCACGAAGAGGACATCAAGACACAGTTGCATTCGCATCTCAGGAACCATAGATGTCTGGAAGTCATGGTCATATCCAGCGACGCAGAGGACCTTGCGGCGATGCTGAAGGACATCCATGCAAAGGGCAAGGCAGACTACGTGAGGTTCGTGAGGAGCTGACATACGCCCAAGGCAGAGTCTGAACACGTGGTCCGATGTCGTTATTCAGTCGCTGGCGTTCGGCCCCGCCTATGCAGGCAATGCGAAGACGCGATCAAGGGGCAGGAATGCCGTCGCATGTACGTATTGCTACGGAAAGGATGTGCGAAAGCAGGGTTGCGATGCCGATCGTTCGTGCGACACAGCCAATCATTAAAATACCCGAACTTGTGAGAGATATGTCCGGCAACCGCGTTTTTTTGGCTCGCTTTGGTGGCATCGGGCCATCAAACATTTCTGCCGATCGTCGCGATTCGAAAAGCAACCATGACTGGAGCCTGCAGGCCATGATGTAGTTGACCCATTCGACGACATGCCCAGCGACAGGCTCGATTGTTGGGCCGTGACCAAAACCAAGGAACACGGTTCTGTCAGATGTTTTTAATACTTCTACAACAGTCATCCCCATAGGATGGGATGTAGCATGGGCATTGACTCAAGTAGGAATAGCGGAGGCTTTGGAAAGGGCCTCCTCAAGCGCACGCTGGGCGTGAACCAGAGCAACAACGTTGTGACGGGCGTCAAACAGAGACACCCTGTGTTCAGCGTGTCCGACGGCGATAATTTTTCACCGCCCGGGAGGACGGCGAAGCCTGCAGAGGTAATGGCTGTGCAGGCCTCCAAGCAGATCAACAAAGACGGCTTCGTGGTCTACAACGTCAACGAGAACGACGACGTCTACATCACGATCGAGTCTGAGACCGCTTATTTTGAAGAAGACGAGCCGGCGATTATGAAGATGGTGTCCGGACAGTTCTTCGCAGGCAAGAAGTCTGCCCGTGCTGAGACAGAGGTCGCTCGAGTCCCTGAAGCAGATTTCGTGGAGTACAGCCAAGCCTCCGACCTGTTCAAGAACGCCCAGAGAAAGAAGCCTCGCGAGGAGGTGGACTTCAACGAAGTCATCATAAAAGAGGCCAGTGACGACAGTTATCTCGTCCCGGAGGCCCACATGTTCGTGGGACAGTCGGCGCTCACGGGCACCGCAGTCGGCGTGCCCCACGCAGAGACGCCCGTAAACTTCGCAGAAGACTCGGACTATGAGATCCTTAGCGACGCACCTGCCTCCAAGGGTTTTGTGACCAGGCTGGAGCCGGCTCGCAAAGAGGCGGCCGCATGCCCCGACTGCAACTTGGAGCGCTCGATCGACGGAGACTGCGTGCCCACTGTCAAGAAGTACGCAGGGCTGAAACAAGTGTCAGGAAAGACGATCGACCTGGGCCGGTACAACGAGATCAGGGACAGGGTGATGAAATCGTCAGAGGCTAGGCCAGCGGCCCAGTCCCTTGGAATGTTCAACATACCCAAGGAAGACAGGGCCGTCGTGTCGTTCAGTGCTGCGCCTGCCCCCGGCACAGCGACGACCGAGCCTGAAAACATAAGAGTCCAGGAGACGAAGGTGGACACCTGCCCAGCAGGATTTGCTACGCCGGTGTACGCCAATCCCGCGCCGCAAAGCGCGCAAGTCGATCTGGGCGCCGCATCGGGGTCTGCGACCATCGCAGGATCCTCGCCAGTCGCCGTCAGGAATCCTGTGGCCGACATGCTGATGCTGACGCTCCCTGAGTTACGCCTCGCCGACGAATTGGACAAAGAGTCCGACTGTGACGCACGTTACCCCGAAGACGGCTTGGAATTGTACGACGACAGGTTCATCTTCACGTGATTACGCGTGAAATCAAACACCTTACATCAAACACCTTTGCGGCAAGATTTTAATGATTCACGCATTGTCCTGTCCAATGGACATAGGATCGATCATTCTGATGTTGGCGGTGCTGATAGCCTTGGCAAGGCTCGGCTCGTTGCTGTTTCAGCGTTTTGGGCTGTCCGGACTCATCGGAGAGATCCTTATAGGCATAATATTGGCCAACCTGGTGATCGGGGACTGGTCGATCATGAACCTGTTGGACGTCATCATGCCCGACAGGGAGGCCGGCATCGAAGACGGCAGCCTGAACTATGAGGTCGTGGAGATCTTTGCTGAACTGGGGGCGATATTCCTGTTGTTCGGCGTGGGACTGGAAACAAGGGTTCGCAATCTTTTGTCCGTCGGAAGAGCGGCGATGTTCGTCGCAGTCCTCGGAGTGATACTCCCCTTCCTGTTCGGGTTCGCCCTAATACAGGTTTATGACGGCAACGTCAACCATGCCATGTTCCTAGGGGCGGCGATGGTGGCTACGAGCGTCGGGATAACCGCCCGCGTCATCAAGGAGATGAACGTCCTTCACACTCTGGAATCAAGAATAATAATCGCCGCCGCAGTGATAGACGACATCTTGGGCATGATAATCCTAGCAATCGTGGTCGGCGCCGCCAGAACGGGGAACATGGCCATAGGCGACGTGGCTATGGTGGCAGGAATAGCCGTTGCATTCGTGCTTGTCATAATGGCGATTGCCATGTGGGTGGTCCCGGAGATTTATGATTATTTCGTCAAAAGAAAAATGCACAAGGTCCATGAGGAGCATAAGGACCTCGAGGCGGAGGAGAGCCGCAAGGAGGACCATCTGGGCAAGCTCATCATGGCGGCCGTCGTGTGCCTGGGGGTGGCCTGGTTCGCCGACAGCATAGGGCTGGCCGCGATCATAGGCGCGTTCCTGGGAGGCATGCTCCTGGCGGACTACGCATTGGAGTGGGGCCTCGAGGAGAAGTTCGAGCCCATAACCCTGTTCTTCCTGTCGTTCTTCTTCCTGAACGTCGGCATGCAGGTAAAGATAGAAGATTGCATGAACCCGGCGGTCCTCGGCTTGGCCGCGGTAGTCATCGTCCTTGCGGTCGTCTCCAAGTATATCGGATGCGGCGTAGGCGCCCGTCTGGGAGACAAGACTTTGGACAAGCTGTCCTCCAAGGTCATAGGCATAGGAATGATCCCTCGCGGCGAGGTCGGAATAATCGTCGCGGCGATAGGTTTGGCTTCCGATGCCATGTCCTCGGAGCTCTATGCGGTCGTGGTCATAATGGCTGTGGCGACGACGGTTATATCGCCGCCGCTTCTGGTGAGGGCGTTCAAGAAGAGATACCCCGACGGATGTCCTGACGGGGAGGAATGCTACATCAAGCAGTGATGCCTAAGATGCTAAGAACGCTGTAATCGAAACACGCCTGAAAAGCGTGCTTGGCGATCGTAAAAATCGTTCAGGCAGGGAAGAACACGGGTACCAGAAGTATGATGACCGTGAACGCGATGGCGGCGCCTATGACAACCTTGGGGCTTATCTTGAGTCCCCTGTCGTCCTCGGTGTCGAAGTATCTCATCAATCCTGCGGACGATGCGAACGAGCTGTTGTCTTTCTT
>JAITOF010000087.1 GCA_031290095.1 Candidatus Methanoplasma porotermitis
GTGTGCAGTCTGGACGAGGAATTTTGACGGGACTCGGGGGGGGGGGGGCTTTTAGCCGGTGTGCCAGTCTCGGCTGTATCTACAAGACGACTTCCCGCCGCATCCCTTCACCGTCAGAATCATGGTTGAAGAGGTTAGGCTTTGATCCCTCCCAACCTTACGGCCCCTTGCCGCTCTGCGTCGGGGGCGAGACCCACGGCCGATGCGGCGAGTTGTCGGGGAATATGAACGCCGCCGCGAACAGGGGGTAGTGCTCCACCCCTTTTTCATCCACGCACGTGTCGGTTCTCTCCAGCTTTATGCCCCTTGGGACGTTATGCCTGTCGGACATCACCGAATCCAAGGACTTCGACTTGGCGTTGTTGCCTGACTTGACCTCGACGGCCGTGACCTGGTTGCCGATGTTGAGGATGAAGTCCACTTCGAGGTTTCCTTTTTTCTCGAAGTATGTGATCATTATCTCTTTCCCCCCTATGACTCCTGCGATGGCGTTCTCTGCTATCTTTCCCCTGTTGACGTGGTTCTCGTCCCTGACCAAGGAATACGCCAAGCCTCCCTCCATCATCGATGCCAGCAGCCCCGTGTCCCACATATACAGCTTGAACACGTTGAACCTGCGGTTCACAGACAACGGCAACGCGGGCTCGCTCACGTTGTAGCACCATTGGGTTATGCCGGAGTCGTAAAGCCATTCCAAGCCGCTTCCATACTCTCTCATGCCCACGTTGCTCTTCCCCGTCGCCTCTGAGATCTTGAACCTCTTGCCTATCTGCGCCGGTATGGAGTCCAGGCACAGCCTGGCATTGGACTTGTCCCTCCCGTACGCATACTTGGCGATGTCGTCCCTGTATGTCTCCACTATCGCCCTCTGCCTGGACAGGGCTTGGTCCAAGTCCCGCGTCTTCGCATACGTCCTGACCACGTCCGGCATGCCTCCGACCGCCATGAACTGCCTGAAATAGCCGTCGAACATGTCCAAGGCCGCGTTGCCGAGGGGCTCTTTGCTCTTCAGACGGAGGGAGACTTCCGATATCTTGTCGTCCCCCACGCCCATCGCCCAGAGGAACTCCTCGAAGTCCATCGGATGCAGGGTCATCTGCTCCTCGTATCCCACAGGGTAAGAGGGCACGTCCTTGTAGTTGAGGCCCAGGAGAGAGCCTGACGCAATCACGTCGTACTGTTTGTCGAGGGTGAATGATTTCATCGCCGTCCTCGCCGGAGGACAGCTTTGTATCTCGTCGAGGAATATCAGCGTCTTTCCAGGGACGATGCGCGTGTTGAAACGATAGTCGATCTCGCGAGTCAGGGTGCCTGTGTCGAGGTCTCCTGCGAATATTTCTCTGGTTTTCGGGGCCAGCTCGAAGTTGATGTAGACGTAGACCTCATAGTTCTTCCTTGCGAAATCGTCTATTATGAAGGTTTTCCCTACCTGTCGCGCCCCTTTGACCAGGAGGCTCTTCTTCTCCGGGTCGTTCTTCCATTTGACCAGTCCTTCGGTGATTTTTCTTTTAAGCATGCACGCTAATATGGGTATGGATATTTATTACTATTTTTTCATATGAATTAGTAGTAGTTATTACTATTTTTTCATATGAACAAATAGTGGTGTCCTAATTTTGCGCAATCGGTTGCAGCTTAACCTCGACATTTGAGCCGAGGTGCCTAACGAGCATCTCGAACGGATCCGCCTCCATTTTTCCCTCTGCGGATGTCATGTGGAAACGTCGATGCTCGTTTTGCACGCGACCTGCGTGCCGACCGTGAACTGCGTTGGACGGCATCTGCGTGACTGACAGAAAAACGGGAAAAAGTTTCGTGCGGACATCCATGCCGAGGTCACGACAGGCCCACGTTGTCGTCTCCGCCGTTCTGCGTCCCTCCGGTGCGGTTCCCGGTCTTGTAGTACGTCAGGTCCATGGTCATCCTCACCCCGTCCTCGGTGATTATCATCCTGTACACCATCCCCGAGTCCGCGTCGCCGTAAATCCTGTTGCCGTTCACGTCCTCGGCTATGCTGAGGGTCTTGTCGCCGTCGACCGTGGACAGGACGGCCGTGGCCCCGGTGTCCACGTATCCGTCGTTGCCCTCGGACCAGTCGTGGTGTGTGAAATCCATCTCGTTCTGGCCCAGGATAGACGTCGTGCCCTGTACCCAATATCCGCTGTCGTCGTAGGCCACGTAGCTCAGGCCCATGCTCCCTTCGTAGGTATCCGAGCCGTATCTCGCCTCGATGCTGTATTCAAACACAGACCCTATCGGCTCGGGGTCCTCCGCCGGCTCCGTCTCGATTACAAGGTAGTCTTTCAGGTCCATTACGAAGTCCATGTCCGCAGAGACGTGGGTCTGGCTCTGCCTGTAAGGCACCCCGTTGCTTCCGACGTACATCTTGGACACGCCGCCGTCTTCCTCGTACTGGAACACCGTCACCTTCTGTTTTCCATAGGCGGTGTCTATCGTCTCGGTCCCGACCTCCTTCATGTCGATCTCCGCCGCCTTCTCGGGAGTCATAAGGTCGTATTCGCTGTCCTGCATGAGCGGGGTCTTGCCTCCCCCGACGGTCATGTAGATGTCATAAGTCATGTATCTGAGAGTGTTGTCGGCGCTTATGCCGACGATCTCGATCTTGTAGGTCCCGGACAGCGGACGTCCCGACGACTTCCCGGAGATGCTATAGTCAAAATATGTCCCGACTCCGTAGTCTGTGTCATCTATGACCTCGCTGTCGTCGCTGCCGTTGGTCGATATGTAGTATATCCCTGCGCCGACTGCCAGCAACGCCACGATCGCCACGGCTATGGCTACCGTGCTAACGGCTTTTTTGTCAGATCTCATACTGTTCCTCCTCCTTTCCTGCCTGCCCCCGGCGACAGTTCGGGCGAGAATCGGCGTGTCCTTATTAACCATAGCGGCTGGCATCCGGGCGCGACGTCCCCTCGTCCTCGTAGGGCCATGTCTTGCATTATCGGGCATCGCATGCCTAAACAGCTCACATCCTTTGCCAAGCCTCTCGTCACCTATTTACGGTGAAAGCCCATATCCGCAATCATGGCAGAGAAGAAGCGCCTTAGGATGAGAGGCGTCAAGCAGACTCCAAAAAGGCTGGAAGAGGAGATACTGGCACGTTCCAGGCGGATCGCCGACGACCCCGGCCTTCTGAGGCCCATGTGCGCGGGAGACTGCAGGAAATGCCTCTTCGACAAGCCTTTCAAGGACATCGACTCGGTCGCCCGGTACAAGGACAATCCGGACGCTTTGCTGAAGCTCGCGTCCAAAGGCTCTGACGACCTTGCCAAGGCCTACGCCGGCACTATATCCCTCAGCGCCGCTGGCAAGATACCGATGCTTGCCACCGCCAGCATAGGTGGCGAGAAGGTCCCATATGCTGTGAGAGGCTCCGTCGGAGTCGACAAGATCATCGGCTGCCAATATTACGACGACCCCAAGCTTCGCCTCCTCTATTACAACACGTTCATAAAGAAGTGCAAGCTGCACCTCTATTCGTTCGACGGCGGGCTTGTCTGCTCCGACCGCCCGAACATGCCCGACGACTATCTGTTCGAATCGTTCTGGGAATCCCCTTATGAATTCAAGGACGACGCGCTAGAATGCGGCCACGGCGGCGCGTTGTGCCTCGACATCAGGATCAAGTCGTCAGACCGGCACATACGCATCTGCGAAGACTGCGCGAAAGACGTCTCCACGATACAGTATCTGCTCTCCAGGATCTGCGCCGTCGATCCGCTGGACGAATTCGATGTCACCGTCGTGCACCCGTATCATTCCGCCGGAGAAAGCAACACGGAGAAGGTCGACGGGGACACTCTGCGCAAATACCTTCGCGGGGAGGTCACAGACCGCAACCTCATACTGAGCGTAAAAAAAGACAAGCTCGGCACCCTGAAGAAGGGGGGCGTGGCAACATACGTCATCGGCTCGGTCAACTACGGCTCCGACCTTGGGAAGTTCTTCGACAACGTCGTCGGACCGGACGAAGAGAAGGCCACGCTCAGGGACTATGTGTCCCGGTCTCAGGACTCGGTCGTCGTCAGGAGCGGACGCACGTCGGAGATCCTCGCCGCGTTGTGGGACGACAATTGGCGCGACATCGTCGCCGCGCACACTTCCAGAGAGACCGCCGACGCATACCGCGAAAAGCCTAAGTCCGCCCCGTCGCAGGTCCTCAGCGAGGCGTATCACGCGTTCATCTCAGCGGACGTGGTGGCCGACCTTCCGGTCTTCAAGCGCCCCGGCCCACTCACACGCCTGTCCGACGCCCTTGCCAAAGCGGCCAAGGTGGGCGGCAAGGACATGGTGAAAGAAACGGTCGATGCCGAAGGCCTGAAGGACCGCAAGCACAAGTCGCTGTGCGCCGCGTTCCTTGTCGCCTCCGGCTCTGGCATTCATTTCGGCATGACCGACGAAGAGAGAGGGTTTGCAGACTTCCTCGCGCCGTTCGCCAAGACGGTGATCGAGGCTGACGGCGAAAAATACAGGGAGAGCATGAACACCCTCCTGACTGCGCTGAGCTCCGGGGAATCCGTCTGATCACGTTATGCGGACGTCGGCCACGTAATGCGACACGGCTGGAGCGAACGACTTCACTTCGCGGAGGGACTCGACATGGTATCCTTCCTGGCCGCAGGCCCCGTCGAAGATTCCCTTGATCCGGTCATGGCACTCTCCGACGTGGAACGTGTCGTGATAATGGATGACCCCGCCCGGCTTTATCATCTCGAGCGCCTTTGGAATGAATTCGGACGTGGTCTGCACATAGCCCATGAGTATCCTGTCTGCAAACCTCTTCCCTGCAATGTCGCGGTTGTCCCCGAGGATCGGGACGACCGCGTCCTCGACGAGGTTGTTCTTTATGTTGTCCAGAAGGAACAGGTACGAGTCGAGGTTCTTCTCGCACGCGAAGACCCTCCGGGCGCCTGTGAACTTCGCCAGAGGCAACGTGAAGTATCCGATTCCTGCAAACATGTCCACCACCGTCTCTCCAGCGCAGTCGAGGTTCTTCATCCTTCGCCTCTCTTCGGTGTTGCCTGACGCGTACATCACCTTGGAGACGTCGAACTCGTATGTTATCCCGTTCTCCAGCCTGGACGAGCGTGTGTCGCTTCCATATATGACTTCCATGCTGGGTCTTCTCAGTTCTCCGGACACGCCTTCCACATCGGCGCATACCGTGTCCACGTTCAGGATGCTTGCGTACGTCTCGCCTACCCTGTGCTTGAGGTCCTCTGACAGGCCGTTCAGCTTCAGGATGGCTACCCTCCCGACGAACTCCCACCTCATCGGAAGGATAGCTTCGGCGTCCCTGACGTCGGAGAACGACTCCAATATGCGCTCCTGCGGGCTCCTGCGTTCCATCGTATGCGCCTCGCCCCCGGCGATCCTGAACCCCATGGCCTCCGCGTCCCTCTCCCTCCCGGGGACTATCGGTACCCTTCTGAATCCTTCGTCGCGAGATATCTTCGCGGAACAGTCCGCTATGCCTTCCGACACCATCTTCGGTATCGCCTTGGAAGCCTCCGACACGGGCACGAGCGCTTGGTTGACACGCCTCATATAATTGCCTTCAAGAGCGTCGGGAGCAGCCTCATCGCAATGCAGGGGTTCCTCATTATGCGATTGGCGACGTTGCCAGGCCTGTCTACCTCTATGTCGTCGAGTATATTGCGCGCGTCCTCCCTCCCCAATACGGCGCATATCCTGTCAAGGTCGGCGTCTGACAGCTTCACAAACGACCTTCTTATCCTGTATCCTCTGAAAAACTCCCTTCCGAGCTCCTTCTTCCATCCGCCTTCATAACGTGCCAAGTCCTTCCGTGACGTGTTTCCCGTTCTGATCGCCTCTATCGCCGTGTCGGCCAATATCGGCGCCGACCTGAACGCCGGGAACAGCCCCCCTGCCGAAATCGGCTTCACTTGGCCTGCGGCATCCCCTATGAGCAGCACGTTGTCGCCATATGTCACGCGCCTCCCTCCAAGCGGGACCTTTCCGGAGTATCTTGCGACCGTCTCTTTGTCCTGCAGGCCTGCACGCCTCAGCAACGTCTTCAGCAGGTCGCTCGGCAACACGCCGTCCTCGGACGTGCAAAGCCCGACTCTGACGCAGTCTCCGAAAGGTATCTCCCATGTGAAGAACCCGGGAGCCAAGTCGGAACCCAGGCGCAACGTCATCGTGTCGTCGTGTTCAGGCTTGTCCTTTACGTCGACCTGTATTCCGCGAAGGTATTCTTTTGGGGCGTTGTCGCCCAGGGACGCCGCGACTGCAGAGCCGTGGCCGTCCGCGCCCACAAGCAACTTGGAACTGTATTTCGATTGCGACGTGCTCACAGTGACTACGCCGCCTGATACGCTGTGGCCCAGATACTTGTCCCCGTAAGATATCTCTGCGCCCGCGTCCGTTGCTTTCGACGCCATCCGCATGTCGAGGCCCTTGCGATCGACAAGCGATGCCAACGCGTTTTTCGAACGGACGGCGACGGTGCCTCCGCCAGGGAAATGCACCTCGGCGGCGAATATCCTGTTCAAGACGTCGGGTCGGACGCCGGACATCCTGACGACATCGTCGCTGACGAGCCCGGCGCATTGCATCGGGGACCCGGAGGAGAGGTGCTCCTCCAGCACCAGGATGTCAAGGTCTTTGGCCATGAGCGTCGCCGCCTTGGAGCCGGCAGGCCCTCCGCCGACCACGATGACGTCGTGCATGCCGATCCTCATTTCTTGGATTTTTCAAAATCTGCTATGAACTTCCTTATCCCCTCGTCCGTCTTGGGATGCGAGACCATCTGCTTCAGCACGTCATACGGTATCGTGGCGATATGGCACCCTGCGGACGCGGCCTCCAGCACGTGCACCGGGCCTCTGATGCTCGCGGCTATTACCTCTGTATTGAAATCGTAGTCGTCTATCACCGCCACCGTCTGTGCGAGCATGTCCGAGCCGTACGACCCTATGTCGTCCAGCCTTCCAATGAACGGGGAGACGTATCTTGCGCCCGCCTTGGCGGCGAGAAGGGCTTGGTTGGGGGTGAATATGAGCGTCATGTTGACGTCGATGCCTTCTGAGGAAAGTATCTTGGTCGCCTTCAGGGCGTCGATGCACATGGGAAGCTTCACGTTTATGTTCGGGTGTATCTTGGCCAGCTCCCTTCCTTCTTTCACCATTCCATTGGCGTCCGGAGACATGGCCTCAGCGGAGATCGGGCCGTCCACGATGCCTGCGATATCCTTCACCCTGGAGGGGGTGTCGGTGTTCTCTTTCGCTATGAGGCTGGGGTTTGTGGTGACTCCGTCAAGTATCCCCCAGCTGTTGATCTCCCTTATCATGTCGAGATTTGCAGTGTCTATGAATATCTTCATTGTTCGACCTCCTTTTTCTTCTTCCTTGCAACGGCCTTTTTTGGCGGCGCCCTGACGTTTTTCATCTGAATCGCTCTGACTGCCGATTCCTTGATCTTCTCTGCGGTCAGGCCGTATTTCTCCATCAGCGCGGCAGGCGCGCCGGATTCGCCGAACGTGTCTAGCGTGCCGACCCTTATAACCGGGGACGGCAGCTCTTGAGACAGAAATTCCGACACGGCGGACCCGAGCCCGCCTATGACGCTGTGCTCCTCGGCGGTCACCGCGCATCCCGTCTTCGACAGCGACTCGTAGATCGCCAGCGTGTCGAGCGGCTTTATGGTGGACATGTTCAGCACCTCTGCGTCTATCCCGTCGCCCGCCAGATCCTCGGCGGCCCTGAGACAGAGCGACACCATCTGTCCCGTGCCGATCAGCGTCACGTCCTTGCCTTCCCGCATGACCCTCGCTTTGCCTATTGTAAATTCGGCGTCCTCCGGGAGTATCGTGCGGAACTTGGCGCGTCCGAGCCTCATGTACACCGGCCCGTCGTACGCCGCTATCGCCTTCGTCGCCGCGTACGCCTCGTGCGCGTCGGCCGGCGATATCACCGTCATGTTGGGCAACGCCCTCATTATCGCAATGTCTTCCAGCGCCTGGTGCGACGCGCCGTCCTCGCCGACGCTGATGCCGCTGTGCGTGGTCACTATCTTGACGTTGAGGCGAGGATACGCCACGGCCAAGCGGATCTGCTCCCAGCACCTTCCGCTTCCGAAGACTGCGAAGGTGGATGCGAACGCGATCTTGCCTGACGCCGCAAGCCCTGCCGCGACGCCGATCATGTCTTGCTCGGCTATCCCTGCTTCTATGAACCTTTCCGGAGCGACCTTTCTGAACTCTGACGTCTTCGTGGACTCGGCGAGGTCCGCGTCCAGCACCACTATCCTTGCGTCCGATGCGAGATCGGCGAGCGCCTTCCCGTAATAATCGCGCTGGGCCAGCTCCTCATTCGTCACAGGGCGGCCTCCCAAGTTCGTCTATGGCGCAGCAGAGCTCGTCCGGCTTGCAGACTTTGCCATGGAATTCTGGGTTGTTCTCCATGAAAGAGACCCCTTTGCCTTTTACGGTCTTCATTATTATCACGGTGGGGTTTTTCTGCGACTTCGACGCCTTCTCGCACGCGCCGACTATCTGGGCCATGTCATGGCCGTTGATTATTATGACGTTCCACCCGAACGCATGCCACTTATCCGGAAGCGGGTCGAGGGACAGGTTCTTCTCTGTGTCTCCGTTGATCTGCAGACGGTTGCGGTCCACGAACGCCGTCAGGTTGCTGAGGCCGTGGTGGCGTGCGAACATCGCGGCCTCCCAGTTCTGGCCGCTCTGGAGCTCCCCGTCTCCCAGCAGGCAGAACACGCGGTGCGCCTTTCCGTCCATCTTGGCGGCAAGCGCCATCCCGCAGGCCATGCTGAGCCCCTGCCCCAGAGAGCCGGTGGACATCTCTACGCCAGGCAGCTTGCCGCGTACCGGATGGCCTTGAAGGCGCGTGCCTATGTTTCTCAGCGTCAGAAGCTCCGCTCTCGGGAAGTACCCGGACTCTGCGAGCGCCGCATACAGGACCGGGGCGGCGTGCCCTTTGGAAAGTATGAACCTGTCCCGGCCCTCCCATTGAGGGTCGCAGGGGTCGTGCCTCATCACTTTGAAGTACAGGGCGGCCATGAGGTCCGCGGAGGACAGGGACCCGCCCGGGTGTCCCGAGTTAGCCTCCGAAGTCATCTCTATGACGTCTCGGCGCAGGAGTCTCGCTTTCACTTCCAGTTCCGCGATTCCATACTCCATCTGCTTCACCGAGGTCAGTCACTCTCTATCCTGGGCGCCAGGAAGTAAAACGCGCTCGCCTCGCCGCCGGCCAGCTTGAACTTTATGCAGACAGGGTAGTCGCTGTCCAGCTCTATCTTCACCAATGTCCCGGCAGGTATGGCCTTTATCAGGTTGGAGAAATAGTCCAGAGGGAACATGCTGCACACGGGGCTGGGGACGTCCAAGCTCTCGAGGTCCTTCTTCAGCAACTTGAGGTTGGCGTCGTCCGTGTCCCCCGTGCATGACAGCTCGAAGCTCTCGCTGTCAGCTTTGAGGGCTATGTGATCGGATATGGCCTCTGCGGCGCGTATGCCTTTCTGAAGGTGGTCGACCAGCACGCCTATCTTCGCCGACAGCGAGAGCTGCGGGACCTTGGGGTCGTTCATGTTCGACGTCTCGATGAGGTTCATGGAGCGCGTGACGCTCCCGACCTTGAACACGAGCCTGCCTTTGGCCTCGTCCTGCTCTATCGAGATGATATCGCCCATGGTGGACAGTTTCAGAACCGTCTTTACCTTGTCCAGGTCCAGCCCGATCTCCGTGTTGCTCGCCGAATACGACTCGAAGGCCTTGGGGCTCATGCTGAGCTCGATCATGCCTACGTGCGCGGGGTCCACCGCTTTCAGCACGACTCCCTCGGGAGTGATGTTGAACTTAACTTCGTCTATGAGGGTCGAGATCACATTGACCAGCCCCTTAAGGGTCTCCGACTTTATCTCTGCTTTGAACATCGAAACACCAACATCTTACTACGAGGGATCAGTATTCCCTCCAAGAGTAATTGCACTTGCAACATCTATATATTCGCGTCTCGGGCTCGTCCGCGGCGCGGGTCTGTCTTATTACGAAGAACGCCTCGCTGTGGTTGCATTCGGGACATGCGATCCTCGTCTTCGGAAGCGTGGCCACGTTCTCAGTGATGACCGTCGTCTCCCTGTTCTCGGACTTGGTTACAATCGTCTGCTCTTTGCCCTTCTCTTTGGTCTGACCGCAGGATTTGCAAACATATGATCCTCCGTCAGGAAACATCATTGAGCCGCATGACGAACAAAACACTCTTCTCAGCCTCTTGAGTACCCCAACGGCTGAGCGTATTAAAATCTTGTCTTTTGCACGCGTCCTACGCTCAAGGACGCCTTTCCAGAGGAGCTTTTCCGAGTATGTCCACAAACGGCCCTGGCCTGCCGTTCGGTTGGGCTGGCGTCTCGGACTGTGTGAGCGTGACCCCCTCCACAGTGTTGGTCACGGTACGGAACGCCGTTTGGTCTGCCCGCGTCCTTTCCAGGCCGCAGCTTCCTTGGGGCTGTCTGCCCGACCACGACACTGGACTCCGGTTGACTGCCATGTCCTGTATCGCCATCCGGTCGTCGAAACTCTCGAATCCCAGCCTTTTGTTCTTTGAATAGAGCTCCATGGACCTGGCCGCCGGACGTATAGACCCTTCCCAGGCCCCGGTGGCAAGCAGGTCTGCCGTCTCCTTCCTTGCCTGTCTGGACAGTATCCCTCCTGCAAATCCGAAGACCGTCATCACGCCCAAGCTTGACAGGTCGAGGACGTCGTTGGAATAGAAGGCGTCCAGATAGCCATGCGAGAACACCGCTGAAAGCCCCCAGACGGCCGCGAGGACAACAAAGCCTCCGGCGAAGGCGCAGATGGTCCCTTTCACCATCGAGCCGGACTTCCGCCCACACACGTACCCAGCGACTGCGGGCCCTATCACAGGCGTCCACCACATGAGCGCGGAGAGGACCACGCCGAAGAAGAACGCCGTGCGCGGATCGTACACGCTGTCCCCTCTGCCGAATATCTTCGCCGGATTCAAATGCATTTCCCATCGCCTCGTCAAAATGTTTGTGGAAATGGTTTGATGAACTGGTTTCTGAAACTCACTTCTTGGGCTTCTTCTTGGCGCGCTCGGCCTTCAAGCTGTCCTTGACTGCTTTGCTTATCTCTTCGCCCTGTTGCTTCCCGTCGGTGACGTCGCTGTCGAGGTAGCGGAATATGGTCCAGCCCTCGTCCCGGAGAATGCCGTCGGACGACGTGTCCCCTGTCTCGGATTCCACGTAGACTGCCACTTTCCCCCTGACGAACGCAATGGGGATGTGATAGGGGCCGTAATCCCTCCTGCATCTCAGCTTCTTGTTCCAGGCCGCTCTTCTGACGAGCGCCTCGGGGGTGTCCTCCACGATCTCGAAGTCCGCGTATTCGTCGTCGGACCCCTCGTCCGTCACGGCATATTCGTCTTCCGGCTCGGCAGCAGGCGCCGATATCGGCTCTGGTTCCGGGGCAGGTTCTGGCTCGGCCGCCTTCACGGGCACGGCCACAGGTTCTGGTTCCGGGGCAGGTTCTGGCTCGGCCGCTTTCACGGGCTCGGCCACAGGTTCTGGCTCCGGGACGGGGGATTCCTTCCTGACGACCGTCGACCTCGCCGCGTTTGCGTCTCTGGAGCTCATCACCTTGAGTTTTGCCTCCTCCTTCTTGGGCTCCGCCTTCTTCGCCTCTTCCTTTTTCGGCTCGACCTTCTTGGGCTCCGCCTTCTTCGCCTCCTCCTTCTTGGGCTCCGCCTTCTTCTGCTCGGCCTTGGCCTGGTAGGGCCTTGCGACCGGGCCGTTCTTTTTACCCGAGTCCGAGGGGCTCTTGGCCTTCTTCTTGACCGGTTCCTCCACCTCGACAGGCGCGAAGAACATCGCGGCGACCACGATAACCCACAACGCGGCGAATGCCGCGAGTATCAGTCCCCCGATTGCGTTGTCGGTCGTGCCGAAGCGAACATATGCCGCTATGGCAAGGATTATCAGAAGCATCACCGAGATCACAAGAAGGACCTTCTGGTCCACGACCCAGTTGTATGCCGCGTCCGACACTGCCGCCAAGAGAACCAAGGCGGTGAATATCCAGAGATAAGCTTCTTCGTCTCCTTTGAACACCACGAACGCGATCAGCGCGACTGCGGCAAGCGCGATCAGCGCGCCGCGCACATTGCCTATGAACGTCTTCGGCCCAGCCTTCAGAACTGCGGCCAGCACTCCAAAAACCACGCCGAGTATGCCTGCCGCTATGCTGCCGTATTTCAACAGGTCTTCCTGAAAAAGCCCCCCTATGGAACTTGTGCCTATGTCATACCCTTTGGTCGTGAACATTGTCGCAAACAGTGCCACGATGAAGACGAGAGCGGACAATATGCCCACAACCCCCGTCAGCTTCCCGTTCTCAAACGTGTTTCCCATGACCACATAACCAGCGTACACATTTTTGTATCTTTGCATTGAAATGACTCTTTCTGGCGACGAACCCGCTTGTTTTCCTCTTCGACAGTGTTGTTTAGTTGTGACAGGTCGTGATCGGGCCCGGCCGCAGGGGGCCTTCGCCGAGACGGGCAGGGAGACGGACGCAAACCTCTGACCAATCCGACTGCGGCAGGAGGGCGCTGGCGGGCATCTGGCGAACTAAACAACGCTGTCTTCTTCTTCAAGAAATTAAATATATGCGAAGGAAATAACTGTCACAGACGTGCGCATGCATACCCTGCGCACACTCACCGATATATGACAGTCAAAGGACGCCTGTGAACGCCCTTTTCACACAACACTCCCGTTAGCCGGGAAAAAAATACGAGAAAGAAGGAGACATCGATTAATGAAGATGAAATTTAAATTCCTGGGCGGCGCTGACGTGGTCGGCCGCATGGGCATGACCATAGAAGGCGACCGCAAGACCATGCTTGTAGAATATGGGATGAGCCCCTCCAAACCTCCGGAGTACCCGTTGGACGCTCCGCGCGTGGATCATCTCTTTCTGACCCACTGCCACCTTGACCATTGCGGCATGGTGCCTGCGGTCTGCGGCAGAGACGGATGCGAGCTGTTCACCACCCCCCTTTCCGCTGAGATCGCGGAGATGATGATGAACGACAGCCTGAAGATAGCAAAGGCCGAAGGATACAATGAGCCATACACCTCGGGAGATGTCAAGCGCACGATGGAGTGCGTCGCCCCCCTGACGTTCGGCGACACCATCGAGCTGGGGAAGCTTGAAGTGACCCTCCATTCCGCGGGGCATGTCCCCGGAGCGGCGATGTTCGAGTTCGCGGTCGATTCCAGCACGGTCTACAGCGGCGACCTCCACACGGCCGACCAGAGGCTGGTGCGCGGCGGCAGGCCCGTCAAATGCAACAACCTCTTCATAGAGGGGACGTATGCAGGGAGGAACCACCCCTCCAGAAAACAGTCAGCCAGCAAGTTCATATCTAAGATCGAGGAGGTCATCGACCGCGGCGGCAAGGTCATAATCCCGTGCTTTGCAGTCGGAAGGACGCAGGAGATCATGCTCGTGCTCAAGGACCAGGGCTACGACATGTGGGTAGACGGCATGGGAAGGTCCGTCACAAGGCTGTTCCTCGACTATCCCAAGTATCTGTCGGACGCCAAAGCGATGAGGTTCGCCAGGAGGACTTTCTCCGAGATAAGGGGGCATGACATGAGGTCTCGCGCCATCGAGGGCGAAATAATCGTCACGACCGGCGGGATGCTGGACGGAGGGCCTGTCCTCGGATACATCCGAGAGCTCAAAGACAACCCGAAAAACGCGATTCTGCTTGTGGGATACCAGGCCGAAGACACTAACGGCAGGCTCCTGTTGGAGCAGGGCTGCGTCGTGCTCGACGGCGAGACGGTCAAGGTCCAGTGCGAAGTCAAGAAATATGATTTCTCGGCTCACGCCGGCCATGACGAACTGGTTGAGTTTGTGAGGAAGTGCAACCCGGAGAATGTGATAATAATGCACTCGGAGGCCCGCGAGCTCCTGTTGCCGGACCTCCAGGACTACAACGTGATCCTCCCTGAGCTCGGCAAGGAGTTCGAACTGGACGTATGACCTTGGACCTGCGGCCCTTCTTGGACGAGGACGTCGGCGCCGGCGACCTGACTGCAGACATCTTTGTATCAGACAGAGCGGGGTCTGCGTCGATCGTATGCGAGGAAGACGCGGTTGTCGCGGGAATAGAAGAGGCTTGCGGGATATTCGCCCTTTTGGGTGTCGCGGCAGAACCGCTTGCGTCCGACGGCGACCGCGTGGCCGCCGGAACGAAAGTAATGTCCGTCAGAGGCCCGCTCAAAGGGCTGATGACAGGCGAAAGGGTCGCCCTCAACTTCCTCATGAGGATGAGCGGCGTGGCGACTGCCACCGCGTCCGTCGTCGAACGCGTAAGGGCCAAAGACAAGAACATGCGGATAGCCGCCACTAGGAAGACCACGCCGGGGTTCAGGCATTTCGAGAAGAAAGCCGTCGTCTTGGGGGGAGGATGGGGCCACAGGAACGGGCTGTACGACATGGTCATGATCAAAGACAACCACATCGCCGCCGCCGGAGGCGTGTCAGAGGTGCTGGCAAACGTCGGGAAAGTGCCGAAGGACATAAAGGTGGAGATAGAAGTCGCCAATGTGAAGGACGGAGTCACTGCCGCCAAGCACAGAAGGGTGGACGTCATAATGGCGGACCACATGCCTCCAAAGGATGTCGCCACCCTCAGAGGCCTCGCGAAGGCCCTGAACGGGAACGTCCTGATAGAGGCTTCGGGGAACATAACTCTGGAGAACGTCCTCGATTATGCCGGGTGCGCCGACGTCATCTCTCTGGGAGCATTGACGCACTCTGCACGCGCCGTCCATTTTTCCATGGACGTGGACGTGGCGGGATTCAACGGAAAGGCATGAACGCGCACGAGACAAGATCGACGCCCCGGCTCGTCGGACGGCCTTCTTTCACAGTTTAGGTTTTTGCAGAGGCATGTTTATAATCTTTGAGAAACACTGCGAAGCCGTGACCATCAACTTTGACGATTACGTCTGCGAGTTCTGCGGCGGGCCCTGCAAGAACATCGTTTTTGCCGCCTTCGTGTGCGATAAAGACGAATGCATAGAGAAAGCAAGGGTAGCCAGAGGCGGCCCCGGCGGCCATATGAAGAGGAAGGCCGAGGGGAAGCCCCTGTTCATAGACCTCGACGACGATCGGCCTTAATGTCTGAACACGCGACAACCGGTGAACACCATGGCCATGCCATGCTCGTCCGCCGCGTCGATGACCTCTTGGTCCCTTATGCTCCCGCCGGGCTGGATTATTGCTGTCACGCCCGCTTTCGCGGCCTCGTCGATCCCGTCCCTGAACGGGAAGAACGCGTCTGACGCCATCACCGACCCTTGAGTGGGCTCGTTGGCTTTCATGGTCGCGATTCTGGCGGAGTCCACGCGGCTCATCTGGCCCGCGCCTATGCCTACCGCTCTTTCTCCTTTGACGTAGACGACTGCGTTGGAGGTCACGTGCTTGGCAAGCTTCCACGCGAACATCAGCGTCTTGGCCTCCTCCTCGGTAGGCGCGCGCCTGGTCACCACTTTGAGGTTGGCCGGGTCTATCGGGACGTCCTCGTCGGTCTGGACGAGAAGTCCGCCCTGGATCTTCTTCATCTTGTATTCGCGATGCCTCTGGGACGGGCATATCGGAGAGTTCGTCCTCAGCAGGCGGATGTTCTTCTTTTTTGAAAGCAGGTCTAACGCGCCGGGCTCGTAGTCCGGGCAGATGACGGCCTCGACGAAATACTCCGATACCATCTCGGCAGTCTGCATGTCGCAGCTCCTGTTGAGGCATATGACGCAACCGAAGGCAGACAGGGGATCAACAGAGTAAGCCGTTTTGAACGCCTCGAATATCGTGTCAGCGGATGCCAGCCCACAAGGATTGGTATGCTTCATCACGACCGCGGTTGGCCTTTCGAAGTCCAGAGCGATGTCCAATGACTTGTCAAGGTCTAGGATGTTGTTGTAAGACAGCTCTTTCCCATGCAGCTGTTCTGACTTGGCCACGGTGGTGCCGGGAGTGAACGGCTCCCTGTAGAACGCCGCAGACTGGTTTGGGTTCTCCCCGTATCTGAGGTCCATCGCCTTCTCAGAAGGGATGGGGAACGATCTTGGGAACCCGTCAGAGAACTCCTCGTGCATCCTGAGCGCGATCATCGAGTCGTAGTTGGCCGTGGCGATGAACGCCTCTGCCATAAGCCTCTGACGGAGC
Source organism: Candidatus Methanoplasma porotermitis (assembly GCA_031290095.1). GTDB lineage: Archaea > Thermoplasmatota > Thermoplasmata > Methanomassiliicoccales > Methanomethylophilaceae > Methanoplasma > Methanoplasma porotermitis. Next base: position 16,265 of record JAITOF010000087.1, read on the forward strand.
CGAAGGTCCGTCTCGCCGGTAGACTTCAGCTGTTCCAGGACTTCGGGGTATTGGTCGGGATGCGTCACCACCGTCACCGACTCGAAGTTCTTGGCCGCCGCCCGTATGAGGCTCGGGCCTCCGATGTCGATGTTCTCTACAATGTCTTCGAGAGTCGCCCCCTCCCTGAGGACGGCGTCTTTGAACGGATAGAGGTTCACGACCACAATGTCTATGGCGCCTATGCCCTTCTCCCCGATGGCCGCCATATGCTCCGGGACGTCCCTTCTGGCCAGGATCCCGGCGTGTATATTCGGATGGAGGGTCTTCACGCGCCCGCCCAGCATCTCAGGGAACCCGGTGACCTCCGATGCCTCGATCGCAGGGATGCCGTTCTGCCTCAGAAGCCTGTACGTCCCGCCGGTGGAGATTATCTCGATGCCGAGCGACGCCAGCTCTTTGGAGAAATCGACTATGCCGCTCTTTTCAGAGACGCTTATCATCGCACGTTTTGCTTTTGCCAAGTGAATGCCTCCTCCCCGTTCAACGGCGACCCGTCCAGTACGTCCCATGTGATTGCTTTATGTTAGATAAAATGTGCGCAAGACGCGGGGATTCGGCTGTTTGAGTCTGCGCCCGCCGACGCGTCAGGTCCATATCCGGTCGACGATCCCGTACAGCTCCATGAGCCTCTTCTTCTGGACATCCGTCAGGCCAGATATTCCGAACCTTACAATATAATTTTTGGCGAACGCCCTAAATCCCTTGGAGTATGGCTTGCTGGTAGTTTTTATGAGATATCTGAACACGGCAGATTCTATTATCTTCTCTAAGATCATGAGTTCCTCTTCTAAGTCTGAAAACACTGCATAAAGTGTTTAGTGTTATGTATCCCAGCACGTCATCTTTCTTTATCATCCTCAGCCCCAGCTCGAAGAACGGCATGTATGGGTCTGTGTTGCTGGTCTTTGACATATCCCCGTTCGCCAAAGCGTTTTACGCCTGCGGACATGTTCTTCGATCTTACATACGGGGGATTGCTGGTTATGAAGTCAAATCCCCCCCCCCCTCCGGATGCTATCGCCGTGTCTGCATCCAACCTGACCTCGACAGTTGTGTGAGACGTTTTCCTGCATGTGCCTCATTCGACAGTTGAGGTCGGAGTAGGGCAGATAAGCAAGAGCCACAACACCCAAAGCAATATAAAAGTAAATCAGCAAATGCCCCTCACCCCCAAGTTTTTAATCCTGCGTTGTCAACCTGGCCGCACGTTACTCGCCTGGCTTATCAAGAGCTTTTAACGCCTTAGCACCGTTCGCCGCCAATAACGCTATCATCTATGAACGAGCGAGACTGTTCAACTCCGCAATGCGCTCCGCTTGAGGTATGCCTTTCCCAATGTAGGGCGCGTTGACATTTTCGAGGTTAGCAAGCACGAGCAACTGCTCAATGGTTGCGTGGTCACGCATATTGCCGCTCTTGCTGGGGTTCGCTTTGCGCCATTCGTCGGCAGCCATACCAAACAGCGCGACATTCAGCAAGTCGGCTTCATCGGCGTATACGAACAAGCGCTGACGTGCTGTTAGTTCAGGTGGAATCAGGTTATCACGTATGGCGTCGGTATGGATTTTATAGTTGACCTTTGCCAAAATCCGTTTCACGTTCCAGTCAAGGGATATACGGCTGTTCTCATCGGATTTGAGGCGTTGGTAGTCTTTGATTATGTAAAGCTCGAACTCTGCCGAAATCCAAGAGGCAAACTTGAACGCAACATCCTTGTGGGCGTATGTCGCGGCATATCTGCCCTGTTTCGTTGTAATCCCAATAGCACCTACGGTTTCCGTCCACCGTTTGGGCGTGAGCACAAACGCGTTGCGTCCGGCTTCGCGGTCAATTACCTCGAATTCGATGTAATTGAAATTCGGATTATGGATGCGCTCCCAGAGGCCAAGGAACTCGACCGTGCTACGGTTACGCATCCAGTTCTGAATGACTTCGCTAGGATAATCGGTGTTTTTGTGTCGGGCGATGTCGGTGAGACTAATGTAGTCGTCGTCCATACCCTGTGAAAGTACGGTGATTTCGTGCCTGCGCCGTTGTCTTGTCCTTGTTCTGACAAGGAGGTTACCGAACGACACCTTGTGCGGCAATCTCATGGAAAATGTTTGCCTCCGCCCAGAGGCGGAGGTTTTGAAGTTTCAGAGAAGCGCCTTCATGACCCTTGCCGCTCTCGCGTCGAGGGTCTCCACCCCGGACACCTTGCTCGCGTACTCAGAGAGCGTGACGATGTCCTCGGCCTCGATGCACTCGAGCTTGAACTTGCGGGTCCCTGCCATGAGCTGCTTCAGCCCCTCGCCCAACCTCTCGTTGAAGTAGGTATAGAGGCTGACTCCGCCCCATGGGATGTCGGTTCCGGCCTTCTTGCCCTTGAACTTGGCCTGGACGTCCTCGGCCTTGATGAAGAACTTGTTCGGGTCGTCGCCGTACTGGGACGTGAAGCTCTCGGGAAGCTGCTTCTTTGCCGCGAGCTCTGCGAAGTGCTTTCCTTTCAGAGCGGCTGTGATCGGCCCCCTTGCCATTGCGACAGACTTGACGAGCGGCCCCTCTCCGATGTCGGACAGCGCGAACGCCTTGTACATCTGGGACTCGTTGATGAACCCGCCTGCGAAGGAAAGGTCAGGAACGAACCTGCCCTGCGCCTTCAGCTCCCTGGCGCATGCCAAGACCTGGCTGAACAGCCAGATTCCAGGGGAGCTGAGCTCGTTCATGTGGGTGACAGGGGACATGCCTGTCCCGCCGCCCGCCGCGTCGAACGTCAACAGGTCTATCTTCGCCTTGGACGCGCACCTCATGGTGAACGCCACGACCTCTGGCTTGTACGCGCCGGTCTTCAGGAACACGTTCTTGAACTTGCCCCTGAGCTGGTCGATGTCCTCGAGGAACGACGCCTCGTCAGGGAACCCGACGCGGCTGTGCCTCTCGAACGATTTGAACACGCCTGCCTTGAACGCCTTCTGGACCGCTTTGTCCTCCGGGTCAGGCATGACTATGTATCCTCTGGACTTGAGCTCGAGCGCCCTCTCGAGGGTGGTCAGCCTGACCTCTCCCCCGATGGCCTTCGCGCCCTGCCCCCATTTCCTCTCGATGACGGTCACGTCGAGCTTCGACGCCCCGTAGTCGTCGACTCCGCCACGTCCATCCTCGACATTGGTCTGGAGGACGATGCGCCCGTTCTTGCCGTCCCAGAAGTCTGTGTAGGACTTCACGCGGAACGCCAGGTCGGGGGATTTTTGAACCTTTCCGTTGGAGTAGGTCGCATCCGGGTCCATCCCGCACACGTTCTCTCCTATGACCTCGCAGACGCCTGCGATGGCCGCTCCGGAAGCGAGCTCTCTCCAGTTGGTCTTGGCTACTGCCGTGGATCCCAGCCCAGCTATGTGCACAGGGAGGGACATCTTTATGGGGTTCTTGCTCCTGGTGCCGACCACAGTCTTGATATCGACGTTTTCAAAGAACGCTACATCTGAGCTGGGTTCGATGCCTTTCGCGCCTATGAGCTCTGCCATGACCTGGAAGTGGGACCAGTCCAGCAGGTAGTCCTTGTTGGACGCCGCCGTGGATTTCCCGAAGTGCTCGGGGCTGGGGTACAAGACCTCGCGTCCTCTGAGCGCTCCTTTTCCGACCTCGCAGAGGACATTGCAGTCCTCTATGCACACCGGGCACATACCGTTGATCGGACATGGGTCCTTCACGCGTATGGCGGTCCCGGTGGTCGATTTAGAATTCTCTATTGACATTCTATCACCTGCGAAGTTTTGCCTCCGCAATGTTGCGACATCCTCTTAGGATTTAAGCCTCACCTGTGTGTAAAAACATGGCTTGGACGATTGTCCATCCGATAACCTAGCGCATAGACGAATAGACAAAAACAATAAATAGCATAAGACGCAAACTGTCGCGTCCGCACATGGCCGCCGGAAATGCCGAAGCGCAAAGACCTTATCGTGCCGCCGACGATGCACCCCTGTGAGAGTCAAGAAGAAGGACCTCGAGATCGCGCTGGCGAAGGTGCCCGGCTTCAAGGACCCTGACGCGTCCTTGGAGCAATACCCCACGTCGGCCGCCATAGCCGCGGACATGCTGTTCAATGCGTACTCCAACGGAGACATAGAGGGCATGAAGGTCATGGACCTAGGGTGTGGGACAGGGATGCTGTCTCTGGGGGCATGGATGCTGGGCGCAGGGACGGTCGTCGGATATGACGTCGATACAAACGCCCTTGCCGTCGCTGTCGAATGCGCAAGGTCCTTCGGCTCGGATGTCGTCTTCCGCGAGGCCGACGTCGGGGAAGTAGACGAAAAAGCGGACACGGTGGTTATGAACCCCCCCTTCGGCTGCCAGGCGCGCCGTGCCGACCGCGTTTTCCTTGACAAGGCCATGAGTTCCGCAGACTGCATATATTCAATTCACAAGGCGGAGACGCTGGAATTCGTTACAGAGACGGCGACAGAAAGGGGGCGTCGCGTCATATATAATAAAGTTTATAAGTACGAGATTCCCCATACCTTCTCATTCCATAGAGATGTAAAAAGGACGATCGACGTTGTGGTCGTCAATATCAGGTGAAATATGATGAAAAGCGGAACTGAAGTATTCCCAGGGGACGAGGTCGCCGTGGAGGAGGAGTATCTCGCCTCTGACGGGACGTTCTCAAGCGACGGGAAAGTGTATGCGTCCCAGATTGGAGTCTTGGATTTGGACGACAACGATTGTGTGGCAAGGGTGTTGTCTCCGAATCCCCCCAACGTCCTGAAGCAAGGCGATACAGTCTATGCTGTCATTGCGGACATAAGGAACACGATGGCCACCGCCGACGTGGTGGCCAAGAAGGGCACCACCCGAGGCATCGGCGGAGAGACGTATGCCACGTTGCATGTGTCAAAAATCTCGCCGGGGTACACCGACGACGTCTCCAAAGAACTGAGGAAAGGAGACGTGATAAGGGCGAGGGTCACCGGCATAAGCCCGTCGTTGCAGCTCACCACCAAAGACGACCACCTGGGCGTGATCAGGTCGTTGTGCGGAGCATGCAAGACCCCTCTGGTCAGGAAGGGCAGCGGACTGTACTGCACCAGTTGCGAGCACCCCTTCCCGAGAAAGCTGGCAGACGACTACGGCGATGTAAAGATATGAAGGAACCAAGCGAGATAACGTCCATGAAGGCAGAGATCAAAGCTCTGAGAGCCGAGGTGGACACATTGAGAGACTTCGTCAGGGCGCTCTATTCTATGATGGACGACGAGGAGTGCGATTGTGAGGAGTACTCCGGAGGATTCAGTCCGGGGAGATTCAACACATGAAAGCCGTGTGCCTGATTTCTGGAGGCATCGATTCTCCTGTGGCCGCATACGTCATGAGCCGCGTAGGGGCAGAGGTGGCGTTGTTGCATATGGACAACCGTCCGTTCGCCAACGACCACATATTCGACAGGGTGACCAAGCTCGCCGAGAGGCTGAGATCCGTGACCGGGCAGGAGATGCCGCTCTACAGCGCGCCGCACGGGCCCAGCCAGAAGGTCATATACAAGACTTGCGAGCGCCCGTACCAGTGCGTCATGTGCAAGAGGACGATGCAACGCACTGCCCGCGAGCTCGCCAAGGGCATAGGCGCGTCGGCGATCGTCATGGGCGACTCGCTGGGACAAGTCGCATCTCAGACGCTCCATAACATCAGGTTCGAGAATGCGGGGCTGAATTTTCCGGTCCTAAGGCCGTTGATAGGCTATGACAAGCTGGAGATAGAGGCCATAGCCAAGGAGATCGGGACTTATGAGCTGTCCATCCTGCCTGCCCTCAGTTGCAGCATCGTGCCCCAGAGGCCTGTCACCGAGGCAAGGCCCGACAAGATTGCGGAATTCGACGCCGCCTGCGATATCGAAGAGCTTTACGGTGCCGCGATCAGGAACGCCGTAAGAGTCTCCTGATCATCTGTGGTAGAACACCGGGCAGGCGTCGATCTCGTCTTCGGTATAGAACATCTCCTCAGTGACTCTGTCCATATATCTAGCCTGAACGCGCGATACGTACAGAGTGCGATCTCCGATTTTTATCCTTATGTCAGATTCCTTGGGGGATTTAACCGTTATCGGTACGAGCGCCGGACCGGTGCAGGAAGTGCATACTCTGTAGTCGCACCCCTCTTCAAGGATCCTCTTGCGGACGCCTTCATCCACATACATATCCATGTTCCACCCTACTGTCGGCATATAATTAACATTTGCTGCGAAACAAGGACATGCATATGCGTCTGAGAGTCTCAGCGAGCCGCATGGGCCGCGGCGCAATCGTCAGCGAGGCGAGAAGAACTTCCTGACGTCCCCTCCCGGATCGTCTGTCAGTTCGGCATGTATGTCCTCCATTACAGATGCCCTGCGGTCCAATATGACCGCGACGCCCCTGTCGGCGCCGGATCTTATCAGGCGTCCGATGGCTTGCCTCATCTTTCTCATGGCCGGGACTTTTGAGGAGTGCTCCCAGCCATCGCCGAAACGGCACTCGCAGTAACGTCTCAACGCCTCCTGCCGGGCCGTGGGCCTCGGATATGGTATCCCCACCAGTATCGCAAGTTCTAAATCCTTGTCAGGGAAGTCCAGCCCCTCGCTTATCCTTCCGCCAGTGACGGAGAACAGCACGTTGCCCTCTGACTCTCTGAAGTGCGAGACCTCGTCCATGAGTTCCGTCTGGGTCATGCCTCTGCGCTCTATGAACACGTCTCTCCCCGTCTCCGTGTGCACCCCGTCCGCAAGAAAACGGTCCATGAGCGAGTACGAAGGAAAGAACACAGCCGTGTTCCTGTTCACGCTTCCGACTACGGACAGGACATGCTGTTTCAACTTCGCGTACGTCTCGGGAACCCCGTTGATCTCATCGTATTTCGTAGACACGTCGTCAACGTACAGTATCTTGAGGTTCTCCTTCGGGAACGGCGAGCCGAACATCCTCTCTGTCGGGTCCTCGAACCCCATCTCCAGAGAATAGTCCGACAGGGGCGACAGGGTCCCGGACATGCTCACCGACGACCATGCGCCCCTCAGGGGTCCTGCGGCCTCATACGGGTCCAAGCAATAGAACTGGAACGAGGGATTGTCGCCGCCGTTGACGAGCGAGACATAAGAAGACTCGTCGCACCCTGCCCATTCTCGCAGAAAGCTTCCAAACGACCTGACGTATGAGCGCGGCAGTTTGCGCATTGCCCGTTTCGCGTCCGATATCCTCTCTCCTTCGTCGGACAGCCCCTTGTATACAGCGGCAAGGGACCTTGAAGACATCCCCATGCGTCCCATCATCTCGTCCTGCAGGAACGTCGCCGGCATAAGGCCGTCCTCGTCTGTGAGGTACTCTGAGAGCGCGGCGTCCATGATCTCTTTGAAGACCGAGGTTATGTCGCTCACCGTAAGGCCTTGATGCAATTCTTGGTCTCCCCACTCAAAAGCTTCCTTTTCAGCAAGTTCCAGCGCCCTCGCGCTGTACTCCACGGTCATGACCTCTCTGAGGTAGTTCGGCAGGTTGTGGGCTTCGTCGACGATCATCACCGTGTCGGAAAGCGGCACGCCTATCCACTGAAGGAAGTGCGGCGCCACGTTGGGCATGAATATGAACGAATAAGGCGCCGCGACGACGTCCGCGTACGGAAGGAGCAGCTTCATCAGCTCGTAGTGGCATATCTGCTTCTGCTCGCAGTATGCCATAAACTCCTCCGGCCCGGGGTGCCCGTTCCTGACAAAATCGACATGCACGCTCATGTCCTCGTCGCCAATGCTGTCGTAATACGGGCAGGACGACCTTCCGCCGCCGCTCTTCTTGTATTCAGAGCAGAGCTTGGACAGCTCCTCAGGCGTGCCGTGCTCCAGATCCGGGTCGCGCGACATCATGGGGCAGGAGCGGCTGCTCCTCCCCTGGACGGCGATGCACATGACCGGCGCTTTCTTGGAGATCGCCTTCGCCTCGGAAATCACCTGCTTCTGCTGGGACTTGGTCCGCGTCAGGTATATTATCTTCTTCTTCCCCAACGCCGCTTCTAGGGTTCCGGTCAACGACGCCACGGTCTTTCCTGTACCCGTGCCGGACTCGATCACGGCATCCCCGCCGTTCAGGGCCATGTCCCTTATCAAATCGACGATCTCTTTCTGGGACCCCACTGGACGGTAGGGGAACAGATCCCCTGTCATCCCTTCCGGCTGCGCCATATGTCGTCAGGCAGTTCGGTATAAAGCTCTGAATCTGCGTCCTTCTCTTCGTGGGCAGGGACGGGGGCGACCTCCATCAGCTCGCCTATCTTGCTCCTTCTGAAGAGCCAATAGTGTATTCTCCACTCTCTTCCGTCATAGAGGGTGGTCTCCTCCCTCTCGGTCGTCAGTATGCCAGAATCCTCCAGCATGTAGAACGCGTCGCGGTCCTCCGGCTCGAGGATGTTGTCGATTATCCTGTCAGAGTAGCCGAAGAAGTTGAGGACATGCCTTGCAAGCTCATACGCCTGCCCCTCTTCCATCCTCTTCGTGTTCTCGATGCTGTTCCTGATCGCCACGGCGAGGTCCTCGACGGTTATGGTTGAGTTCATCTTAACGCCTCACACCAGGTCGATGAACGCCGCACAGTCGCTGCCCACGGCCTTGCGCGCCTTCTCGATCACGCCCTGAGGCACGCCCTGGTCCACAGAAAGCACCATGACTGCGTCGGGGCCGCTCCTTCCGACGGCCATCTGAGCGATGTTTATCCCGTTCTGGCCGAACACCGTGCCGACTGCGCCGATCATGCCTGGGGCATCCTTGTAGCCCAGCAAGACCATGTCCCCTGCGAGGCTGATGTCAAAAGCGTACGCATTGTACCCGACAAGCCTTGGCTGGCCTCCGAACGCCGTCCCGCGCACCTTGGTCTCACGGCTTTTGGACTTTATTTTAACCTCTATGACGTTGGAGTAGTCGTCAGACCTCTCGGTCGAGGACTCCTTGATCGTTATCCCTTTTTGTTTGGCAAGCGGCAGAGCGTTGATTATGTTGGCTCCGCCTTCGCCGACGATGTGCTTCAGCACGCCGATGACAGCTGACACCGTCAGGAGCTTCGTCTGTTTGGACGCCAACTCGCCGCAGTACGTTATCTCGAGCTCGTCGATGGGGTTGTTTCCGTTGAGCTGCTGGACGAGGGAGCCGAGGCTCTCCGCAGTCGAGACGAACGACTCCGTCTCCGGGTCGAGCTTTCCGCGCGGCGCGTTGATCGCGTTGGTTATCTCCCCGTCCACGAGGTACTTCACGGCCGCCACGGCGACCTCCACGGCGACCCTCTCTTGGGCTTCGACCGTGCTTGCGCCGAGGTGGGGGGTCGTGACCAGGTTGTCGAGCTCCAGAAGCTTCTTCTCGTCGTCTGCGAGCGGCTCGTTGCACCAGACGTCGAACGCCGCGCCCGCGATGACCTTCTCTTTAAGGGCCGTGTACAGGTCGTCCTCGTTGACGATGCCTCCGCGGGCGACGTTCGCTATCCGCACGTTCGGCTTCATCTTTTTGAACTGCGGGAGCGAGATCATGTTGCGGGTCTCGGGCAGGAGCGGCGTGTGTATCGTCATGAAGTCGGCGGAGGATATCACCTCGTCCAAGTCTGTGAGCCTCACGCCTATCTGGTCGGCGACCTCTTTGGGAAGGTACGGGTCGTAGCCGATGACGGTCATGTTGAAGGCCTTCATCCTCTTGGCGACCTCTCCTCCGACGCGGCCGACTCCGACTATCCCGAGCACTTTGCCGTTGAGCTCGACCCCGGTGTATTTGGACCTCTTCCACTCCCCCTTGTGCATGGAGTCGTGGGCGAAGGGGATGTTCCTGGCAAGTGCCAGGAGCATCGCGCAGGAGTGTTCCGCCGCCGAAAGTATGTTGGCTGCAGGGGTGTTCATTATGAGAATGCCCTTGTCCGTGGCATAGGGTATGTCTACGTTGTCGACGCCGACGCCTGCACGGCCGATAACCCTGAGCTTCTTGGCGGCGTCTATCACTTTCCTGGTGACTTTAGTACCAGACCTGATGATCAGGCAGTCATATCCGCCGACGATCGCACAAAGCTCGTCCTCTGACAGGTCCGCCCTCTCGTCTACCGGCAGGCCAGACCTTTTCAGTATGTTGAGGCCTTCTTCGTCGAGAGGGTCTGAAACCAATATTCTTGCGGTCATTGCACTTCCTCCAATGTCTCGTCCATAACCTTTAGCAGCTCTCTCACCGCTGCGGGCGTTATGTCTCCCATGTGTCCTATCCTGAACGTCTTGTCTTTGACTTCCCCGTAGCCGTTGGATATCTCGTATCCTTTGGCTTTGAGGGCCGCGTGGAACTTGTCGAAGTCAAGGTCGCCGCGGTTGAGCACGCTTATGGTCGCGGATTGGTATCCGTCTTCAGGAAACGTTCCGTTGAGGTTCTTCTCGGCCCATGCCTTCACGAGGTCGGCCATCTCCCTGTGCCTCTTGTATCTTGAGGCCATCCCCTCTTTCAGCACGCGGTCCAGTTGAAAGTCCAGCGCATACATTAGCGACACCGGAGGCGTCGTGAGCGCATAGTTATCGTCGTTCTGCTTTTTGAGCTTCAGCAGATCCGTGTAAAATCCCCTGTTGGGTACCGTCTTCGCCTTGGCAAGCAGCTTCTCTGACGCGGCCATGAATGCCAGCCCGGGAGGGAGCGCAAGCGCCTTCTGGGTACCGAAGACCAGAGAGTCGGGGCGGAGCTTTTTGAGGTTCAGGTCGGATGCGAACGCGGATGTCACCGCATCGACGAAAACCAGCGAGTCGGGGTTCTGGAGCCTGACCTCGTCCGCTATTGCGACGGAGTCGCTGAGGACTCCGGTGGATGACTCGTTGCTCACCCAATGGACGGCTTCGACGTCTTTGCCTACCCTTCCTTTTATGTGTTCGGGCCTGATCGCCCTCCCCCAGTCCACCCGCACTTTGTCGACCGTCTTCCCGTTGAGTTCGGATATCTCGATCGACCTGTCGCCGAACGAGCCGTTGGTGATGCCTAGCGTCTTGCTGTTGACGCCGTTCCTGACCGCGCCTTCGATTAATATGGATGCAGACCCGCCTACGAGCAATATTTCGAGGTCCGTGTCGAGAGCCTTTCTGAGTTTTTCGACGATCGCCCCGTGCAGGCTCTTGTACTCCTTCGTCCTGTGAGTGATCATCGGCTTGGTCATCGCGCCGAGGACCTCTTGATCCACATGAACCGGACCCACAGTGAACAGTTTTCTACTCAACAGCATCCCTCCGTAACCCACTCACGTATGTGCAGGTGCGACCTGCTATCTGTTATCCTCTATTTATTACAGACGCACACGCGACGCCTTCGACTCAGAAGCGACCGGGAGGCAGTCGTTCAGACGCTGCCCATGAAGTGCTTTATCCGTCTGAATCCTTCTTTGATGCGTTCCTCGCTCGTTGCGTAGGATATTCTGAAGAACCCCTCTCCTCCGGGGCCGAACGCGCTTCCGGGGGTGACGGCGACGTGCGCGTCTTCGAGCATCTTCCTGCAGAAGACTTCGGACTTCACGTCTCTGTTGTACTTGGGAAACAGATAGAACGCGCCCCTCGGCACGTTGCACTCGAGGCCGTCGATTTCCTCGATTAGATCAAGTGCCAGATCGCGGCGCCTTCTGAACTCCCCCACCATTGATTCTTTTGCACCCTGAGGGCCGGTGATGGCCTCCACCGCGGCAGGCTGGGTGAACGAGACGCAACAGGAGATAGAGTGGGTCTGGAGCTTGTCTATCGTTTTTATGTCGGCTTCAGGTGCGATCGCCCATCCGAGCCTCCATCCTGTCATGGCATAGGTCTTGGAGAGGCCGGATATGGTTATCGTGCGATCGAACATGTCCGGCAGCGACGCTATGGACAGATGCTTGCCTTCGTAGACTATGCTCTCGTAGATCTCGTCGGACATCACTGTGAGGTTGCGTTCCTTCGCTGTCTCGGCGATCTCCTTTATGGCCTGCTCCGGGAGCACGCCCCCGGTAGGGTTGGACGGGGAGTTCAAGATGATCATCTTGGTCTTCGGCGTCACCGCGTCCGCGACGCGCCTTGGATCGAGAAGGAATTCCTCCTCGTAGTAAGTGGGGACGTACACGGGCTTCGCGCCGGCGAGGCGTATGCATGCCTCGTAGGACACCCAGCTGGGGTCAGACAATATGACCTCGTCCCCTGGATCGAGATATGCCAGTGCAGTCATGAATATCGCGTGCTTGCATGGGGCGATGAGGACGTTCCGGGCGGTGCAATGGATGTTGTTCTCGGAGAACGCCTTCGCCGCCACCGCCTTTCTGAGCTCGGGTATGCCAGCGGACGGGGTGTAGTGCGTGAACCCGGAGTCGAGGGACTTCTTGCAGGCGTCGATGATGTTCTGAGGGGTCGTGAAGTCGGGCTCCCCCATGGAGAACGAGACGATGTCCGCGCCTTGGGAGTTTAGTATGCTTACCAGATTCGACAATGCTACCGTGCCGGACGCGGGAACGTCTTTGAGCCGCTTCGAAACCATATGTCCACCTTTACTGCACGCATATATAATATTTTTTTGCGTTTGAGGCTGCGTCCGCTCTCACGTTTGCGACGACTCGGACGGAGGTCGAAGAAGGACGTGAAGCCGACGTGAGATCAGACTCGTGTCCGAAGGCGCAGGCAGGTTCGCAAGGCTTCAGCTCATCAGGTCTTTCAGATTGCCCGATACGACGGCATCCCTTATGCTCATGGCCATCCTTCCGCCGGTGCTCAGGCCGGGATACACGAGGTCGGCGTACGGCGACCCGGATATGAACGGGTTCGTGCCGGCCACAATCCTCGTGGATATCTCGAACACCTTGAATTCCAGCTTGTCCGTCACCACCGTCTCCAGGCAGAACGGCCCCCACATCCCCCCGAACAGCTCGTAGGCACGGTTGACGACGTTCTCTCCCATCTCGAACGCCCTCGGGAGCAACGACTCGCGTATGACCACTGGAGTGTTCCCTGTGACCACGAACGACGGGTACAGCCCCCGCCTTTTTGCGTCCTCTATGGACCCGAGCTTGTACATCTCGTCGATGTTGCTCTCATCCCTCCTGTCTATCGAGAGCAGCTCCAAGGTGCCGCCCTGCTTGCATGCGTATCCGTCCTTCTTCAGAGGGTCGTAGAAGAAGTGCAGGTAGTATCTGGTGCCCATGCAGTATTCCTGTATGGTGTAAGGCTGGGTGTTGTCGATCGACATCTTAAAGTCGGGGTAATCCTTCGCTATGAAGAACCCGCGACCGCCTTTTGCTCCATGATATTTGACCATCACAGGCTCGCTGATCTCCCTGGCGTCTGTTATAAGGCGGGGCATCGGCACGCCGGCGGACGTTATCCACTGTCTTTGGCTGTCCCTGTTGGACTCCCATTGCAGGACCGCGCGGTTTCCGTACGACGGAACGGAATAGTCCTCGAACCTGGACGCCCCCATGTATTCGACGAACGACCCGTGCGGGATTATGACGGCGTTCTCGTCCAGAAGCTCCCCGCTCCTTTCTTTCAATTCGTCAAAATCGCCGTACTTGATTATGCTGTCCGGCTTGGCGAGAGGGAACGCGTCGTAATACTTTGTGTTGTCTTTTACAGTGAGCCCCAATGTCCTAAAGCCCATTTTACGGGCGCCGTGGAAGATCTGCAGGGAGGAGTGCGAGCACAAAGTAGCCACGGTAATGTCGCTCGTGTCGTATTCTTCCAGAATGTCGTCGATCCTCTTCTTAGGAACCATATTGACTAATTGCGTTCATGCTTTTAAACATTGTCATCCTTACTATTCGACATCTGCCTTAACACTGTAACGACCCCGTGCCATCCCGAAATCCAGGCGGTCGCCGGGACGGTTGTTTCAATATGCCTTCCTTAGTAGCCTGGCTCATGTTTAATTCATCCACCCTGGCGATGTGTGGGCGACGGTCACTTTCGGCGACCCCTACTGCGGCTATTTTATATCACGAACATAGTACTCTGAATTGCCTCAGGGATGGAAAAACAAAGAGGTCAGCACAATGAACGAAGAAGAACTAACTCCGCATTTTGAAGAACTGAAAAAAGAACTCGAGGGGAAGATAGACGACGCGCAGCTCAAGAAGGAGCTGAACACGTACCTCAACGAATACCGTGTGACGATCGACGCCGCCAAGAGGGGCATAAAGAGAAAGTACGGGGTCGACCCGACGCTCGCATTCGTGACAGGCGACAGCATAACCAAGAAAATATCCGACCTCGCAGGGACGGAAATGAACGTGGACATAATCGCTCGGGCAGTCTTCACAGAGAAGAAGACCGTGTCCGTCAGAGGAGAGCAGAAGACCATCGTCTCTGGAATACTGGGCGACGAGACCGGCACCGCCCCCTTCACGGTGTGGGAAGGCGTCAATGTAGACCTCGTCAAGGGCGAGACATACCGGTTCAAGAACGCATACACTAAGACATGGAACGAAAAAGTGCAGGTCAACCTCGGAAGTCGCGGCAAGGTGGAAAAAGCCGAGGGCGTAAAGCTGGACGTACCCGACCGGGCCTTGTCCGCTGATACGACGGACGTCAAGATAGGGGACGTCAGAGACGGCATAGGAAACGTGAACGTCACCGGGCGCATACTCTCCGTGGAGACAAGGAGCATAACCGTGAAAGGGGAGACGAAGGAGGTGCACTCCGGCCTGATCGCCGACGACACAGGGAAGATTCAGTTCTCAGCCTGGAACGATTACAACCTCAAAAAGGACGAGAGCGTATGCATCAAGAACGCATACATCCGGTCGTGGAAGGGGATACCCCAGCTGAACCTTGGAGACAGGTGCGAAGTGAGCAGGGTCGATGACTCGTTCGGGGAGATAGACGCCGCCGCATCCAGCAAGAAGACCGTGTCCGAGATCATGAGCGCGGGAGGAGGTCTTGACGTGTCCATAACCGGCACTGTCGTGGATATGCGGGGAGGCAGCGGGCTTATAAAGAGGTGTCCGCAATGCAACCGCTCCGTGCTGAACGACGAGTGCGCCACGCATGGGAGCGTGACGCCAGTCTTCGATCTGAGGATGAAGCTGACGCTCGACGACGGCACTGGCGCAATCAGCGCGATAGTCAACCGTCCGGACACTGAAAGGCTCATCGGCGTGACGCTTGCGGCGGCGGAGGGGCTGGCGAAGGCCCATGGAGACATCGAGGTCGTAGCCAGAGAGATCGCCCCTAAGATAATCATGAAGAAGGTTACCGTCACGGGCAACGTGCTCATCGACGAATACGGCCCGATGATGATCGTGAAAAAGGTCGAGGCCGATGTCGTGGACGTCAAGGCCGAGGCAGAAAGACTGCTGAAAGAATTGGAGGCGGCATTATGAACGCAAGAGAGACCGCCTGGAGGCTGTTTTCATCAGAACTGAACAGTGCCAGCTATGAGATAAAAGGTGCGGACGAGAAATCTCCGTCGTATGTGGTAACCCGCCTCGGCGCCGTGGTCAACAGAGTCCTGGTGGCGGGAGTGATCACCGAGAAAGAGAACGTGGGGACCGTCGAAGAGCCGATGTGGAGAGGACGCATACAAGACCTTGCCAGCGGCAACTTCTTCATCAACGTGGGAAGGTATCAGCCTGAAGCCGCGGCGGCCATAGCCGACATAGAGCCCCCGGCGTTCGTGGCAGTCGTCGGAAAGGTGAGGACGTACAAGACCGATGACGACCGGACATTCGTTTCGATACGTCCCGAGCGCATCATCCGAATCTCCGAGGAGGTCCGGTACCAATGGATCCTAGACGCGGCAAGGTCCGCCTGGGACCGTCTGAACAAGATGAAGAAGGCCCTGTCGATAGGAGACCTTTCAGAGGATGCGCTCGTCAAAGCGGGCCTCACCAAGAAGGAGGCCGAGGGCATATCCCTCGCCCTGGCCCAGTACGACTCCCCGAACTCTTCCGTATATCTGAAGACCATACAGAACGCTCTGCGTGCGATACTTCCGGACAACAACATCGATTTGGGCCTTCCCGAGGACATGTCCGACGTTCCGGACGAGATAGAGCTCGACCCCGCGTCTCGCGGCTCCGACAACAACGACATAGAGGACATCATCCTCAGATTGCTGGAAGAGCTGGACGAGGGCAAAGGCGCCCCCCGGGACGAGCTTGAACGGAGAGCGGAAGCAGAGGGCATATCCAGCATGGAGCTGGAGGAAGTGTCGAACGCCCTCATGGACAAGGGAATGGTGTACGAGCCCAACCTTCGGTATCTGAAACGCATTTGACGGGCCTTCGGGCCCGTTTTTATTTATACATCACAGCAGAAGCATATCCCACGACAGAGCTTCTGTCGCGGCCCAAGGAGTCGAATGAGTCTGAATATCTCAGGATTTCCACGCTTGACGGCTCCGCGAAAAGCAGGGCCGCCGCCATCGGCCCATAGCCGCATACGGATGCTCCGTTCCTCTCGATCTCAGAATACATCCCTTCGACGTCCATGTTCTCCAGTCTCTCCAACACGGGTCGATCGAGCCTTTCGGCCACGTCCTTGGGGACATAGTGAGACATGTCGGAGGATGCGACCACTATTACGTCGCGCCCTTTGCATGATTCTTTCAGGGCTGTGGCGAGCCTCTCTGCCGAGTCAATGCTTTGGTCGCCCATGATAATTGGAACGATCTGCGGATCCGGGTCTATGTACTGGATGAACGGTATCTGAACCTCGATCGAGTGCTCGAGCCTGTGGGCGTTGCAGTCGTCCGGTATGCGCTCTCGGAGCGCGTTCGCGATGCCCGTATGGATTCTGCATCGACCCAGTGGAGTGAGATAGTCCTCGCCGCACATGACCGCCCGGAACGGGACGCCGTAGTGGTCTGGGCCGATGATGACGTATGCTTCAGGCAGGCCGTCCTCGACAATCTTTCGGTATGCGTGGGCGGCGTTCATGCCGGACGCCGCATACCCTGCATGCGGGCATACTGCCGCCGATATTCTTCGGGAGCATCCCGTCTGTGCGGGGAGGCCAGGGCCTAGCCTGTGCAGGAAGGCCGCCTCGACCTCCGCTAAGAGGCTCTTTTTTTCCAATGGATAGAACCTGCCTGCGACCGCCGGACAACGCATGGCCGGTAATGGTAATGAAAAGTAAAAGGTTTCGTTGCGACAAGGGCGTCGCTAACCTCAAAGCCTGGCTTCGAAGTCCTCGATCCCCATCTTGAAGTCCACAGGGTCCTTGAGGTCTCCCCTTGCAAGAAGGACTTCCCTCGTGAGGAGCCAATAGACGCAGGCGAGCGCACGCCTTCCCTTGTTGTTCGTGGGGACGACCAAGTCGACGTTGCGCGTCTCGTTGTTGGCGTCGCACAGCGCAAGGATGGGGATGCCCAGGTTCAAGGCCTCGTTGAGGGCCTGCTTGTCCGCCGCCGGGTCGGTGACGACCAGGACCTCGGGTTCTATGAATCCCGCGTTGACCGGGTTCGTGAGGGTGCCGGGCACGAAGCGCCCCGCGAATGCAGGCGCGCCGACCGCCTTGGAGAACTCTCTCGCCGGCCTCTGGCCATACTGCCTCGCCGAGACGACCAGTATCCTTTTCGGGTCATATCTCGAAAGGAAGCTGGCGGCCGCCCTTATCCTCTCGTCCGTCTTCTTGACGTCGAGGACGTAGAGGCCGTCCTGCCTGACCTTGTATATGAAATCCTTCATGTCCGCGCTCTTCTGTTGCGTCCCTATGTGGACTCCGGACGTGAGGTAAAGGTCCTCTGGTACCAAAAGCTCGTTGCTGGTCGTTATTCCATCCTCTTCAATCATATGAATTCCTCTTTAACTCCTGACAACCGTGATCGGAATCAGATCCTTTCCAAACTCCAACATGGCGATGTCTATGGGATCCAACATGTCGTCGGGATAATCGACAAGAACCGGTGCGCCATAGGATATCTGCAGCGCCCTTGCGCCGATTATTCTCGCTCTCTCGAACCTGGTATAAATCATTGCATCACCGTACAGGATGCCATGGTATTATGATGCCTGTTATAAACTTTTTGGAATTTTCTATTGTTAGTATATACACAAGACACGCGCGTGTGAGTAAAGGTTTTTTACCTGCTCTGCGATGGGGGAGGTCATGAAGGACGAAGTCAGCGTTTGTGCGGCGGCGTTCTTCCTCAGCAGGGGGAAGGACGTGGTTACCGCCAAAGAGTTCGTGATGGGCGTATCCCTCGACCTGAGGTGGATGTCCGTGAGAGAGGCGGAACGCCTGTCTTCCCTCCTTGTGGAAAGAGGCGTGCTCAGACGCTCCGGCGACTTTCTGAAGCCGGCAGGCGGCCTGTCGTCGCTGGACGTGCCTGCCGCATACCGCCCGAGCGCGGCCCTGTTAGACACGTTGCGCGCCGCGCCTGTCGCCTCAGAGACGAAGAACGATGTTCTCGGGGACATCGTCGGCGCCGCCGTCGCGGCCGGTGCAAGCAAAGGAAAGTTCATCGCCGAATGCAACAGGACGAGGAAAAGACTGGGGACGAACATGGAGGCCGCCGCGCTCGTCCATCTCAGGGACCTGGGCGTGGACGCCGGCACGTTCGCCGACAGGGTAAGGGACTCGATCACTTCTTCTTTATGAAGTCTGCAAGGGTCGGGGTTCCAGACTTGCCTCCGCCGATTGGCCCTCCGGTCTGCACCTGCTCCCTTAACTTTATCCCCAAGGCTTTCTCCAGCTTCGCAATCATCTTGTCGTCAGGAATCAGATCGTTCGCTTCTATCTTGGCCAATATCCCTTTCTTCTCCGATATCGACTTTCCAAACTCCTCGAGGTCCATCCCCTTGGCCTCGCGAGCCTCGCGAATGTTGCGGCCATAGTCGTCCATCAGCTCGAGCGACGTCGAAGACGAGTAGACGTCGCGAGTCTGCATCCTTTTTTCTCTTTTCTGGAGACGGGCTTCTATGACGGTCCTATTGACGGGCGCTCCCTTGGATTCGAGCGGGCTGCTCTGAGATTTATACTCGTCGCCGAACTTGGCGCAGTCCGGACACAGGCTCAACTTGATGCCTTCCACCAGCATCGGCCGGGTAGGGGCTTCTTTGCCGCACATTTCACAGATCATCGTATCAGGAACATCGCAGTAATAGTTATAATTGACGCGTTGCAACCATCCCTCTCCCCTCCCGCGCTATTCTATACTTCATGAAAATATTACAATCGGGATTGTCCGTCGGCTTGTACAGGAAAAAGTAATTAAAATAATGCCGTGCATAGCCCATGCGAAGAGGGTAATTAGAAATGGGCGATGCTCTGAACGAGGAACATAAAGCGAAGATCGTCACGCTGGAGGAGCGTAACGTCAGACTGATGGAGGATCTCCAGGGCGCAGAGAACGAGAAGCGCTATCTTGAGGGGGAGCTTTTCAGGTTGCAGAAGGACCTTACCCGCATAAGATCGGAGCTTGACAGATTGAAAAGCCCGCCGCTGATAGTCGGCTCTCTGCGCGACGTCCTCACGGACGGGCGCGTGGTCGTCAAAAGCACCACCGGCCCCGATTTCATCGTGTCGGTGTCTGAGTACATCGAGAAAAAAGACCTTCTTGCGGGCGCGAGAGTGTCGCTCAACAAGCAGACGCTTGCCGTGATGGACGTTCTTCCCGCGCCTTTGGACCCGGTCGTCACCGGCGCCGAGATAATAGACAAGCCCAACGTCACATACGCCGACATCGGAGGCCTTAAACAGCAGATGCTGGAGTTGCGCGAGGCAGTGGAGGATCCCCTGCTGAGGCCGGAGCTTTATGCGAAAGTCGGCGTCGAGCCGCCCAAAGGCGTGCTTCTGGTAGGCCCCCCTGGCACGGGCAAGACCCTCATGGCCAAAGCCGTGGCCAGCGCAACCGACGCCACGTTCATAAGGTTCGTCGGGTCCGAGCTCGTGCAGAAATACATCGGAGAGGGCGCAAGGCTCGTGCGCGAGCTGTTCGAGCTTGCAAGAGAGAAAGCACCCAGCATAATATTCATAGACGAGCTCGACTCCATCGGGGCAAAGAGGATGGATGTCGCCACGTCCGGCGATCGCGAGGTTCAGCGTACCCTCATGCAGCTCCTTGCCGAGCTTGACGGGTTCACGCCTACCAGCGACGTCAAGATCATAGGGGCGACCAACCGTCCCGACATACTCGACGACGCCCTTCTCAGGCCTGGCAGGTTCGACCGTATCATCGACGTCGGCCTCCCCGACCTCGACGGGAGGACTCAGATCTTCACCATCCACCTCGCCCGCATGAACACCGACAACGACGTCAAGCCCAAAAAACTGGCCGAGATCTCGGAAGGCGCCTCTGGCGCGGAAATCAAGAGCATATGCACCGAGGCAGGCATGCTTGCGATAAGGGACGGGCGCGACCAGATCGCGATCAACGATTTCGCCGCCGCCCGCGAAAAGGTGATGGAGGCCGGAAGGAACAAAATCAAGTCCGTTCCGGCATACATGTTTGGATGAGCCTCACTCGCCGTCCGCGTCTTCTCCTGCGAAGAACAGGAGTTGCGCGGCGGCATAAACATCTCCAAGCCCCTCGCCTTCCGACGCGGACACAGGACGCATGCCGCCGAAGATTCCGACGTTCTCGAGCGCTTTGAAGAGCTCCATGCCGACTACGGTCTGAGGGTTCGAGTCCTCGTCGAGAAGGTCGCCGTAGAGCGTGTCCGGATTCTCGAACCAGTCGATCAGCCTTGTCTTCTCCTCTTCTGAAAGTATGTCCGACTTGGAGAGGACGTTCACCATCGGGACGCTGAGGCGGAACTGGACGAGCGCCGACAGCAATATGGACGATATGAATCCGTTCGGCCTCTTGCAAAGCGTCGGGTCCGCCAGGTACACCACCATGGACTTGTCCTTGTCCAAGGCACGCAATATCGTCCGGGACGACTCCCTGAACGCAAACAGCTCCAGCTGCCCAGGGGTGTCTATGAGGACGTACTTTGTGCGTATGTTAGACAATAGTGCGGTGATCTTCTCAATATGCACGGCGATGAGGTCGGCGGCCGCGATCTGGGCCCCGTTCGGGCCAAGGGAGTACTCGTCCATGACCTCCGAAAGAGATATCCACTCGCGCACGTCGATGTCTGCGTCATACGGAAGCCTGTCGGCCCCGGGATCCATGTTTATCACCACTGAATCCACGCCGTTGTCACCGAGCCATTCTTTGAATGCCGCCACCATAGTGCTCTTGCCGCTCCCGGCAGTCCCGACGAAATAGATGTTTCTCATTGGGTCTCCATCAGTTTGATGGATATTACGTTTATGTTCCTGCCGGCTTCGGAGATGCGTCGCGTATGGCGTATGCACCGCGCCCACGCAAGGCCCGTCGTTTTCGCCAAGCCGCCACCGGGCATGATGACGTTCGACGGCGGGCTACGCATCGATGTCGCTTTTGCCGCACAGGGCAAGCGTGCCTGCGAGGTAAGAACAATATATTCGTATGATCTATTCGGTTCATGGAGATTAAAACATGGCACAACGCAGCGTTCGCTTGGACGGGGTTTCTTGCGGTCGCGTCGTTCGCTGTCTTCGTCGTGATTGCAATGAACACCGACCCCTCTTGGGTTTTCGGAGAGGACGTCTTCTCGTCTTTGAGGAATCATGCAAATGACACGACGAGATATTTCGATGCAGGGTGCGCGGTCGGCGGGCTTCTGCTCACAGTCTTCGGCATCGGGAACATACTCTACCATCGGAACCAAGACCAAGCCATCGGCGGCGGGCTCGTCGCAGTCGCCGGCATCGCCCTGGCATTGGTCGTGCTGACCCCGACGGGCGCCACGCCGGAAGATTTGTGCTACTACTTCGGACATATGTTCGCCCTGCTGATGCTTATGTCGTTGGCGGCCTTCGCCATAGGGAACTGGGTCGCCGGGCACAAGGTGTTCGCAGGCGTCTCCCTGATCCTTTTTGCGTCTGGGATAGCGGCCATTATGACGTTCGACCTCGCGAAAGCCGAGACGTACGGATTGTTCATAGGAAGCATCTGGGTTGTTCTGGAGAGTATCAGGATGATGATCGAGAAAACAGAGATCGGCCGTGTGGCCCATACGTTTGACGAGGTGAGACAATGAAAGCCCCGAGAAGCGCCGCCGCAGGCGTCGTGCTTGGATTGCTCGGGGGAATCTTGAGCTTCGCGTTCATGGCGTTCCTCTTTGAAGCGGGGACGGACGCTGTGTCAGAGGTCGGGAGCTACATGCTCCTTGCGGTCCTGTTCTTCGCCATTGCAGGAGCGTTCACTGCAAACAGCCAATGGTCGTGGGACATGCTTCTGTTCATGTCGTTCCTGACGGCCACGATATCCGTGGTGTTCCTCGTCGTGGAGGCAGTCGACCTCTACGCAGGCGTTATAGCCCTAGTAATGGTCGCGTCCATAATAGCCGTCCTCCTATCCCCGTCGTCGAGAATCTGGCTAGACAGGCCGAGGATTTAAACCGGGCCTCGCGCCCGTGAACATATTTTTAACTGACTGCGTAGCCAGGCAAGCGGCGCGACGCAGATGCCCGCCTGGAATTGCGAGCCGAAGTCCCTAGTGCCTGCGTCCAAGTCAAGGCTATTGGACCCCGTCCCGCACACCCCCATTTAGAGCTTGTTCAGAGTTGTTCCAAAACTTTGAACCTACTCCGTGCCAAACACACCATCCCCACAGATAAATAATCCGACTGCCATGTGGGGAGTGCGACGAGGCGAAGCCCTTGTTGAAAGCAATTCGCGGAGAGAGATGCCATGGAATCCACTGAGAGAAACATAGAGGTGTGTCACAAATCCGGAATTGATTCTTTTGATGTCAAAGTTAACGGCTTATTGAACATACAGCACAGCTTGGGAGACGCAATTGGTCACTACTCCAAGTGGAAGTCGCCCACGGTCATAATCAGTGACGGGCCATATGGCGTGTCCGGTTTTAAGGGCGACCTCCATGCCGCTGACAAACTAGACTCCTGGTATGAGCCTCATATCAAAGAATGGTCTTCAATGTCGACGCCGAGGACGACGTTATGGTTTTGGAACACAGAAGTCGGCTGGGCGACCGTACACCCTGTCCTCGAAAAATATGGATGGGAGTACAAATGTTGCAACGTTTGGAACAAAGGAAAGAGCCACATAGCTGGAAACGTCAACACAAAAACAATTCGCTCGTTGCCCGTCGTCACCGAAGTGTGCGTTCAATATGTGAAACGCCCGATTTTTTTCGTTGACGGAGAGGCATCGTCGATGCAAGATTGGCTGATATCCGAATGGAAAAGAACAAAATTGCCGTTTCGTCTGACCAACGATGCCTGCAAGGTTAAAAATGCGGCATCGAGGAAGTACTTCACAAAGGATTATTTATGGTACATGCCGCCGGCCGCGGCTTTCGACATGATCTCAAAATATGCCAATCTCCACGGGGACCCCGAGGGGGCGCCGTTTTTTTCGACAGACGGCCTCAAGCCTATGAGCGGCGAAGAGTGGGAGTTGCAAAAGTCCAAGTTTTATTGTCCGTTCGGCGTAACCAACGTGTGGTCGGTATCGCAGTTGAGAGACAGCGAGAGGCTCAAAGAGGGCAATCGCGCAACTCACTACAACCAGAAACCCCTGTCTCTGACGGAGCAGTTGATCGTCATGTCATCTGATTGTGGTGACGTTGTATGGGACCCGTTCGGCGGATCGGCGACAGGTTCTGTTGCATCGATAAACACCGGGCGGGCCTGTTACTCTTCTGAGATAGACCCCGAGATGTACAAAATAGGAATCGAGCGCATAGCATCACAAATCGAGAAGCTCGGCCAGCACTGAATCGATTTTTGACTTGGTACAAAGAACAGATTTCCACTCGCTGATTGTTTTCCCCATGTACTCTTGTTGCAACGCCAATGATTTGAACAATTCTATGCCCTCATGCTGAATTCTATCAATTTTTGCATAATTTGTATCCATGCGATATTTGAACTCGCCTCGCAGTGTCATTATTTTGTCTTGATAGCCCTGGTCTATGGAGTATTCCTCATCAATGATCATGTCTTTCATCAATCTTTTTGCTTCATCCAGTTCGCTTGCCGTTCCCTGAAACTTATACCCGCCCGTATTCGTTTGAATCAGATTGGATGTCCGGTCTGACGTGCCCCCTGGTTCCATCACCAGATAGCCTGGCGGATCATGATAGTGCGCATCTCTTGATTTTGCAATGCCGGATGCCGTTCCAATCCATACGTCGATTATTTTAGCGCGACCGTACACAACATACTCCGGAATCCAGCACATCAAGGCCACGAGCGTATTATCGTCCTTGAACATGGATTTGCTTTCTTTGAACCGAGCCGTGATTTCTGTGGACAGCGGATACCATGTTTTAATCTCTATGCCAGGGGGGACATCCAACTGGTTTGAGACAAACAAAGCGTCCGGAAACCCTGGATCCTGTCTCACCCATCTGCCCAGATTGCCCCAGTTTATTGCATTTAAGCGTTCAACCGCCTTGAATTCGATCATGTTGCCAAAAACTGGAGATAGCTTGGATACGATTTTTGTTAATTCTTTTGCCTGTTCCACAGATGTCGGCTTGTTCAATTGGATGATATCAATTGTCTCTCCACACATTTTGACAATTTGATCGGATGCGATGTCGAGTATCTCCCTGTAATCCACATTTTTTGCATGACGTGATCTGCATAAATACTATGCCCTTAATTCCGCAAACGGTGTTGAGTGAGTTCGGAGTTGTTTCAAAACTTTGAACTCGCTTGATTTCCCCAAAGCCCGCCCATACATAGTCGAATGAGGCAAACGCCAAAAAAAAAACGCTCGCTCGACTGTCGATCCAGGTTTAATCTTGTTCCTCGTGAACGACCGTAACGCCTTCATGCGGGCTTTGTCTTTTCTCTCTCGCCCGGGATCAGAAGACGAGCCGCCTCTCCTCTTGCGTTGTGGCGACTCTCGAAGAGGATGGATTGCTTTTTAAAGTCGGAGACGGATTTTTGGATGTGACGACGCAAAATAATTTTTTGAGAGGATTGTTTATTTACACAAACGCCATTGAACGTCACGCACATGGAAATCGTCGACGTGAATCCGTTCTTCTACCCGTTCAGAGGCGGCATAGAGCATCGCATCCACGACACGTCCAGATTGTTGGCGGCAGGGGGACACAAGGTCACCGTGCTCACCGGGCGCCTTCCTGACACTCCCGAGGAGGAAGAGGCAGACGGCTATCGAATCATACGATTGAAATCAAGGCTGGTCAACATCTATAACCCTCCTTTCATCAGCACGGGGCATGTCCTTGAGGCGGTGAAAAGCATCGACCCCGACATTGTGAACTACAACTATCGCTGGGCCCCGAGCTATAACGACGCAATGCGCAAATACGACGGGAAGAAAGTGTTCACATACCACAACATGTGGGGGGAAGGAGTGGGCATCCAAGGATTTTTGTCAGGCCTCAACGATTTCCGGTTCAAAAAATGCCTGGACACTTTCGACCACATAATCTCCGTCAGCGACCATGTAAGGGACGATCTCGTCCGGCGCGGGTATCCTGGCGACCATGTCACCTCCGTGCCCACGGGGATATCGTCATTCCCCGATAGAGGGGAGGGAAACGGCGATTTCATATTGTCGTTGGGAAGGCTCGTCAGGACAAAGGGGCTGGATTGCCTTATAGACGCCATGCGCGACGTGGACTGCAAGCTCATAATATGCGGAAAGGGACCCGATGAAAGGCGTTTGAAGAGAAGAATTGAGAGGAACGGCCTTGAAGGCCGCATAGAACTGAGAGGCTGGGTGAGCGACGACGAGAAAAACATGCTCATGCGGGAGTGCAAGATCTTCGTCATGCCATCGCTTTTCGAATCATTCGGCTTGGCCGCGGTAGAAGCCATGTCTTACGGCAGACCTCTGGTGTGTTCTGACGTCAACGGCCTTCCTAAGACCGTCGGCGACGGTGGAGTGTGCGTCCCGCCTGGATCAGCGTCTGCAATATCCGCTGCCGTCAACATGCTCTTGGGCGACGACGAGAAGCGGAAACGGCTAGGCGAGAACGCCGCCTTGCAGGCCCAGGCGTATCAATGGGGCCCTCTGATCTCGAAGATCGAAGAAGTCTATGAGAAAGTGCTGCTCTGACGGTTTGCCTCACGCCCTCATGCTGCAATCGAACCGCACGGGCGGAGGGTTGCAAGCCTGGCGGAAACGGCTAGGCGAGAACGCCGAACTTGGCTTTCAGCCTGGAACTGTGCATCCAAAAAGGTTCGGACGCACAGCGAAGCCCAGTGGCCTTATATGCGGGCAGGCGCCGTTCAGAACGCGACAGTGTGCTTGTCGCCGGATGTAAACTATAAATGTGTCTAAGGGATTGACTATATGTGGATTCAAAGTTTGCCTTCGCGCTGAGAAAGATAGCTCTGTTGGGCGGGTTGGAGGACTACGTAGCCCTCTCCTCTCGCGAGCTCGGAGATACGTTGGAGATGAGCCAACAGTCTGCCTCAAAGCGTATTCTGGAGCTATTGGACGAGAATCTCATAACAAGGGACCTCGGTGCGAGGAGACAAAGGATAAAGGTCACGTCCAAGGGGAGAGACGAGTTGAAACAGGAATATTCCGAATACAGGAAGATTTTCGAGCTCGCCGATCAGGTCACCCTGCATGGCACAGTGACCGAGGGAATGGGCGAGGGAGGATACTACATCTGCCAGCCCCGATATATCGAGCAGATCGAGGCCTTGATGGGGTTCGTGCCTTACGAAGGCACTCTCAACGTCCTTGTCGACAAAGAAGACCTGCCCAAGCTTGACGTGGTCAAAGGCTCCACCGGCCACCGCATCAACGGTTTTGTCCAGGATGGGAGGAGCTTCGGCAACGTCATCGCCCACACGGCCAAGATACGCAACGTCGAGTGCGCCATCGTCATGCCTGAACGGTCTCACTACAGCAACGTCATCGAGATCATATGCCAGTATCACCTGAGACGAACGCTGACCCTCGATAACGGCGAGCGCATCGACGTGAAGATCAAGATTTGACCGCCTTGACGACAGACATTATTATTTCTTTCCCGTCTCCATCCTCCGACGTGTAACCTCGGGTCCAGTCTGCGTGAGTGAACCGCGTCATCACTCTTTCCGGGTGCGGCATCATGCCGAGCACGTTTCCGGCGGGGTTGCATATCCCTGCTATGTCGGACTTCGATCCGTTAGGGTTCCATGGGTAGCCTGCTTTCTCCCCCTCAGGCCCCACGTATCGGAACACGACCTGGTCGTTGTCTTCCAGGCGGTCCGCGAAGTCTTCGTCCATTCCGAGGAGCCTGCCCTCAGCATGCGCGGAAGGTATAGCCAGCGTCCTTCCTGACGGGACCTGGGACACGAGCCTGCACCTTCCTCTGCTGTCATTCCTGAGGATGGTCGGGCGGCACTCGAAACGGCCGGAGTCGTTGTTGTACAGGGCCGCCGTCGGGGACGGCTCCATCGTCTCTTTCGCCGCTGGCAGAAGGCCCAGCTCCACAAGTATCTGGAATCCGTTGCATACGCCGAAGACGGGCTTCTCCGAGTCCACGAAGTCTCTCAGCTGCCTTCCCATCGAGGATTTGATCCTCGCCCCGAATATCGCCCCTGCTCGGACGTAGTCCCCGGCGGAGAACCCTCCAGGGAGCGCCAGTATGTCGTAGTCCTCGATGCTCCTTCTCAACTCCGGAGGAGCCTTGCCGGACATCTGGTTGAGATGCACTTTCTCGGGCGCCGCTCCGCACATCCTGAACGCCTCAGCCATCTCGTCCTCGCAATTGGTGCCTTCGATACGGAGGACGCACACTCTGACTTCACTCATCGCCGGCACCTCCCATTATCTTCCATATCGGGTCGCTCCATGCTTTTCTAAGCTCGGTCACAGGTATGTCGGTGCGGGCCCCTTTGATTTTCAGAGAGGCGCCCTTCGTTATCCCTATGCACGTCGCTCCGTCGCCCATGGCGTCCGAGAACGCCTCTGCGTTTTTCCCATCGACCTCCGCGATCCAGCGGGTGTTGCTCTCCGAATACAGCTTGACGCCTTCCTCCAATCCGCCGATTGCAGTCAGATCGAGCTCTGCGCCTATGCCTCCGGAGATGCACATCTCCGCCACGGCTACGGCAATCCCGCCGTCGGAGCAGTCGTGGCAACTGAGCACCAGCCTGGAATCCATCGCCCGGAGCAATCTGTCCATGAGCTCTTTCGCCCTTGCGACGTCGACGCCGGGAACCTTTCCATCCGAGCCGCCGAACTTGCGGAACAGAAGGGAGCCTCCCATCTCCCTCTTCGTGGAGCCGACGAGGAACAGACAGCTTCCTTCTTTCTTCAGGTCTGCGGTTATCGCTTTCCTGACGTCGTCGATGAGGCCGCATGCAAGTATCATCGGCGTCGGAAGGATCGCCCTTCCGCCTGCCGCCTCGTTGTAAAGGCTGACGTTGCCGGAAGGTATCGGTATCCCAAGTCCCTTGGCCGTCTCGCCGATGCCCCTTACGGCCTCTCTCATCTCCCCCAGCCTCTCCGGCCTCTCCGGATTCCCGAAATTAAGGCAGTCTGTGAACGCGTTCGGCCTTGCGCCCACTGCGACTATGTTGCGGCATGCCTCGTCTATGCCGGACTTGCCTCCGTTGTACGGGTCGAGCGCAGTGAACCACGGATTGCAGCCGATCGCGGCCGCCAGGCCCTTCCACTTTCCCGGCACGGGCATAAGGACCGACGCGTCGCCAGGGCCGGTCTCGTTCATCTTCCCCACCATTGGATGTATGGCTGTCGATGCCCTGACCTCATGGTCGTACTGCCGTATCGCCCACTCCTTGGAGGCTACGTTGGGATCGGACAGCAGCGTAAGTATCACTTCTTTGTTGCTCGGCAGGTCCGGGAACTTCTCCTTCGAGCCGTCTGGGACGGAGGGGAGCGCATACGGGCGGACGTACACCGGCCCGCCTGTCAGGAACTCCAAGTCCATGTCGAATATCATCTCCCCGTTCATGAACAGGCGCATCCTTTGAACGGATGTAGTTTTGGCGATCGGCGTAGCAATAACGTCCCAGAGCGCAAATACCTCAAGCACTTTGGCGACATTGTCAGGCTTGCATGTGACCATCATCCTCTCTTGGGACTCGGATACCCATATCTCCCATGGAGCAAGCCCCGACTCCTTCAGCGGGACTTTGTCCACGTCCACGTCTGCGCCGCATCCGCCCGCCAGGGCCATCTCTCCGACCACGCAGCTGAGCCCTCCTCCTCCGAGGTCCTTCATACCTGTGACAAGATGCTTCTCGTTCACCTCGAAGCATGCATGCATCACCGGCTCCTTTGTTATCGGGTCTCCAAGCTGCACCGCGCCCCTGGAGTCGTCCTGGGACGTCTCCGTGAGGTCCCTCGATGCGAAGTTGACTCCGTGTATGCCGTCGCGCCCGGTCCTTCCGCCGACGAGTATCATCACCTCTCCCGGCCCGCCGGCGAAGTTGTTGGCCAGGTCCTTTCTTTTTACGATTCCGAGGCAGCCGACGTTGACAAGACAGTTGCCAGTGTACCTCTCGTCGAAGAAGAAGCCCCCGGTTATCGTCGGTATGCCGCAACGGTTGCCATAGTCTCTGATTCCAGACACTACTCCTCCCATGAGATAGCGAGGGTGCTTCACGCCGGGCGGAAGGTCCCCCTTCCTGTCCGGATAGCCGAAGCACAGCGGGTCCGCAAGGCCTATCGGCTGCGCCCCCATGCACACCACGTCCCTTAGTATCCCGCCTATCCCCGTGGCGGCCCCCCCGTAAGGCTCTATGGCCGAGGGATGGTTGTGGCTCTCGATCCTCAACGCATACCCGTAATCGTCGTCGAACACCATAACCCCGGCGTCTCCCCTCGAGAGGACGTCGTCCCTGTCTATTCCGAAAACGAACTCTTTCAGGATGGGTTTGGAGCTCTTGTAGCAACAGTGCTCGCTCCATGCCTGGCCCAGCGCCTGGACCTCTATGTCCGTGGGATCGCGGCCTTCTTTTGTAAAATATGTGCGGATGACTTTCATTTCGTCGAGAGACAGGCTCAGGCTCAACGTCGAAGATATCTCCGCTAGCTCGCTGTCTCCCGCAGACAGGACGCTCACATCGTAAAGCTCGAAGGACGTGTTCCTTCTTCTCAGCAGATCCCTCGACATCGTATCATCTCACGACGACGCTGTATTTCTGAATGACCGGGTTGGCCAAAAGCTGTCTGCACATTTCTTCGGCGTGCTTCTTCGCCTCTTCGGCGGGCGCGTCAAGAGTGATCTCGAAGACTTTGACCGTCCTGACGCTGTCGATACCCTTGAAACCCAAGGACTCGAGGGTCTTCTTCGTGTTGCTCCCTTCCGGGTCTGCAACGCCCTTTTTGAGCTCTATCCTGACGTCTACCACTGTCATCGCCGACATATGGCGCGACCGTAATTAAAAGATTCTGACGGCGCCGACTGCGTTTCGCAAATCATAGGCGGGCGCCAAACCTTGCATTCTCTGCACCCCTCCTCCCTCTCGCCCGGCTCGTCCTCTGAGGCGTCGTCGGTCCTCGCCCTGAGAGTCTCCCTGGAGGGCTTTTGAGGCTGGAGGAACCCGTCTCCGTCTTCCAGCAACATCGCGCCCTCTGCGAGTTCGTGCGGAACGGCGTCTTCCAGTCGTCATGCCGTTCCAGGCGTCGTGCTTGTCGCACACGGCAAGATAGGGGGGCCTCGGCCTCTGAATCGAACCCTGTTCCGCAAAAGTTATATTGAAAACTCCGTAAAAGTTATATTGAAAACACAGAAAAAGTTATATTGGCGGCACACATCCAGCATTGGTATGCAAGACAGGCTAAGATCCATAAAGAACAACGTCGAAGGCAAGTACCGCCCGAGGCTGTCGGACACGGCCATATCGGAGATGCTGTCCTCATTCGGCGGGGTGCTGATAACAGGACCCAAATGGTGCGGCAAGTCATGGAGCGGGATACGGCACGCCAACTCCGTCGTGTTCGCGGACGACGACGCCACGAAGGAGAGGGCCGCCCTCGACCCCCGCTCCGTCCTAGACGGCGACTATCCCATGCTGGTCGACGAATGGCAGGAATCCCCCAAGCTGTGGGACGCGGCAAGGCGGGAGATAGACTTCAACACGAAGAAGGGGCTCTTCATCTTCACTGGCTCCGTGACTCCGCCGACGGATTCGGCATCCCACAGCGGGACAGGGAGGTTCGCAGTCGTCCAGATGCGCCCCTTGTCCCTGTTCGAGTCCGGCGACAGCAAAGGGACGGTGTCCCTTTCGCGGCTATTCTCGGAGGGGAGGACGGACCCGGTCCCCTCGGAGTCCGGATACCTCGAGACGGTGAGGCTGATATGCCGGGGCGGGTGGCCGGCAGGCGTGTGGGGAGGCGCGGGAGACGCGACGAGGATTCCGCAACAATATCTGAACACGGTCGCAAGGTCCGACATATCCCGCCCGGACGGGAAGTCCAGGGACCCCTCGATCGTCAGAAAGGTGATGAGGTCGGTGGCAAGGAACAGCGCGACGATGGTGAAGTCGTCCGTGATATCGGCCGACGTGTCCTGCGACGGCGGCAGGGTCTCCGACCAGACCGTGCGGGCATATCTGGAATCGCTGAAACAGATATTCATGATCGAGGAGCAGAAGGCTTGGACCCCGTCTCTTCGCTCGAAAACAAGGATTCGCGCATCGCCCAAGATCCATTTCACGGACCCCTCGCTGGCGGCCGCCGCGCTGAACGCAAGCCCCGACGTCCTTTCGAGGGATCCGAAGACGGCGGGGCTGCTGTTCGAGTCCCTGTGCCACAGGGACGTCTGCGCGTACTCGGACAGCATGACGGGCGAAGTGTGCCACTATCGCGACGACAGCGGCCTGGAGGCCGACTCGATAATACAGCTGGCAGACGGCAGATGGGGAGCGGTAGAGGTGAAGCTGGGCCCCCACGAGTACGACAAGGCCGCCTCGAGCCTATCCCGCCTGAAGGAGAAAGTGTGCGACGAGGCGGGGGAGCCGTCGTTCCTCATGATACTGAGCGGGAGCGGAGGCATGGCGTACACGCGCCCGGACGGCGTGACCGTGGTCCCGATAGACTGTCTGGGACCATAAGCACCCAGCCGGGCAACCGCGTCCGAACGACGAGATGGCCGTCTAAGGTCGTTAAAAACAGCTCCCAGAGAGGAAAACGCTGGCACTGTCGAGGATAACGCGGGGTACGGGCCACATAAACAGCCCTTGCCTCCTTTCGCCGTCGTAACGGCATCGTTTCTGCGCCCCGACTCATTCCAAAAGCAATCGGGGGCCGATTTGCAAAACGCAGTCGCGACGCCCGGGAGGCGGTCAGACAGCCGCCTTTCTCCCGAATATGAGATAGCCGGTGTGCGCGACCATGTCGAAGGACGGCCTGACGCCACCGGGATGGACCTCTATGCCCCTCTGGATGTTTTCCAAGGCATGCACTTCGACGAAGCCCTTGTCACGCAGGGCGTTGACTATCGATTCGGCTTGGTTCATGTTCGGGACGTACGAGCATATCCGCCCTCCGAACCTCAGGTTGTCATACAAGTTGTCAAGAGCCAGCCACGGGTCCGGCATGTCTGTGACGAGCGCGTCGGCGACGACATCCGAC
Source organism: Candidatus Methanoplasma porotermitis (assembly GCA_031290095.1). Lineage (GTDB taxonomy): Archaea > Thermoplasmatota > Thermoplasmata > Methanomassiliicoccales > Methanomethylophilaceae > Methanoplasma > Methanoplasma porotermitis. The sequence continues at coordinate 48,833 of JAITOF010000087.1, forward strand.
TGAACGTTCCTGGCATCGGCGACGGTGTATTCCCAATACGCGTCCAGCCCCGTCCTCTTCACGTTTCTGAGGGCACGCAGGGCGTTCTCTTCTTTGAACTCGATCGTATGGACCTTCCCAGTAGGGGCGACGGCGCCGAGAAGGGCCGTGGTAAGCCCTCCAGACCCTGCTCCCACCTCCATGACGGTCTTCCCCGACCTTATGTCGCAGTTCAGGAGTATCGTGGCGGCGTCTTTCGGAGTGACGATCTGCGCCCCTCTCTCCAAGGACTCCATCAGCTCGACTGTCCCAGGCCTCAGCACCGTGTACCTCTTGCCGACGAAGTCTATAGCCGAGCCGTCGTCCTTCCCTATGAACTTAGACCCGTCCACCGTCCCGAGAGACGGGACCTGGACCATGCCGTAAGATATCCTGGCCCAGACCCTCTTTCCGAAGGGGTCGAGCAGATACACCGTCTCGTTCTCTTCCAGCACGGGATCACATCGTGCGCGCGGCGAACGCGGGCTTTGCGGGCTTTCCGCAGATTATGCAGCTTCCGTCGAACTTCTCCGGCCTGAACGGCGTTCCCAGGATCTTCAGGTCGCGAGCGTCCTCGAACTTGTGGCCGCACTCCTCGCAACCGCACCATCCAAACCTAAGTATCTTGTCCTCGGGGATGTCGTCTAAAGACTCGATGTCTTGTATATGGGACTGCTGGATCTTCTCCGCTTTGCAGAGAAGCGATTCTGAAATCGAGTTCAGCACAAGGTCTACGCCTGCCGGGACCGACGATGCGTCCATAGTCCCTTTCTCGCCGTTGTCCCTCCGTGCGAACGTCACTACGCCGTTCTCTATGTCCCTGCCTCCGATCTCCAGCCTGAGCGGTACGCCTTTTGTCTCCCAGTCGTAGTATTTGTTGCCGGGGCGCAGGTCCCTGTCGTCGAGCTTGACCCTGAACCCGGCCGCTGCGAGCGCCGCATGGAGCTTTTGCGCCTCCGGCCTCACCACGTCGGCGTTGTTTTTCGAATAGATAGGTATGATCACGACTTGGAACGGAGCTATGTCAGGCGGCATTATGAGCCCCGCGTCGTCGGCGTGCACTCCGATGACTGCTCCCAGCAGCCTCTCGCTCATGCCGTACGTCGTTTGATGCACGTGCTTGTGCTCTCCTTTTTCGTCCTCGTACGTTATCTCGTACGGGACGGAGAAGTTCGTGCGGTAGTGGTGCACGGACCCGATCTGCAGAGTCCTGCCGTTGGGCATTACGGTGTCTATCCCCACGGTGTAGTGCGCGCCAGGGAACTTGTCCCAGTCGGTGCGCACAAGAAGCGAGTACGGAAGGCACAGCCTCTTCGCCAGCCTGCCGACGATCTCGACGTCCTCCTCGATCTGCGCCTGTGCGTCCTCCTCCGTCGCATGGCACGTGTGCGACTCGAAGAAGTGGATTTCGCGCACCCTCATGAACGCCCTGGTCTGCTTGGTCTCGTAACGGAAAGTGTTCACAATCTGATACACCTTGAGCGGGAGCTCCTGGTGGGACCGGACCCAAAGCGCGAACATGGGGTACATGGCCGTCTCGGACGTGGGCCTTAGAATCAGCTTCACGTCAAGCTCGTTGACACCCGCATGCGTGACCCAGTACACCTCTGAGTCGAACCCTTTGATGTGATCCTTCTCCTTCTTGAACTCAGTCTCTGGAATAAGAAGGGGAAAACAGACTTCGTCGTGACCGGTGGCGTCCAGCTCCCGTCTGATGAACGAGTCTATGTTCGTCATCACCTTCCAGCCGTAGGCTGTCCAGACGTTCATGCCCTTTATGGGGTATCTTTTGTCGGAAAGGTTCGCCTTCTCGACGATGTCGACGTACCAGTCGTTGAAGTTGTCTTCCTTCTGCAACGTCACCACGTCCTCTTGATGGCATCTGCGATTATTCCTGCCACCGATATGTTGGAGACCCCGTTCTCCACGGTGTTGCAACAAAGGACGGTGTCCAAGGAGTTGCCGGTGAGCCTCTCCAGCGCGTTGTTCACGAACACGCCGTGAGTGCATGCCACAGACACGCTCTCCGCGCCGGCCTCTCTGAGGATCTGCTTCGCCGCGACGATCGTGCCTCCGGTGGAGATCATGTCGTCGACGATCAGGATCCTCTGCCCCTCGCAGTCCAGGTCGGTCTCGGATATCTCGACCTCAGAACCAGAGAGGCGGGTCTTGTCAAGATGCCCGTACGGTACGCCTATCCTGTCGGCGACGTCCTTGGCGCGTCCCGCCGCGCCTGCGTCAGGGGACAGGACCCTGTCTATGTTCCTGTCTTTGAAATACTCGGCTATGGCTGCGGCGGCCTTCAGGTCCACGTGGGGGCAGTCGAAGTAGTCCAATATGCTCTCCTTGTGGATGTCCACCGTTATGACGCGGTCGCACATGAGGCTGAGGTGCCTTGCCATGACCTTCGCGCTCTCGGGCTCCCCGGGCCTGAACACCCTGTCCTGCCTGGCATACCCGAAATACGGTATCACGAGCGTGACCGTGCAGGCGCCCATCTTCTTCACGGCATCCTGCAGGAGGAACATCTCCACCAGGTTGCCGTCAGGATACGTGTTCTGGACTATCGTCACGTCGTCGTCCAGCGACTCCGTGTCGATGCGGGTGTAGCATTCCCCATCGGGGAACCTTGTCGTGGAAGCCTGAATAAACTTGCAGTTCAGGAGTGTTGCGAGCTCTTTGGAAAGGTCTCTGGAAGATGAGCCTCCGACTACTATCATGAATCCCCGATTCCTATGATATTATAACAATGTGCGCATGTATGCGGGTCCGCACGCCCGATGTCGTCAGCGGCGGCCTGTCGGAAACGTCGAAGACCGAGAAAATCCTATGTCGCGTCGCGATCGGCCCTCACGGAGTTCCTCAAATCCGTACAAAGCGCGACAGGAAATCTGAACACGACGACGCGGACCGAAAGAGGTAAAAACAATCGCAGGGTACGGACGATGCCGTGTGGCAGGGAGTCCGGATTCGCCTGACTTCCACGTGCGGCGAATCCGGAACTGCCTGGCAGGAGGTGATATAGGCGACTATATCCATCGCCCGCCGAAAAGGCGGTTTCCGTATCCGGATACAGTCTGAGGGGTTGATTATTATAATCGACCTCGACGACCCGTAATCGGGTACGCGTAGGCACCGCGATAAGGGCCCGACCCCTCCCGGGGTCGTTAATCACTTCCTAATTATAGATAAAGGGACGGACTATAAATGATTTGCCTGACAACGCCGGCGCGTTTGGAAATCGACGACAGTCCTGCTGTTTGTCTGTTACCTCTTCGGGATTATCATGCAAGCCTCCGGATCGAACCCGATGAATTTCGAACGTTCCGCGTCCGTTGTCACACTCTTTATATTCTGACGGCCATGTTGCGCGTGATGGAGCAGACCGAAATAACCCCGTCGAAAATCGATCGTTATCTGGACGTCACCAAGCGTGCGCTCGACAAGGTCGCGATCTCCGCGCCGGAGCGCTCGTACAACCGAAGGCTGGCTGACGATTTCCTGAACATGGCCTCGTCATATTACAACGACGCGAAACATTTCAGGGAGAACGGGGACTTCGTGACCGCGTTCGCCGCCGTGAACTATGCGCATGGATGGCTGGACTGCGGCGCCCGGATCGGCCTCTTCGACGTGGGCGGAGACGACGCCCTGTTCACGCTTTTCGAGTAACCTCGGCAGGAAGCGCCGTCGACGACGTCTCTACCGCCGGCACGTCGCCCAGGACGTCTTCCACGGCATCCTTGGGGGCGTCCGCAAATATGCTGTTGCCCAGCATGCACATGGCCGCCCTTATCCCCGCCGCGCTCAGCTTCCTTATCGCGTCCGAGACCTCGGGCGCCTCCACCCCGGATGCCACGGAAAATACGTTAGATACGCGAAAAAGCGACTCCACATCCATCTTTTTCCTATACTCGGAAAGGGCGACGGCACCGTTCGACTCGAGTTTGGAACATCTGTTCTTGTCGCTGATGACTTCTGCGGTGCTCATCTTGGAGCCAAGAACAGCGACTGTCAGGAGAGGGAACTCTATCCCGGAATCTACGACCTTCCCTGCGGGCGGGAGGCCCGCCGCCGTTCTGGTGGGCTGATGGAGCTCTGACAGGAGTCCCGACACGTCCCCGAGGCCTCCGCCTCCTGTTATGTCTGCCATATGCGCCGCATTGAACGCATCCTCCCTGCTCTTTCCCTCGACGTCGGACGCGCACAGCGCGGCCGCCACCGCGCCTGCGGCGCTCATCCCGAACCCCTGCCCCGTGGGAAGGGCGTTGTCCACATGGACCTCGAACGTCCTCCAGGGGGAGACATATCCGAGTGCCAGCTTTGTTATTTTTGCTTCGGATTCGATGCCGTCTATGAACACGCGGGTACGTCCGCGAACCTCTTCCATGCATACCGTGGTCCCAGCCTTCAGCCTTATGCCCGCGCCTTCGGACCCCTTGTTGAACATGTCTTGAGAATGGACGGGCCTGAAGAAGCACGTCACATGAGCGGGGCAGTATGCCGTTGTCATATGATTTCCGCGCAGAAGTTCAATATCTCGTCTGACACGTCGGCCTTCGTCCCGGTGATGTTCTTTGCTTTGTCCCTTGTCACGAGTATCGCTGCGGAGGTCTCGCGCCCCGCGTCGTCTATGTCGTTGGCAACGACGGCCTTCAGCCCGTACTCCAACAGGCGGCCCCGCGCCTTCCTTTCGAGGTCTGACGGGTTAAGGCCGGATTCTGCCTTGAACCCTATGACGTTGTCGCATCTTTTGCAGATCATCGGCAGGACCTTCGGCACAGGGTTGAGAAGTACTGTGCGAGGGACGCCGCTTGGAATCTTGCCTTCCAGCCTCTCCGCCGGCGCGAAGTCCGCCAAAGCGGCAGGCACGATGACTATGTCGTGATTGACGGAGTCCAGCATCCCAACCAAGTCCGACACCGAGGCGTATCTTCTTATCGGGATGTAGTCAGGAAGCGGGACGCTGCTACCGCCCATCCATAGCTCGACGTCCGCGCCGCGCTCGAACGCCCTCTGTGTCAACATCACCGTCATAAGCCCGGTGGAACGGTTGGTTATGAGCCTCATGGAGTCGAGCGGCTCCTCGCTCCTCCCGCCTATCACCAATATGCGCTTGCCTGCCAGGTTGTTCCTGGATAGCAGCTTCACGGCCCAGGCGACCACCTCCTCCTTGGAGGCGACCTTCTCCCTGGCGCCGTCGCTGTGGGGGCCGATGACGTGCACGCCCATCCTCTTCAGCTTCTCTACGTTCTCAGCGACCGCGGGGTTCTTGATCATGGAGCTGTGCATGGCAGGAGCCACTGCGACGGGGATGCCGCCGCCTATCGCGACCGTCGCCATGGACGTCACCGAGGTGTCGTCGATGCCGGACGCGATCTTGGATATGGTGTTCGCCGTCGCGGGGTAGATTATGAAAAGGTCGGCGGCATTCTTTCCTCCGAGATGCTTGATGTGCTCCGTCTGGCCGGTCAGCTCGATTATCGGCTTCGTGCCTGACGCGAACTCCACCGCGTCAGGGGCGACCAGCTTGACGGCGCTCGGAGTCATCACAGGGATGACTCTCGCGCCGTTCCTGACCATGTCGCGTATCACATGGAAGCAGTCCGTGGCGGCGATGCTGCCGGTTATGCCGACGACTATGGTCTTGCCTCTGAGCCTGCTGCTCTTCTCGCAGTATATCTCCTCCGACGGGTGCATCAAATCATCTCCTTTATCTTCCTGATTGCCTCGAAGAACACTTCATCCCGGCCTTTCGAGGCGTCCACTGTCACGAACGAGAATTTTTTCGCGAGCTCCAGGTACGTTGCGCGAACTTCTTTCAGGTACCCTGCGTCCTCGAACTTGCTTCTGGCGCCTCTGGAGCCGACGCGCTCCATCCCTTTCTCAGGGTCGACGTCCAGAAGGAACGTGACGTCCGGCTCGCGCACTATCGGGCGGTTGACCTCCAAGAGCCAGTCCGCGTCCAGAGCGCAGCCGTAGAGATGCGCCGACTGATAGGCGACGGTGGATGCGAAGTACCTGTCGCATATCACGTCCGTGCCGTCTTCCAGCATCTTGCATATCCTCTCTGTGTGCACTGCCCGGTCCGCTACGAAAAGCAACGCCTCGGCAGCCTGGGATATCCCCTTTACTTGCGCGCGCCTTATGAACGCGCCTATCTCGTCGTGCGTCGGCTCCTGGGTGACGCAGACCTTCCTGCCTTCGGAGGACAACGCCTCACCCAGCCTCTCGCACAGGCTGGACTTGCCTGCGCCGTCGATCCCCTCCAGAACTATGAATATCCCAGTCATTTACGTGATTGCATCGCACGGCTCGTATTTATGCTTTGGACCGGTGCGGCAACGGGAGGGGTGACTGCGTTGTTCGATATCGGCCCCGATTCGTCACTGTGTTTGGTTCCGTCTGACGGCGCCCCTCTGCCAAAGCAGATGTGCAGAGGCCCTTCATCGGAGCGTCCGCATAGCCATACGAACGTGCTTCATATGCCTGGATCGAAGCCTCTTGCGGTGTGTGGCACCCTGTGTTCTAAGACACTCACGGAAACTGCAGTCCCTCGCCACCAGAATCAACGGCTCGTTCTTCTGGAGACGGAAATCGTGAAGTATGCCATCAGAAACAGACCGATTACACCTTCCACTATCAGCCAATTCTTAATGCCATTGGGTTCATCTCCGTTACCAAAGCCCATGGTAAGGAAGGCCACCCAACTTATGCGCATGTTGTCCCATAACCCCCCCCCCCCCACCCCAACCCTCCATAGCAGATGTCCTCTGCTAGGGACGGCCCAATTGACTCATGACCAAGCGTAAACATCAGTCCGAAGATGGACGGTGTGGCCAATATCCAAAACACTACCCGTGCTGGACTGGTTCCAAATCTGCCTATTGCGTCTGCCATACAAACGCCAATGTAGCCTATGAAGTTTATGGAACCCATGGTGACTGCTTTGACGGCGATTGCGATGATTAGTAAGGGTATGATTAGCAGTAATGCACGGCTGATAAATAATCTAAATTCGGCTTGGGTGTATGCGGTGACAGCGGGGTCTGTGAGGACTGTGAAGTCCATGTGGCCATGGAGGAGATCCGAGATGAAGATGACTGCGCGGGCTTTGACGGCGGAGTCCGTGGAGTTCACGACTTCCGTGTAGTGTTCTATGGGGGCCATGAGGATGGGTATGAGGTAGGACATCAAGTATAAGATGAAGATTATGACAATTGTGTGGTGGATTAAGACCTCATGACGGTCACTTTTATTGGGGGTGGCCTCAGTGGGTGCTTCCTCACGACGTTGCCTGTTGCGTGTCCTCATGTACTTGACCATCGCCTCGTCCTCGTCCTCATATGAGCCGAGTTTGTTGTATGCCTCCTTCATCGTATGGAACTGGTCGGCCATCGCCTCTTGGCTGTATTTTCCCTTAATGGGATGTTTGTACCTCTTGAGATTCGTGGGTATTTTTTGTCCGATTTTTTCAGTCTGGTCTGTTTTCACAAAGGATTCGTACTGAATATTCCCGTGGTAGAGTGCTTCGGATACCTTGCATTCATTCCAGTCGAGGATGATGTTGCCTAGAAGATTCACGTCGTATATGTACAATGCTGTATGGCTGCATTTTTTCTCCAGCCCCATAATCAACATATACAAATTCATTAGGCGGCCTGCTTCCACAACCCACTCTTCGTCCCACTTGGTGTCAATTTTCAGTATGCCCTCGATACAGGAACCCTTCAAGCTGAGGAACCCAACCTTCCCAGTGATCTCCGCCTCCCCTCCAAACCATGAGTTCTCGAACATCAGGCAGTGGATTTTCTTCTCCGGAGACACTGTAAACTTGAGATGACCCTTGAACTTCACATCCCAGAACCTAGCTTCTACGATGCCTCCTTTGGTCAGAAAGAAGACTTTGTCGAAATGGACCGTGCTTTCAAAGCCAGTCCGCTCGAAGACCACGTCATTGAACGAAGTTCTTTTGAAGAACGTTTCACCCCCGAAGACTGCGTTGGTGAAGTCAGCTTTGCCGTTGAACACGGTGCCTTCCATGTGCGTTGCCGATTCGAACCTCGAGGACTCGAAACACGCACAGCCTTTGAAGACGGCGGCTCTGAAGTCCGTAGCGGGCAGCATGAAATCTCTGAAGTCTGCGTTATCGAATGCCGAATATCCGAACAGCAACCGTTTCACGTTGCTTGGTCCTGACAGGATCTTTTTAATTCCAAGGCCGCATTTCTTCGGGAAGTATTTGCATCTGAGGTCCACCTCTCCCGCTTCAATGGCACAAGCGTCAGGATCGAAGACTTCAAGCTCCCACTCCACACATGCAGAGTATTGTGCAAGGCACACACCTTCTGGGGAGTATTCCCATTTCAGTGTGCTGTAAATCCGTTTTTTACGGTCGCCCCCCCCCCCCCCGCATTTCAACTTAGTTACGTCCCCTGCTTTCAGCTTGTCCCACGCTTTTTCGCATATTCCAAAACGCTCATTAAAGCTCGCATCGTAGTCGTGCGCTTTGACTAGCTCCCTGATCTCTTCTGTGGCGAGTGTTTTCGTCTCCAATCCCTCCGTCATTTCTTCCCCTTTGAGCATATCGCGCTGTTCGGTTTAAACTTGACTCTCGCCTTGCGACATGACTTCGGTCCAGACTGCCACAGACAATACTCCGCCGGCACTGATGTCTTTCACTGCACATCCTGCTTGCCCGCCGAAGTCAGCCTTGCCACCATGGAGTCCAGTGATTCCACGTCCTTGACGTACTTCTTGGACAGCGTCGACAGCCTTGCCCGGACCGTCGCGTCGAACTCCGCTCCGAGCGCTGACAGCTGCGCCTCCAACTCTGACGCGAGAATCCCGCCCTTCCTGTCCCAGTCGGTGAGGATCACTGCCTTTCCTCCGTTCTCCATGACGTACTCCGCCGCCTTCAGCGGCCCCACCCCTTGTATTTGAAAGACCTCCCCCTCTATGCCCAAGGCCCTCAGCGCCCTCGCGTCCTTCCGCCCTTCCACCAGGACGATGCGGTCTCGCGCTAGTTCTGCCAGATCGTCCAGCGCGAGCATGATCTCTCGAAGCCTCTCCTCGTCGTTCATACGTGACGCTCCAGGATCTTCCGTATCTCTTCCGGGCCCCCTCTTATTAGCACTGTCTTCTGACGGCTCAGATGGCCGCTGACGACCTCGGAGCGGAATCCTATGAGGTCTCTGAACACGCCCTCGACCTCTTTGTTCGCCCTTCCTTCCAGCGGAGGGGCCTTCACTCTTACCACGAGTCGTTTCCTCCATTCGTCGAACCCCTCCAGGCCGGACCTGTCAGACCTCGGAGAGACGAGGATGTCCACCTCCAAGCCGTCGCCTGTTACGCGAGAAACGTCGCTGAGGCTCACGTTGCCTCCGCCAGTCGCGCCCGCACGATCGGCGACCTTCTCCGTCTTGGGTGGCGTCCTCATCGGTTATCGGTCGCGACATACGTCGACGAGTGAGTTAATGGTTGCCCTCGGCATCAGGCTGTCGTTCGACGTGGAAATGTTCTGACACGATTTCCCGAAGCCTGTGCAGACGGCATTCTATTAACCTGTACATGGATTCGGACGTATGGCGATAGAGAGAAAGACGGTCGATATGGCGGTTCGCAGGATAGTCGAAGACTTCAATCCGAAGGCGGTCATCCTTTTCGGCTCCGTCGCCAAGGGGACGGACGGAGAGGACAGCGACATCGACCTCATGGTGGTCATGGACTCTGACATGCCGAGGTTCGAGCGCAGCGTGGACGTGCGCTTCACGATAGGGATGCACAACACCCCCCTCGACATCCTTGCGTACACTCCAAAAGAGTTCGAGGAGCGGCGCAACGACAAATACTCCGTGGTCTACGAGGCCCTTCAAACCGGGGTTGTGATGTATGGCTCTGTCTGAGTCTTCGATCCGGCTTCTCCGTAGCGCGAAAGACTCCATCCTCACCGCCGAGGAGATATTCGAGCTGCACAAGGAGAGGACAGGTATCGTGGCATATCACATTTCGCAGTATGTCGAGAAGAGCATCGAGTCCAAGCTCATCGAGCTTGACATAGCATATCCGCGCACGCATAACATATTGACGTTGTTGGAGCTACTTCCGAACAAGGCCATCTCAAAGAGATACGTCTGGCATGCCGACACATTGACTTCGTTCTCACACGCCCCCTGTTACGACGACATGTTGCCGACAGTGCAGTCGGTGAGAGAAGTGCTGGCATATGCCAAATACATAGTGGATGAAGCGTCGAAGATCGAGTGACGGTTATTTTGCGACGTCGCGCGTGCGCCAGCTCCTGGCTCGGCGAGCCGTCGGCACGCTTTTGCGTATGGGGGTCCCACGCCCGTCAAGGCTGTCGGCATGTCCGTGCGACCGTTTGAAAACGGCCATTCTGACTGAACGCCATGATTTCCCTCGAAGCCCAGCCCTCAATAAAAACAAATATCAACTGCCCCATGAGGCATGCATGGCGGCGGAGAACGACATGACCATCGAGGACCTGAGCTCGGTGTACAGGGTGGAGAGGAAGTCCAAAGCCCTGTC
>JAITOF010000009.1 GCA_031290095.1 Candidatus Methanoplasma porotermitis
CGCCTGCCGCCCCGGCGGGGCGGCACGGGCGAGAGAAAGGTCAGCGGAGGCCTTGCCGAGGGCCAGCTGTCGAATGCGTCTGGCACGCTAAAAACGCAGGCTCAACTGTCGAGGTCAAGGTACAGCTCAACGACGACAAAATGAAATTAGATTTGATAAAACCTGTGGTTTGTCTCGCGGGAGCAACAGCATCAAACTGCGAATCCAGTTTTTCAGGACACATGAAACACCACGAAGCGGCCAATGCTTTCACCGAAGCGATAGAAAGAACGGTCACTGATGTGGATCGGCATTGGGTTGATGAACGGGCAAAACTGGTTGACTATATTGGTAAACTGATAGACGAAAGAACTGAAAAACAGAAAGAACTGAAAAAAACCATTGAAAGTCTGAAACCAAAAGTCGATGCAAGTGATCGATTAAAACAGATATTGGAATCCATTAAGGCAGAAACCGATAAGCTATCAAAACTGAAAGAATTTGGAGAAGTACTTTCACAGTCAGAGCACAGCCGTGATGCGTTAATTGACTCAATATCCAGTGCTTTCATAGGATTTAAAACCAAATACGAAGAATACGCAGATGCAGTTTCGGAATATGCCCCTAAGTCCACAGATGGACTTAAATTCGAAATCAAAGTCGTGTTAAGGTTGGAGAACTTTAGAACAAAAATCGAAACCATCTTTGACAACAGGTCATTATCCAAATTCAACACATTTGATTTGAAGGATCCCCAAGAAGGAGACATGACTGTCGGCAATCTGGGGCCTCTAATCAAATCCATTATTTCTAAGGACACAGAAGCCCCGAAACTAAAGAAAGAGTATGATCAGGAAAAGGCACTCAGAGAGATATTTACCGACTGGTTCAATATAAGGCATGCTGTGAATTACGACAACGATGGCATAAATCAAATGTCTCCTGGAAAAAAGTCATTGGTTCTTCTAAAGTTGCTTATTGACCTCTCAGACAGTAAATGTCCCATATTGATAGACCAGCCCGAAGACGATTTGGACAATAGGTCGATTTTCAACGAGCTCATTCCGTTTATAAAAAAGAAAAAGGTAACACGTCAGATAATTGTTGTGACCCACAATGCGAACATTGTGCTTGGGGGCGATGCAGAGCAGATAATCGTGGCAAACCAGAGCGGTGTCGACTCTCCAAACAGAGATGGCTATAAATTTGAATATCGTCAGGGTCCAATTGAGGATAATATGCCCGTTCTGGATAAATCTGGAAATAAAATCGGGGGCATATTGAACGAAACTGGAATTCAGAAACATATATGCGACATCCTGGAAGGCGGGAAGCAGGCATTCGATTTGCGTAAGAACAAGTACAATCTACCTCGGCGCTGAACTGATTGTGGGCGGTTTCTTCACATTCTTATTTTTATATACTATGATACGATTAACACGTCAACAGCAACAAAGTGACGTTCAATATGTTAGTCAACGCAGAACTCTACGTGAAAGACCTCCCCGGGCAGCTCGTCGACAGCCTCACCCCGATATCCATGGTCGACGGCAACATAACCGCCGTGGTCCACGACCGAGAGCAGATAGTGAACCAGAGGATCTGCGTCAACGTCACTTTCGAGGTCGCGGACAACAAAGGCCTCGACCGTCTCAAAGCAATCTGGAAGTCCAAAGACGTGATGATCGCGAGGATGGGCTCCGTCTACGAGACGCACACGATGGAGTACATGCTGATCGGCAAGTTCAGCGCAGCCAACGTCGAGAAGCTTCTGGAGGAGGCGTCGAACGTCGTGTCGCTCGAGTCGTCCGACGTAAGCTATTCGTCAAAGAACGCCACGTCCACCCGCACCGCAATGATAACCGCCGAGGTGCTGACTCCAGAAGATCTGGAAAAACTCGACCGTTTCTTCAGGAGCGCGTGCCGCGAGTCGGGCATAGTCTACATCAGGGGGCTCTGACGTGAGGATACTGATGGCCGGGTTCGGCACCGTGGGGCAAGGGTTCGCGGAAGTCCTCGCGTTGCGCAAGGACTTCATCAAAGAGCGGTACGGCGAGGACGCGAGGCTCGTATGCGTCATGGACTCGTCCACTTACGCCGCAGACCCGGACGGTCTCGACCCCTTGGAGCTCGTCGCCCGCAAGAAGTCGACCGGCAAAGTCGGCGACGTTCGATATCAAGATTCCGTAGAGGTCATGAAGTCCGTGGAGTTCGACCTCCTTGTGGAGGTGAGCCCCACCGACGTCAAGACTGGCGGGGCCGGCCTGAAGAGCATAACCTTCGCGCTGGAATCCAAGAAGGACGTGATCACGGTCAACAAAGGCCCCCTGGCGCTCAAGTTCGGCGAGCTCGTCAGCCTAGCTCGAAAGAACCGTTGCAAGTTCCGCTTCGAGGGTTCGGTGGGCGGGGCGATGCCCATAATAAACCTGTGCCACGAGAACCTCGTAGGAGAGAAGATAGCCTCTATAAGAGGGATCTTCAACGGCACGTGCAACTATATACTAAGCAAGATGGACAACGGGCAGACGTTCGAGCAGGCGCTTAAAGAGGCGCAGCAGATGGGCTACGCCGAGACCGACCCGACGAACGACATCGAAGGCTACGACAGCGCATGCAAGGCCGTCATCCTCGCCAACTCCGTCTTCGGAAGGGACGTGACGTTCTCGGACGTTGAAATAACGGGGATATCGTCCATAACGAGCGAGGCCATCGCCCTCGCGGCGGCCAACAACATGGTCATAAGGCTCATCGGGGAGGTATCCCCCACGAAATTGGAGGTGTCTCCGCGCCTGATACCCAAAGGGCACCCTCTGAGCATAGCCGGCACCCTCAACGCCGCGCAGATCGTCTCGGACCTCGCAGGCCCGATATCCATATCTGGCCGCGGTGCCGGCAGGAAGGAGACGGCATCCGCGATCCTCAGCGACCTCATAGCGATAATGGACGACAGGAAGAGGACATGACGCAGGAAAAGATCGTCATCTACGACACCACGTTGCGCGACGGCGCGCAGAGCGAAGGGATCTCGTTCTCCACAGAGGACAAGCTGGAGATATTGAAGAAGCTGGACTCCTTCGGCGTGGGATTCGTCGAAGGCGGGTGGCCCGGCGCCAACCCCAAGGACGACGAGTTCTTCAGGCTTGCAGGGAACGTGAAGCTTTTACACTCGACGCTAACGGCGTTCGGCAGCACCGCGAAGCACGGCACCGCTCCAAGCGAAGACCGGAACCTGCTGAGCCTCGCGTCATGCCCTGCGGAATGGTGTTGCATATTCGGCAAGAGCTGGGACTTCCAGGTCGAGAAGGCGCTGTGCATACCGCTTGAAGACAACCTTGCGATGATAAGAGACAGCGTCCGCTTCCTGCGGGACTCCGGGAAGAGGGTGATGTTCGACGCGGAGCACTTCTTCGACGGATACCGCTCGAACAGGGATTACGCCATGGGCGCCTTGAAGGCGGCGGCGGACGGCGGGGCCGAGTGGCTCGTCCTCTGCGACACCAACGGCGGGACTATGACCTCCGAGATAGAATCCGCCGTGGAGGATGTCGTCCTTGCTTTCGACATGCCTGTGGGCATCCACTGCCACAACGACTCCGACCTGGCGGTCGCCAACTCGATCGCCGCCGTTGAAAGCGGGGCGTCGATGGTCCAGGGAACGATAAACGGCATAGGCGAGAGGTGCGGCAACGCCAACCTTTGCTCCGTCATCGCTAACCTGTCCCTGAAGCTGGGGTACGACGTGGACGTCGGGGGCCTGCCGATGCTCACGGAGGTCTCCGAGTTCGTCGGCGAGATATCCAACTCGCCCCCGTCTCCCGGCCTCCCCTATGTCGGGGAGAAGGCGTTCGCGCACAAGGGCGGGATACACGTGTCCGCGATGTCCAAGGACTCCCGCACGTACGAGCACGTCCCGCCGGAGGCGGTGGGCAACCGCCGCAGGATACTCATATCCGACATGGCCGGTAAGGCCAGCATATCAGAGAAGCTTAAGGAGCTCGGCATCGAGGCCGGCGCGGAGGAGAGCCGCGCCGTAGTCGACCGCATCAAGGCGATGGAGGCCGAAGGCTACCAGTTCGAGGGCGCGGACGCGAGCTTCGAGCTTTTGGTAAGGAGGCTCAGAGGCGAGATCGAGCCGCCGTTCAAAGTCACAGGGTTCAGGGTGTTCATCGATGACGCGCAGGAGGCGACGTCGGAGGCCAGCGTGAAGGTGGAGGACTCCAACGGGACGGAGGAGCACACCGCCGCCAACGGCGACGGCCCCGTCAACGCCTTGGACAACGCCCTCAGGAAGGCGCTGTCCAGGTTCTTCCCTGTGATGAAGGACATTCGCCTCACCGATTACAAAGTCCGCGTGCTCGACGGCGCGTCGGCCACGGCGGCCTCCGTCCGCGTGCTCATACGCTCGACGGACGGAAAGAGCAGCTGGACCACGGTCGGCGTGTCCGAGAACGTCATCAAGGCCAGCCTCGACGCGCTCACCGACTCGATAGAATACGCAATCTACAAAGACCGCGAAGGAGGGAGCAAATGAACAGAGTGATAGTGACGCTGGTGGGAAAGGACCACACGGGGATAATAGCCGCAGTCTGCAACTACTTCGCAGACAACGGGATCAACATACTCGACATAAAGCAGACGACGGTCCAAGAGTTCATCAACATGATGATGGTTGTGGAAGTCGAGGGGTCCGCCGCAAGCTTCCCGGAGATAGTCTCCGGGCTGGACCGCGTCGGCGAGAAGGTGCAGTGCCAGATAAAGGCGCAGCACGAGGACATCTTCAACATGATGCACAGGATCTGAGGCCATGCTGGAACTGAACGAGGTGTTCGAGACCAACGCGATGATATCCGGCGAGAATCTCGACGTCAGGACGATAACGATGGGCATAAGCCTGCTGGACTGCTGCGATTCGGACCTGGACTCCCTTTGCGGGAAGATATACGCCAAGGTGACGGCGCTCTCGAAAGACCTCGTCAAAGTGGGGGACGAGATCGGACTCGACTTCGGCATACCCGTCATAAACAAAAGGGTGTCCGTGACTCCCATAGCGATAGTGGGCGCGTCGGCATGCCGCGGCGCCGACGACTTCGTGGCGATCGCTGAGACGCTGGAGAAGGCCGCCCGCAAAGTGGGAGTCAACTTCATCGGCGGCTATTCCGCGCTCGTGCAGAAAGGGATGTCCAAGGCGGACGAGCTTCTAATACGCTCGATTCCTAAAGCCTTGTCCCGCACGGAGAGGGTGTGCGGCTCGGTCAGCCTCGCGTCTACGAAGACGGGAATAGACATGGACGCCGTGAAGCTCATGGGCCACACCATCAAGGAGGCCGCCGAGCTCACGAAGGAGCGCGACTCCATAGGATGCGCGAAGCTCGTGGTGTTCTGCAACCCCGCCGACGACAACCCGTTCATGGCGGGGGCGTTCCACGGGGTGACCGAGACGGACTGCGTCGTCAACGTCGGGGTGAGCGGTCCCGGCGTGGTGAAGACCGCAGTGGCGAAGACCAAGGGGGAGAGCTTCGAGGTGCTCTGCGAGACGATAAAGAAGACCGCGTTCAAAGTCACGAGGGTCGGGCAGCTGGTCGCGAAGGAGGCGTCCAAGAGGCTGAACGTGCCGTTCGGCATCGTCGACCTCTCTCTGGCGCCGACCCCGGCCGTGGGCGACAGCATCGCCGACATCATACAGGAGATGGGCATAGAGTACGTCGGAGCGCCGGGAACCACCGCCGCCCTCGCGATACTGAACGACCAGGTCAAGAAAGGCGGAGTCATGGCGTCATCTTACGTCGGAGGCCTGAGCGGTGCGTTCATACCAGTCACAGAGGACCGCTCCATGGCGTACGCCGCAGGGATAGGCGCCCTCACGCTGGAGAAGCTCGAGGCGATGACCTGCGTGTGCTCCGTGGGGCTCGACATGGTCGCCATACCCGGCGACACGCCCGCGTCCACCATATCCGGAATAATAGCAGACGAGATGGCCATCGGGATGGTCAACCAGAAGACCACCGCAGTCAGGATAATACCCGTGGTCGGCAAGAAGGCAGGAGACTCCGTGGAGTTCGGAGGGCTTCTGGGAAGCTCGCCGATAATGCCCGTGAACCCGTACAGATGCGACGGCTTCGTGAACCGTGGCGGAAGGATACCGGCGCCGATACACAGCTTCAAGAACTGACCCTGTGCGCGAGAGTGCAAAGAGACTTCACGCGGCTGGAAGCGAGTCCACTTTCGGCAGATTCGGCGACCCCCCTGTACTAACTTATATGCGACCTCTGCGTGGAAGGGTTGCCCGTAAGGCGGAGAGCCCGGTACCAAGCTTTCCAACTGGGGTACCGGGACCGCCCGGGAGGAGGTGATACAATAGCCAAGTCCTGGAAGATCCGGGTAAGGGTTTACGCCCACCCGTCAGGTGCGGTTGAGATCATAATCGATCTCATCCCACCCTGAGTAAGGCGTAAGACTAGCCCCCTTAAGGGGCCCCTCGGGCTTCGGCCCGAGGCAATATCTCTCCTGTTGGTTAGATTGCACCGGCAGTATAAACACTTGCCTATGCCACAGTTCTCTGCGATGGCGGCTCTCGACAACGTGTAGTTTTCATCACGTTTATATGTCTGTTAGCAGTTTTGCGGGCATGGAGAAGTTGGCAGACTTGCTTGTCGTAGAGAACGTAACCAAGAAGTTCAACGGCAAGACCGTGCTCGACAACGTCAGCGCAAGGGTGCAGGCGGGAAAGATACTGGGGCTTGTGGGAAAGAGCGCGGCAGGCAAGAGCGTGCTCATACACATGCTCAGAGGGAGCGAAGGATACGCCCCCGATTCCGGACGCGTGCTGTACAACGTCAACCGTTGCCCCGAATGCGGCAACATGGACCTCCCCTTCGACGGCATCCCCTGCTCAAAATGCGGCTCAGTCGCGAGAAGAGAGACCATCGATTACTGGGGGCTGAAAGAGTTCGACCCCGAAAGGCAGGAGCTGAAGGGGCGCATCGCGATCATGTTGCAAAGGACGTTCGCCCTTTACGGCGACTCCAGCGTCGTGGAGAACGTCCTGGAGGCTGTGCCCGCCGGCAGCAAGAACAGAATCGAGAAGGCAGTGAGCCTCTTGGAGTTCGTGAACATGACCCACAGGACCACCCATATCGCAAGAGACCTGTCAGGAGGGGAGAAGCAGAGGGTCGTGATCGCAAGGCAGCTGGCCAAGGACCCGCTGTTCTTCCTTGCCGACGAGCCCACGGGGACGCTGGACCCGTACACCGCAGGCCTGGTGCACAAGAGGCTCGTGGAGCATGTGAGGGAGCACAAGATCGGCATGGTCTTCGCCTCTCACTGGCCGGAGGCCATCGTGCAGATGGCCGACCATGCCATATGGCTGGATTCCGGAAAGGTCGTCGCAGAAGGGGACCCGAAGGAAGTCACCGACAAGTTCCTCTCTGAATACAAGTTCGAGAGGGCCGAGGGCAAGGCCGCTGGGGAGGCTCTGATAAAGCTGGAAGACGCCCAGAAGCATTTCTTCTCCGTGTCGAGGGGCGTCGTGAAGGCCGTGGACGGCATCACGGTCGAAATAAAAGAGAGGGAGATCTTCGCCCTCGTCGGCCTGTCGGGCGCAGGGAAGACCACGCTGTCCCGCATGATATCCGGCATGACCCCTGCCACCGGGGGAGCCGTGCGCATAAGGATCGGAGAGGACTGGGTGGACATGACCGAGAGCGGGTTCGCCGGCAAAGGGAGGGCGACGCCTTACATCGGTTTCCTCCACCAGGAGTACACCCTGTATCCCTTCGACACCGTGCTTCAGAACCTTTCCACGTGCATAGGCATGAAAATGCCCGCCGAATTGGCGAAGATGAAGGCGATACAAGTCCTGATGGGCGTCGGGTTCCCGAGGAAGGACGTGGAGCGCATCCTGTACTCATATCCTGACTCTCTCAGCGTCGGCGAGTGCCAGAGGATAGCCTTCGCCCAGGTCCTCATCAAAGAGCCCAGGATAATCATCCTTGACGAGCCTACCGGGACGATGGACCCCATCACCAAGGCCATAGTGGCGAAATCGATACTGAAGGCGAGGGACGAGCTGGACGAGACGTTCATAATCGTAAGCCACGACATGGACCTCATCCTGAACTGCTGCGACCGTGCGGCGTTCATGAAGGGGGGCAAGATACTCGACGTCGGCGCCCCCGAGGAAGTCATAGGGATATTCGACCATGAAGGGCACGCGGAAGAGAGGGATCGATCTTGAAGCAGCAGATCGGCAGGCACCTGAGCTTCGTGGAATGCCGCGAGTCCATGGGGCTCGGAGTCGGAGGAGGCCTGGCGCAACGCGCCACCATATCCGAGAGCGGGACAGACGTCGTCGTGATCGCGATGGGCCCTGGAAGGAGGCACATCACGAAGCCGGTCTGCGAGATAACGTACGCCCTCAGAGAAGAGGGCATAGACACGAGCGTGCTAGTGGTCAACGCAGGCGGAGGAGTCCCAGGGGATGCCCCCGACTCCAGCACAGGGACGCTTTTCGGCCTGGACCCGATAGAGGTGGACCGCATACAGCAGTTCAAGGTCGCACTCATCCACCTCGGGAACGTGCGGCAGCACATAATATACAAAGCGAGGCTCATACTACGGAACGTAGACATACCGGCGGTGGTCGTCTCCCAGTGTCCCGTGGATTTCGAGGATTTCGCCGCTATCGGCATTAAAACCGCCAACGTGATGCCTTCCGACGAGGACGTGCAGACGAGAGGCGAGATAAAAGAAATCGTGACAGGCGTCATACGCGGGGTCACATGCTCCCAGGACAAGCTGGACGAGGTCGTCTCCAAGGTGCAGAAGATGCTGCCGGCGGGAGGCTTGGAATGAAAATCGTCGTCAACGGGAAGGAGAAGGACCTCAAGGCCGGCGCGACGTTGAAGGACGCGCTGTACGGCGAGCGCCACGTCGATGGCACGCTCGTGTCCGTGCACCTGTCCACCGACAAGCTCAGGACTGTCACCGGCGACTTCGAGATAGAGACCACGGCCGGGACGATGGTCGTCGCCCTCGCGGACACGCCGGACGCGGAGCTGTGGAGGTCGCTGATCGACAGCGAGACGGGCTCCACCACGCGCTGGGTCACCAAGGACATAGCGGCGTTCGGAGCGTTTCCCACGTACATAACGCCAAGCAGAGAAGAAGGCTCGTACCGCATGCACGACGTGTTCTTCTCTCTGGGGGGGCATGACAACCACACGACGTATATGATGATAGCGAGGCGGCCCCACAGGCGCTCCTACGGCGCCGGGACCCGGCTCATAGGCAGGGTCACCGTCGGAAGGCACCTAGTAGGCTCGATGAGGGAGGGTGAGAAGATCCTTGCGATACGCCCGACGGCCTCCGAGGTCAGCAGCGAGAACGTGATCGTCACGAAAGACATGTCGTACAGGCTGGAAGAAGGATACTCCATAGACTCGCACATACTCGTGGCCCTCGACGAAGCATCCCCTGCGTCCGCCGAGCAGATACTGGTCGTCGGCTCGAAAGGGTACATCGGCGTCAGCGATTCCACGGGAAGCTACATGGCATGCAGGGACGACACGGACGTCTCCATCCCGGAGGAGGGCCACAAGGTCAGAGGCGCAGGCAGCGTCACGGTGCGTTGCGCAGGGGTCGGCGCCGGTCGTATATACATATACAGGGACAAGAGGCAGGCGTCCTCGTCTCACAACAGCGCCGGGACGCTTATAAGGGGCCATGCCCTCGCCGCCCGCGCGTCGGCGGGAGAAAGCCTGACGGTCCTCACAGAGCCGGAAAGAGTCCTGGCGGTCGGCATGGCCCAGGCAGACGGACAGAAGTTCCTCGAATCGCTCGGCATAAGACAAAGACGCACGGGAGACGCCTCCGACGACGCGATCATAGCAGACCAGACGCCCGAGATGACCATGTCCGCCCTTGCGTTAGGGGAGGCTGAGACGTTCGGCGTTCCCAAAGAGAAGGTGTTCAAGGTCGCCTTGGACGTCAAGGACGCGATCTCCGTCAACTACTTCAAGAAGGTGACCGGGCTCAGCCACAAGCCCATCGGTGCCCTGAAGACGCAGTTTGCGTTCCCTGGCATGTCGCTGACCACGTTCTACGGCGACGAGGAGAGGTCCAAGAACCTCTATCCGCAGGAGCCGTTCAAAAGATGCAAGAAGGGGGACATCGGCATAACGAACCAGTCCCGGCCGCATCACGGCCTCATCGGGATAAGGCTGCAGGACAGCAAGGAGTTTGGGCCCACTGGCGAGGAGCCTTACGGGACCAACATGGTGGGCAGGTTCGCAGGCGACCTGAAGAAGCTGGACTTGCTGGAAGAAGACGAGGTAATCTACATCACGGAGGAAGAGGCATGAGCGACGAAAGAGAGACGAGGCTGTTCATGATCTCCCCGGTCTCGAACGTCACGCCGGACCAGCTGGTAAGGGCGATACACGCCATGGGCAAAGGAGTGAAGGTCAAGGAGACCTGCTACGGGTGCCTCGCTGAAGGGCTGGTCGCCGACGTCAAAGAGGTCACAGGGGAGATAAGGGGCAGATACCCCTACGACGTGTTCTCCAAGAGGCGGGCGTATCCCGCCGGCGACCCGCGCAGATGCCGCGCAGAGCACGGCACCAGGCCCGGATACGCGCAGCTCGAGGCGGAGTGGGAGTCTCTGCCGTTGATCGCCTGCGGGCTGGAGAGCTGCGACAGAGGAGAGACGCACGAGATTCCCCCGGAGCCGGAGAAGCTCTCGGTGGAAGATTTCAAGAAGATAACGGAGGCAGCAAGATGAAAGTGTTCATAGACCCGCCCAACAGCCTGATACTGTACGACTTGGTGGAGAGGTTCGGCCACGAGCCGCTGGGCGCGATGGCGTCCATACAGGAGAGGATAGACAACATAGAGCTGGACCTGCCTCCTATGAACGTCACATTGGACGACGTGGTCAAGGGGCTCAAGTACGCCGGGGTGGAGGTCCCGTCCGGGATAAGGGGGAGGCTCGCCCTCTGGGGCCCTCTGATCGACCAAGCGGACGCGGCCCTCATAATGCTGGACCCGCCTTTCAACTTCGGATGCGTCGGATGTGAAAGGTCCAACGAGATGGTGAGGTATCTGATCAGGCGGCGCGGGATACCCGCCCTGTCGGTGGCGTACCCAGGCAACGAGGCCGAGGCGAAAGTCTCGGTAGGTCGCATAAAAGAGTTCCTGGAGGGCCTTAAATGACGATAAAAATCGCGCAGCTGTCCTGCGGGACGGAGTACAGCAGCGTCCAGTACGAGATAGAGAAGGCGGCCCGCTCGGTGGGCGCCAAGGTGGTGTACCCCGACGTGTCCTACGCAGACATCAACGACTCCCTGAAGAGGTTCGGGTTCAATCCCCGGTCGCCTCAGCTGAAGCTCATGATAGCGAGGGCCGTCAGCCTTGCGGACGGGAAATACGACGCAGACGCCGTGTTCATAACCACATGTTTCAGATGCGCCGAGGCCGCCCTCGTGAGGAACGAGCTGAGGCGCTTCATCCAGGACAACACCCGCCTGCCCGTCGTGACGTACTCCTTCACAGAGAGGCTGAAGGCAGCCCAGCTCCTCACGAGGATGGAGGCGCTCGTCACGATCGTCACTAGAAAGGAGCTGCTTGCAAGGGAGAGGCAGACGGGGATAACCGTCGGGCTGGACTCCGGGTCGAGCACCACGAAGGCGATCGTCATGGAGAACAACAAGATCCTGGGAAAGGACTGGACCCCGTCCGGAGACGTGGTGAAGTCCGCCCAGCTGGTGCTCGAAAGCGCGCTCAAGCAGGCTGGCATGGAGATGAGCCAGGTGGAGGCGATAGGAACTACGGGGTACGGGCGGTTCACCCTCGGCAAGCATTACGGCGCCAAGCTGGTGCAGGAGGAGCTCACCGTGAACTCCAAAGGCGCGGTCTGGCTTGCCGACAGGCAACGCGGGGAGGCGACGATCTTGGACATCGGGGGCATGGACAACAAGGCCATAACGGTCAGGGACGGCGTCCCCGACAACTTCACGATGGGCGGGATATGCGCCGGCGCGTCCGGAAGGTTTCTGGAGATGACGGCGAAGCGCCTCAAGATCGAGATAACCGAGCTCGGAAGGCTCGCGGACTCCGGGGACTG
This sequence comes from Candidatus Methanoplasma porotermitis, assembly GCA_031290095.1. GTDB lineage: Archaea > Thermoplasmatota > Thermoplasmata > Methanomassiliicoccales > Methanomethylophilaceae > Methanoplasma > Methanoplasma porotermitis. The sequence continues at coordinate 12,098 of JAITOF010000009.1, forward strand.
GAGGAACGCCAAGATGAACTCGTACTGCTCCGTGTTCGGCATACAAGACCTCGTCACGACCCTGGGCGAAGGCAAGTCGTTCGAGGACGTGGCGGCGGCCGCGTGCCACTCGGTCGCGGAGCAGGTGTACGAGCAGCAGCTGCAGGAGATTGACGTCAGGCATCCGATAATCGAGGTCGGCGGGACGTCCCTCATATCGGGGCTTGTGAAAGCGGTGGGGGAGGTGCTGGGCGAGAAGCCGATAGTGCCTCCTGACTCGCAGTACATAGGCGCGGTTGGCGGGGCCCTGCTCAGCTCGGGGTTCCTGTGAGGCTCTCATGGAAGTCAACGTGATATCCGAGGACGAATACGGCAACGAGTCCTATTCGGAGCTGTTCAGCAAGATAATGGCAGACATAAACAAGCAGTCCCACATAGAGAGGGCGACCCTCGTCCTCAAGCCGACGGTGCCGTTGTTCATATTCTCCGTGAAACTGAGAGCGGAGCCGTCCAGCAAGACTGTCGGAGACGTCGCCAACGTAAGGGGCGAGGGGTCCGATGCGCACCTGACGATCACGGACGAGCGTTACGCCCCGAGCATACTGGAGCAGCTGTGGAAGAAGTTCGGGAGGGAGGCCGTGGACCAGCAGACGAGGTTCGACTTGGACGTGATCGGCGCGTCCGAAAGCGACGTCAAGGCCCTGCTCGTCGCGTCTGACGAGGAATCGATCAACGACATGATCGGGGCCATATGGAGGACCATGCCGGAAGGAATCAAGAACCGCCGGACGTTCATAGACGGAAGGGTGATAACCGTGGTGGCCACAGAGGAGATGATGGAGCCGCACATGCTGGAAGAAGGCATGAGAGTGCACGAGGCGGAGGGAGCCTGATGTTCGAGGTCATGATGTACGACGGCGGAATATACCGTTCGGAAGAGCTCTTCGAGATGATCGAGGACGTCGGAGGCGCCGTCTTGCAGAAGAACAGGAGCTCCCAGATGCTCAGCGTGACCATGGCCGTCCCAGAAGGGGACCGCAAGGCGATAGAGGCCCTGTGCAAAGACATCGGCGGAGAGGTGAAGAGCGTCCCTCTGGCAGGGACGGAGATAGCCGTCGTGGGTCCGACGCTCGGGCGCCACCACATGCCCCACCCGATATGCGACATAGCCGAGAACCTCAGGCGCCGCGGGTCGATCACGGTTGTCATGGGCCTGGCGAGAGGGAGGGGTAAGAAGACTGCCCAGATAAACCTGGAGGAGCGGAAGATAATCGGCGAGTACGACGCGGCAGTGTTCATGCTCGGCAACTTCAAGAACTGCGTGGAGGCGAAGACGGAGCTTTTCAGGGAGATCGACACCCCGCTGGTGCTGGTGTGCGGCCCTGTACCCGAAGGCATAGACGACGCCTACGACGCGATCGTGTCTGGCGTGGGAAGGAAGATGGAAAGGATGAGGACGACCCCCGAGAGGGCGAAGCTCGACGAGATAGCAGATGCCGTAGAGAAGATACTTTTAGAGAAAAGGAGGATTTTGGAGGAGGACCCGCTTTTCGTACACCCTGCGGAGGTCAAGCAGCTGCTGGAGGATTACGAGCCGGTCAACATGTGCCTCCGTCCCGGGCCGATCGTGATGCATTTGGACGGCCTCAGGGTGAAAATCGGATACGAGGAGCACCGCAGGCACGTGGAGGACATGAAAGTGTACGGCCGCAGGCTGGGGGATATATGCGCAATATCGCCGTCGAAGATCAACGACAGCAGCATGCTCATAAGGATAAAGACGCGCTCCGAAGTCGAGCATGACGACCGCAAGGCGGGCAGATGATCCGCCCCGGCACATACGTCCTCGCCCTCACCTTGGACTCCGACCTGGAGACAGAGGTGGGAAGGCTCGGAAGGCTGTGTTTCCGGCGTGGGCGCTACTGCTACGTCGGGAGCGCGGAGAACGGCCTCGACCAGAGGATAGGGCGGCACCTTTCATGCGAGAAGAAGGTCAGGTGGCACATAGACCGGCTCACCCTTGCGGCAGGCTCGATGCAGGCATATGAATCGCATGTTCCGGAGTGCGGCTTGGCGAGGGCCGTGGAGGAGGCGGGCGGCGTGCCCGTCGCAGACGGCTTCGGCTGCTCGGACTGCAAGTGCAGGACGCACCTATTCCTGCTGGACTACGAGGCCGAGGCGGCCCTGGCGTCGGACGGCAGGCTGTCTCCGCATGCCCCCTGCCGAAGCCAGGCTTCGGGCGCTACACAACCCTTATAACATATAATTCTCTACCCAGCGACGTAGGGTCCCGCTTTCGGAGACCACGGAGAGGAAAACTAATGAGTCCGGGCGATATCAAATCATCGAAACTGACTTCAGGCGTCATCGAAGCGCTTCAACAAGCCGTCGGGAAGGAGAACGTCGAGGTCTGTGACGGAAAGTGCAACGGTTCTTGGGCGTGCGTGAAGCCCGAAAACGCGAAGGAAGTCTCCAAGATCATCCTCATCGGCAAGAAGAACGGAGCCAAAGTCGTTTCGAGCAACAACCCTTCATGGGCCGTCGACGGCACCCCTGCGGACGGGGGGATATTCGTGGACCTTTCCAAGTTCAGCCCGAAGCCGAAGGTCGACCCCGTGTCGCTCTCCGTCAGAGTCGGGGCAGGCACCGATTTGAAGACGGTCGCCGAGGCGGTCGCCGAAAAAGGGTTCACGCTCGGATCGCACCCTGCGGACCCGTCGTTCCAGATAGGGAGATGGGCAGTCACCGACGGAGTCGGCTTCGGCTCGTACAAGTACGGGTCCTCGAAGGACAACGTCCTCAGCCTTCGCGTCGTGACCGACGAAGGCGCCGTCATCGAGACAGGCTACGACGACATAGGCGCGTACATGTCCGGCTACAACCTGAACGACTTGTTCGCCGCCTCAGAAGGGACGCTCGGAGTGGTCGTCGAAGCGACGCTCAAGATTCATCCAAAAGGAATCGACAGGCTTGTCGCATACCGGTTCGAATCGGCTTTCGACATGCAGTCCGCCTTCAACGAGATAGCGCAGCACCCCAGCGTCAAGCCGCGCGACATATCGTGGTGCGGCAGGAAGCTCACGATACTGGCGACCTTGGACGGGGAGGAGAGGCACGTCGACCTCGAAGAGAAGGCCATCGACGACGCGCTGGGAAAAATCGGCGCCAGGATCGAGAAGGACGACGCATGCGGGATATGCAGGGCTATATGCGGCGGCAAGAAGGAAGGAGCCGTCGAGGCCGTGGTCCCGCTCAAAGACTGGAAGGCGTTCTCGGAGTCCGTGAGCGCGTCCTACGGGACGATAGCGGACCGCGGCACGGCGCATTTCGTGATTTCCGGCGAGAGCATCGACTCGGTTCACGGGAAGGCCTCCTCCCTAGGAGGGAGGGCGCTTGGGCGCGACGTGTTCAAATGGTCTCCGGCGGCGCCCGTCGGCACCGCCAAGAAAGACCTTCCCAGGAAGGTCACCGGCGCAGTGATCGCCGAGCTGGAAGAGGCCGTCGGCAAGGACAACGTCACGAACAACGGCGTGGAGCTCGTGCTGTACAGCAAGGACATGGCCCCGTTGCCGAAAGAAGCGGGGATAGCGTTCAATAACGTCCCCGACCTGGTGGTCAGGCCGTCCGACGTGAAAGGCCTTTCCGAGACGGTTAGAATCGCATGCAAGCACGGCATACCCGTAGTGCCGAGAGGCAACTCCTCGTGGGGCCTCGGAGGATGCATGCCCGCCTGTGGAGGCATAGTCGTCGACATGTCGTCCAAGTTCAACAAGGTCCTCGAGATCAACACCGAGGAGCTGTACGTCAAGGTGGGCACCGGGTGTACTTGGAAGGCCCTCCTGGACGCGTGCATGAAGAAAGGGTACATAATCGGATCGTACCCCTCCAGCTTCCCGTCGGCCACACTCGGAGCGTGGATAGCCACGAACGGCATGGGAATAGGATCTTACAAGTACGGCGCCGCCAAGGACAACATACTGAACATGGAGCTCGTCCTCTCCGACGGCTCCGTCTTGGAGACTGGCAACGAGCACGTAGGCTCTTACGGCGCCGCCTATAACCTGAACAGGTTCTTCTCGGGCTCCGAAGGAACGCTGTGCGTCTTCGGGACGGTCACGTTCAGAATATACCCGTTCGGGTCTCTGAAGCCTTTGGCATACTCGTTCGAGAAGTTATCGGACATGCAGGCCGCCATAACCGCGGTGTCCAACCATCCCAGCGTGAAGCCCCTGCACATCGCGTTCGAGGACGAGATGCACTTCGCCAACCAAAGGAAGGCGGGAGGCCATGCGCCGGACGCGAAAAGCATACTTCTGGTGACGTTCCAGGGAAGCCCCGAGTTCAACGACCTCGACGCAGAAGAGATGGATGCCATAGCCGTTGCCAGCAAAGGGTCGAGGATAGGAGACGACATCGGCGCGCACGAGTGGCAGGAGAGATGCTACGAGTTCAGGGCGAGAATGGTCGGAGTCGGAGAGATACCGGCGGAGGTCATCGTCCCCAACTCGAAGTGGGGCGCCTTCGTCGGCGAGTGCTATGCCGGGTTCAAGACTATGAAGATGGAGCCTGGAGGAGTCATAGGCGTGGTGGTGGACCGCAACACGTCCCTGTTCATGCCATACTACTTCAAGGACGACGAGTCACTGCTAGGCATGACCGCCTTCGCGTTCAACTTCTTCCTGGGCGGCAAGGCCGCCGGCTACGGGGGTCGGACGACAGGGTTCGGCGTGTTCTTCGCGTGGAACCTGGACAACATCCACGACGCCCAGACTGTAGACTACATGAGAGGCCTGAAGACGACCCTCGACCCTCGGGACGTCGTCAACCCCGGGCATCTGGTGTGCGGCAAGACGAGGTTCGGCATCAGCATGAACAAGCAGCTCATGACAGTCGGAAGCTCGGTCATGCAGCTGGCCAAGAAAATCCTGCCCGCGAACACGACGTTCGACGATAACATCAAGAGGTTCAGGTACAACACGCTCGAGCACCGCAGGGAGGAGGACAGGTTCCACACCCTCGGCGACGGCACGCAGTGATCAATCCAACATGCCGAGGAGGGATCGGACCCCGTCTATCACGGGAATGTCCCTCCCGGCGTTTTTCCAGTCTTCGGCGTCGAAGCCGCCCGTAAGCACGCCATAGAAACCCGATCCAGAGTCGCGTGCGGTAAGCCAGTCGATCAAGCTGTCTCCCAGGAAAAGAACCTCCGCAGGGGCGACGCCCATCGCGTCCGCCAGATGCTCCATCGCCTTGGGCGACGGCTTGGCCTCCTCCTCTGGGAAGTCGTCTCTCGCGACCACTGCGTCGAACGAGTCCAAGACTCCTGCCCCGCCGAGCACGCTGACGGCATAGCGGCGCCCGCCGCGGGTAAGTATGCCGACTTTGTACCCCAAGCTCACGAGGCGCTTCAAAACCTCCAAGGACCCCTCGAAAGGCTTGGCGAGCCCGACGTTCTCCATCTCGATCTCGGTACACCGCTCGGACACGAGGGACTTCACTTCGTCGGCGTCCCTGTGGCGCCCGCAGGCTTTCAGCCATCCGATTCCGTTCTCCGCCTCGGAACTCCCGCCGCGAACGATGACGCCCCCTGGGACTCCAAGGCCTGTAAGCGTGTCGAACGTAGCGCAGGCGAGCTTCTCGTAGTCCACCGCAGTGTCCATGAACGTGCCGTCCATGTCGAATCCGACGGCCTTGTATATCGGGTCCAATGCCACGTCGTCCCATCGGCGTAGCTTTATTAGAAATTTGGGTCTGCGCCATTTTGGGGAAATCACTTCGACATCGAAGACCGGGGAGCAAAAACAGCGATTTTGCAGGGGGAGGGAGAGAGGCGCAAGTCCGCAGGGCGACGGCGAGGCTTGATGCGAAGGGGTGCCATGGGCGTGGCCAGCTGTCAAACTGGACGGGCACACGAAGAAGGCCAGCTCGCTGTCGAGCTCGTGACGCTTCGTTCCGCCCCAGTTACACACTAACTGTACGGCTAAGCTATAACTGTCCTATCGGGGTTGATGCGTATGAGGCCGGACCGGGCGATGCCTCGGCAAGCCGCCGGGAACGCAAAATATAGAGACGACGGAGGAATATAGGATGGCAAGACTGGAATCTGAGGAGTATAGAAGTTTTGAAAGCATAAGGCACGTTCGCGAGGACGGCTCGGAATACTGGGTCGCACGCGAGCTTGCGCCAGTGCTTGAATACACCAAATGGGAAAATTTCGCCAAGGTGGTCGACCGGGCAATGCTCGCATGCAAAAACAGCGGCTATGCGGTCACAGGCCATTTTCCCGAGGTCAGGAAAACGATAGACATGCCAAAGACGGCAAGCAAAAGCGTCATCGACTACGACCTCACGCGCTACGCTTGCTACTTGATCGTGCAAAACGGCGACCCTCGCAAAGAGGTGATCGCGCTTGGGCAGACGTATTTCGCCATACAGACGCGCCGTTCCGAGGTCGCCGACGCGTTCAACCGGCTCGACGAGAGCAACAAGCGCCTCGTCGTGCGCGGGAACGTCAGGCAATGGAACCGGTTGCTGGCCGAGGCCGCGCGCACCGCGGGCGTGATCACAGACGAGGAGTTCGCGGTCTTCCAGAACGCCGGGTATATGGGGCTGTACGGGGGCATGACGGTCGCAGATGTCCACGACAACAAAGGATTGAATGAGGGCGAGAAGATACTCGACTTCATGGGCAGCACGGAGCTTATCGCCAACCTGTTCCGCATATCGCAGACGGAGGAGAAGCTGAAGCGAGACAAGGCATCCACTGCGGTCGAGGCGAACGACGCGCACCGCGGGGTCGCCGAGAAGATCCGCAGGGCGATGGTCGAGATGGGGGCGACTATGCCAGAGAATCTGCCCAAGCCCGACAAGAGCATACAGGCGGTAGAGCGCGAGGAGCTGAGGAAGCTCCGAAAGAAGGACGACCGGCTCATGCTTGACGAGTGAGCGGCTGCTGTTCGTGCTTGAACATGCCGGGCAAGAGGCCCCCGGGCGGCCCGTGCGAGGCCGCAGGCCGTTTCATCGAGGCCGGCAGGACGGCCCGGGCAGGGCGTCCGGCGCAGGCGAACGTTTTCCCGAGGCCAGGAAAACGATGGGCATGCCGAAGACGGCGAGCGAAGGCGTCAATGAATGTGGGCTAACGCGCCACGCCTGTCGCATAGTCGTGCAGAATGGCGACCATCGCAAAGAGGCGATTGCGCTCAGGCAGGGCGCGGAGGCCCAGATGCCTGCGAGGGAGTACGAGTCGAAGCCGTTGAAGGCCATGTCCAAGCCAGGGCTTGGCGGGTTCCACTGGCGTGGGATGCGAAAGAACCTGGACGCGGCAGTCAGCCGCATAAGGGAGGTTGCAGATACTGTGACCGCCATGGCGAAGCGGAAGACGGGGAGACGGCCTACTGCCGGGACGTTGCGACCGAGGAGGCGGAGCTGACTGCGATCGCCCGCAAGTCATGAAGGTCGTTCGACAACATGCATGTGATCATATGATTCCCCAAAGTCGTCTGCGCCGAGGTGGAAAGGCAGCCGCCGCGAGGCGGATTTGTGTCGAGTCATGTTAGTACCCCCCCTTCTGTTTCAGGCGGCATTCGACTATGCGCTCTACCCGCCGGTCAGGGGCACTTCAACCCGGCTGTATGAGTTTGCTCCGATGAGGTGTCGCCGTTTCACCATATCCTCGGGAACGTCGCTGTCAGCAGGTCATCCTGTTTACCGAGGCTGTGTCGTTTCTGGGCCCTTGCCAAAGCTCTCGCCTTACCGGATTTCCCGGTTCATCTTGCCCTGTGGAGGAGGGAAGTTCCTCAGCCGGACCAGAGGTCCTACCGTCGGCCGCCCTACATCTCTCGACGGTCTTTGTCAATGCTTCAACGTATTAATCCCTATCGCGGGCAAAAAAGACAACTATGAGCAAGAGGATGCATCAGGCATGGATCTGCAGCTGGCCGAATTCGTCCGCCAAGTGCGGGAAAAGACAGATGACATGTGCGCCGCTGAAGGCAAAGCGACGGCGCAGATGGGGAACGAGCTGTCTGCGTACATAGCTTCGCAAATGCAGGAGCTCATGAAACAGGGCCTTACGGTGACCGAGATACAGGACGCGTTGCGGCTGGAGGTCGATAGGGTGGAGCAGACCTATGCGCCGGACGACGACTTATCCGGCGAATGCGAAGAATCGACCTCGACCGTCTGCGTGACGACCTATCTCTTGCCGATGGAAGATTCCGTTGTAGCCGCTTTCGCCACAGGCGACATGGACGAGAAAGGGCTGACAAGCCTGATATGCTCGTCCCCTGACGTGGCCTCTTTCGAAATGTTCGACGGCTTGGAACATGTTTTGACCTGTTTCGGCAAAGACCCGGCAATGAACGAGACTACGGGAGCAGGCGATATCGTTGCGGGAGCCGACGGCGAGGCGTATGTGCCGGAATACTTGGAAGTCGGCGACCCGAACGGATGCCATCATCTGATATTCGAGCCTGCCGTGTTCAAGACAAGCGCAGAGGCCGAGAGCGTAGCCCGTCTTCTGGATCCGATGACCGAGGAGACGTTCTTCAAAAGGGCGGACATAAAAAAGCTCGTCAAATCAGGCTGGCTGGACGGATACGACCGTCGCGATGTGAAGAAAGAAGCGAGCTTCATCGTTGGCGAGCTTTGGAGCGAGTTCGTCCTGTTGCGAGAGGTTTACCGCAAGGCGGCGCGTCAAGGGAAGGGCATGCTGATCTTCATCGGATATCAGCCAGGCGAGGATTCCGACTCCGAGGATGATGCCTGATATCTGTTCTTTGCTGGAAGCACGTGGTCGGGTTCCTTCTCGCTTTCTGCATATTCACAGGTGCAAACAGGAAACGCGTTATTAATTGAAATATCTGAAATAGTGGAAGTCATGATAATTTGCCAAGATACGTCCCACGATTCGGTCGTCTTGCGGCGGCCATCATGCATTCACGGGCTACGGATGCTATTTTTAACCATCGCCATTTATTATGTCGGACGCATGCAATAATTAAATACGTTTAAAACATATTTAGAAGCATGAGTTCCGAAGAGCGCATGAAGATAGTGGACCGCACAATGGGCCTTCTCAAGCAGTCTTCTAACCCCTCGTCCGTCACCACACGGGCCATAGCGGAATGCGCCGAGATAAACCCCGCGATGGTCAACTACTATTTCGGGTCCAAAGACGCGCTCATGAAAGAAGCGGTCCGCGGGCTGTTCGAAACGACGGAGCGGGACCGGCTGATCAGTCAGTCCAACCCCCGCAAGGCGATGTTCGACCTGTTGGAGGACATGTGCGCTCGCATCCTCTCGAACAAGAGGTACAGCCCGCTGTACGTCCCGGACTCGATTCTGAACGACCGGATGTCTGCGCCGCCCGGGCTCGTCGAGCTCATCAGAGATTATTTCCAGGGCCGCGTCGGCGACGGCGAGTGCAGGGCGACCGCATACCAGATGGCGAGCTTCCTCCGGATCGCGGCATACCGCCCGGAAGAGTTCCTCCTCTGCTCGGGGATCGACATGCGCAACCGCGGCGACCTCAGGCGCGTGATATCGCATCAGTTGGATTTATTCCTGAGAGACAGCCTGTAATTCCGATAAGAATCCTCTTGCCAAGTAGGAAATCTTATTTATGCCTCGGACGATAATCTTTTCATGTTCATATCGACGAAGGGACGATACGCAGTCCGCCTTATGTTGGATCTCGCCATGAACGGCAAGAGAGACAACGTCAAGATAAAAGAAGTGTCCAAGCGACAGGACATCTCGGTGAAGTATCTGGAGCAGATAATCTCCACGCTCAACAAGGCGGGCTATGTCAAAAGCGAGAGAGGGCCTCAGGGAGGGTATCGCCTGGCGCGTCCTCCTGGGGAGTACACCGCAGGAATGATAATACGTCTGATGGAGGGAAGCACCGCGCCGGTCTCTTGCCTCCAGGCAGATGTCAACGAATGTAAGAGGGCGGAGCAATGCATCTCCCTGATCCTGTGGAAGAGGCTCAACGAGGCCGTGGACGAAGTCCTTGACGGGACCACGCTGGCCGACATGGTGGCATGGGCGCCCAAGCCGATCGTCATAGAGACGCCGATGCCCGAATACTGCATCTGAAAGAAACGGTGGGGGGCCGAGGCCCCCTTCGGGTCACGCCTGCAGCGAAGGCGCGAACATCGCGGACGACAGATACCTCTCCCCGGTGTCGGGCAGGATGACGACTATGTTCTTGCCCTTGTTCTCGGGGCGCCCGGCAAGGCGTATGGCCGCGTCGAGAGCTGCCCCCGCCGATATTCCGACGAGGATTCCCTCCGTGCGCGCTATGTTCCTTCCCGCCTCGAACGCGGTCTCGTCGTCGACGGTGAGGACCTCGTCCACTATGCCCATGTCCAAGACTGTAGGCTTGAAACCAGCCCCTATTCCTTGGATTTTGTGGGGCCCAGGGCTGCCTCCGGAGAGCACGGGCGAGTTAGCCGGCTCGACGGCGACCACCTTGATCTTAGAGTTCTTGGATTTAAGGAACCTTCCTGCACCGGTAATAGTCCCTCCGGTACCCACTCCTCCGACCAGTATGTCCACCTTTCCATCCGTGTCGTCCCATATCTCTGGGCCGGTGGTCCTCTCGTGATAGTCGGGGTTGGCGGGGTTCACGAACTGTCCGATTATGATGCTGTTGGGAGTCTTCTTTGCTATCTCGTCCGCTTTCGAGATGGCCCCTTTCATTCCCTCGGAGCCAGGCGTGAGAACGAGCTCCGCCCCGAAGACCCAAAGAAGGTTCCTCCTCTCGATGGACATGGTCTCTGGCATGGTGAGGATGAGCTTGTATCCCTTCGCCGCGGCTATGCCTGCGAGTCCGATGCCCGTGTTGCCCGATGTCGGCTCGATGAGCACGGTGCTCTTCTTTATGAGCCCGCGTTTCTCGGCGTCCTCGATCATTGCGAAGGCGATGCGGTCCTTGACGCTCCCGGTCGGGTTGCGCGACTCCAGCTTCCCTATTATCGCCGCGTTCAGCTTCTTCTGCTTCTCGATGTTGTTGAGCCTCACCAGAGGCGTCTTCCCCACCAGCTCCGTCACGTTGTTGTATATCACCATTGTATCACCCAGTTGCATGCCGTCGCCGTCACGGCCCGCTTTTCACTCCTCTTCTTCGCCATGGTCATGGTCGTGATCGTCCTCATGTATGTCGGACTTTGGCTTTTTCAGCCCGTCGATCGTGACATGGCTCTTCTGGGCGTAATCCCAGAGCGCCGCATGGATCGCCTCTTCCGCCAGCAGAGAGCAGTGGACCTTCACCTGCGGAAGCCCGTCTAGCGCCTCCATCACGCTTTTGTTGGTCAGGGCGAGCGCCTCGTCGATATGCTTGCCCTTCACCAGCTCGGTGGCCATGCTGCTTGTCGCGATGGCGGCGCCGCAGCCGAACGTCTTGAACTTCACGTCTTTGATGAAGCCCTTGTCGTCGATGTCGAGGTAGACCCTCATTATGTCGCCGCACTTGGCGTTGCCGACAGTGCCCACGCCGCTGGCGTTCTTTATCTCTCCAACGTTGCGCGGGTTTGTGAAATGGTCTACGACCTTGTCGCTGTATTCCAGTTTTGTGGACATTTCAGGTCCTCCTGCGGGGCGCATCGCACTCTTTCAATAAATCATTGCGCATGTCATGCCACTCCGTTCAGCATGTCCTCGTACAAGGGGGACATGGACCTTAGCCTCTCCACGACCTCTTTCACTACTTTGACGGTGTACTCCATCTCCTCCTTCGTGTTCTCCTCCGACAGGGAGAACCTGAGGGACCCGTGGGCTATCTCGTGAGGAAGCCCGATGGCAAGCAGGACGTGCGACGGGTCGAGCGACCCGGACGCGCAGGCCGAGCCTGTGGACGCGGACACGCCCTTCTCGTCCACGAGCATGAGGAGGGACTCCCCCTCCACGTACCTGAAGCTTATGTTGACGTTGCCGGGGAGCCTCTTGGTCGGATGCCCGTTGAGCTTGGAGTATGGGACCTCTCTGAGAAGCCCTTCTATCAGCATATCGCGGAGGCCCGACACGCGCTTGATGTTGTCCGGCATCTCCCTCTCCGCGACCTCCGCCGCCTTGCCTATGCCCACTATCCCCGGGACGTTCAGCGTCCCGGCCCTGCGGCCTCTCTCGTGATGGCCGCCGTGCATGAACGGGGGGAGCTTTACGCCTTTTCTCATGTAGAGGAAGCCGACCCCCTTGGGGCCGTGGATCTTGTGGCCGCTGGCGCTCATGAGGTCTATGTTGTCCTTGTCGACGTCGATGGGGATGTGGCCGAACGCCTGGACGGCGTCGGTATGGAACAGAATCCCGCGGGAGCGGGCTATCTCGCCTATCTCCCTTATCGGCTGCACGGTGCCTATCTCGTTGTTTGCGTACATGACGGATATCATTATCGTGTCCGGGCGTATCGCGTCCTTCAGGGCGCCGAGGTCTATGAGGCCGTCCGCGTCTACGTCCAGGTACGTCACCTCGCACCCCTGTCTCTCGAGGAACTCGCACGTTTCCATCACGGCGTGATGCTCTATCTTGGTGGTTATGATGTGCTTTCCTTTCTCTTTTTTGGCGAGGACTGCGGATTTGAGGGCCCAGTTGTCGGACTCCGTGCCGCCGGACGTGAAATAGACGTCCTTGGGGTCGGCCCCGATGACTTTGGCCACCTGCGCTCTGGCCTTGTCGCACGCGACGTTGCAGAGGGCGCCGAACTCATGAACGCTGGAAGGGTTTCCGTACCATTCCGTGAGAAACGGCATCATGGCGTCCAAGACCTCGGGTCTGACCGCGGTCGTGGCGGCGTTGTCAAGGTAAATAGTCTTTGGCATAGGACTCACGTAGTGTGCTTTTGATATTCATACCTTTGATTGTATGATATTCATATCAAACTGATATGGAATAAGTGGGAGAATATTTTAAACTTTGCGGGGCAGGCGCGGACGGACGAAATCCCGTGTGCTTGGAGCGGTACAAAAGCTTATCTACTGAATGCCCGTTCCCAGCAAACGCGCAGGGGTAGTCAAGCTTGGTCAACGACGCTAGGTTGAGGGCCTAGTCCTTAGTGGTCCAAGGGTTCAAATCCCTTCCCCTGCACTATCCGTATTTTTATTTTGTCCGGGTTGCGGCCATGTGCGAGGTCGTGACGGGGCGCCGCGTTGCACCGCAGCCGCTCGACATCCCGCCTGTCGCTGTTGCGGTCGCAGTTTTCGACGAGGAGTCTCGCGTGAGAGCGTCGCATGCGCGTCTTCAGCAACGCATGCCTCGAACGTCGATGGAACCGTCGGACGCGGCCGTCGGGGAAGCTGATGGCCGCCGGGCGGCCCGTGCGAGGCCGCAGGCCGTTTCATCGAGGCCGGCAGGACGGCCCGGGCAGGGCGTCCGGCGCAGGCGAACGTTTTCCCGAGGCCAGGAAAACGATGGGCATGCCGGGCAAGAGGCCGCCGTGACGCCAGCGCGACCGGACTGGCAGGTCCGACGGGGGCAGACGCAACGTTTCGCAGACGTCTGCTCTCAAAGCGGCGCTGCGAATCGTCGAAATATTAAAAAACGCAGACGAACGTACATCCTTCGTCGCCTTGTGCGCAAACGGATGTCGTTAACACATTCTTGCGACAAGAACTCAAGGGGGACGTAGGGCAATGGTGGTGCGACAGGTTCGCCCGCCCGCACGAACGCATAGGGGAGGGTTAACTTGGGATCATTCAGAAGAGGACAGGGCAGGCAGTTTTTTGTGGCCTTCGCGCTGATAGCGATAGCATCGGGCGCGTTGCTCATAACATTCGACGACGGCGTCTCGGATCATTCCGATGGGGCGTTCTCAGGCGGGACGGGCACGGCCGCCGACCCGTTCCTGCTATGCACGGCCGCCGACCTAAAGGAGGTCATGACCTATACCGCAAGCAGCAACACCTGGAAAATGCAGTTCGTGCTGGGATAGGACATAGACCTGAGCGCGGAAAACTGGACCCCCATAGGGAGCAGCGTCAGGCCGTTCGCGGGGAACCTCGACGGTGCCGGCCACAAGATAACCGGCATGAGGATGACGGGCGCGTACAAGGCCGTGGGCTTCTTCGGAGTCGTCCAGTACTCCGTCATCAAAGACCTGACGCTGGAGGTGGCATCCATAGACGTCACGTGGTCCGCGTCCTCCGACAACTTGTACGCGGGGGCGCTCATCGGGACCAACCTCAGAGCGTTCAACTCTAACATCTCTACGCCGTGCACGGTCGAGAACGTGCAGGTCGTCCTCAAAGGAGACATCACGATAAAAAGCAGCCTAGCCGCCGACAGGGGGAATTACAATATCGGCGGGATGTTCGGAGCCTTGTGGCCTGGTGAAGTGGTAAGCGGCTCCTCGGTCACCGGCCCCGGCGAGGTGTCCGTCAAAGTCGACAGCTCTTACGCCAACGAGAACGACGGCATGTCCATGGGAGGGTTCGTAGGGGCAGTCGCAGGGGAGGTGGCGTACTGTTACTCCGACGTGCGCGTGGGCTTGGAAGTCAGCGGGTACGGCGGCATCGCGAGTGTCGGAGGGTTCGCCGGACTCGCCAACAATCCGCAGGCCCTGGCCCAGGTGCATGACAACTACGCCCGCGGCGCCGTGTCCGTCGTCAAGGACACGTTGACGGGGGGCACCGCGTACAGCAACGCGCGAGTAGGCGGGTTCGCGGGCTACGGCTTGGAGGTCACCAGGTCGTATTCCACAGGAGCGGTCGTCGGCCCTGCCAACAATACGGGAGGGTTCTTGGGCATGGTGTACCCTGGGTCTGGGGCGAGCGGAGCAAGCGCGTGCTTCTGGGACGTGGAGACCTCCGGCACTTCAACCGGCGTGGGGAGCGGCAGCTCCGCCGAGGTCGTAGGCGAGACCACCGCTAACATGAAGAAGTCGGCGACGTTCACGGCCAAGAGCTGGGACTTCTCGACAGTCTGGGGCATAGACAAGATGGTCAACAACGGGTATCCGATCCTGAGGGCGTTCACGTCCGTCGTGACGGCCGTGGCGGACCCGGCGCTATCCAGCGCGGCCACGTTCGCGTACACGCTCGACGGAGGCGATACGTGGACCGTGGGCGACAGCGTGGCGGTCCCCGTAGGGTCCCCTGTCCAATTCAAGGTGAATACGTTGGACGGCGGGTACGTGCACAGCTACTGGTCGCAGTCCGCCTCCTCCTTGCTGACGTACGCCGGGACAGTCTCCGCCGTGACGGAGTCCGGCGGCGACACTCTGACGGCGCACTTCATAGAGAAGAGCGGCGCGGCCCTTCTGACAGTGGGGTCGTACCCGTTGGACGCGGGATCGTTCACCTTCAGGATCAACGGCCTGGGCGGCGACCGTAACTACTTGGGCCCCGTCTACCTGTCCAACAACTCGGTCGTGAGCGTGACCGCGAAGGCCGGTTCCGGGTATGACTTCGTGACATGGTCTGGCGGCTACGGGACGAACCCGGCGTCGAACAACATGGCCCTCACGGCCGACAAGAACGTAACCGCCCTGTTCAAGTTCTCTGACGAAAGCCTCAACAAGTCTATGACGCTGACCGCCGCCCCGCTAGGCAGCGGGGTGTTCGTCTTCGAAATCAAGACTTCAGATCCACATGCCACGTACTCCGACCTGTTCGTCTACGCCGGGAAAGTGTCGATGCCCGAGGGTACGCAACTTCGGATAACGGCGGCCCCCGGCCCCAACCATGTTTTCTTGAAGTGGTCCGACGCATACGGAACCGACCCGACCACGACTGCCGTCCTGTCCGCAGATGTCTCCATAACCGGCGAGTTCCTCGACGCGTTCCTAGTCCGCGCAACGTCAAGCCCCTCAGGGGGGACGTTCGAGTTTAGCGTCGACGGCGGCGCGTTCGCCCCTGCGGACGGGGATGCCGTGAAGATCGCGAAAGGAAGCAGTGTCAGCATACTCGCGACCCCAGCGACGGGAAGCACGTTCCTCTATTGGACCGAAGGCACGAAGGTGGTCTCCTTCGAGCCGGAGATGCCCGCACAGTCCCCTGTGCTGGAGACGACATATGTGGCGCACTTCTCCGCCGCCCCGGTCAAGGTGTCGGCCGCCACCCTTGACCCCTTGAAGGGAGGGTTCGTGTTCTCTCTTGACAATAACATATTCCATGAGGCGCCAGGAAGCGCCGTCAACGTAGCCTCAGGCACGACTGTGTACGTCAAAGCCGTTCCTAAACTGACATACGTCTTCGGATACTGGGCGGGAGAGTACGGCACGGACCCCGTGGCCGTCGCGACGTCGCCGACGACGGACGTCGCGCTCGTCGCATACTTCGCAACCTCTGCGTCGTCATATGAGCTAAAGGTCGACATCGACGGGGCGGACGGCACAGGAAGGGTGAAGGTGACGATAGGGTCGAACCTCCCCGCCGTGATCGGCGCCGGAACGTTCACCCTCGACGGCGGCGTGTCGGTGAGCCTCGCTGCGCTGAACACCCCTACCGCATCGTTCCAATTCTGGTCAGGGGCGGCCTCGTCGGCCGTGCCTGGCACCGTGGTGCTCGTTGACGGATCCAAAGAGGTTGTCGCGCACTTCGGATACCTCGCGGCCACCAAGTCTCTCTCTGTCGTCATGTCTGGCACGGGCGCGGGCGCCGTAGGCTACCAGTACTCCGTCGATTCGCACGACGTGGCTGGGACGATATCTTCCGACGCGACGATATACGCTCCTGCAGGCACTGACGTGAATCTCACGGCCTCAGTGGCACCGTCCACGTCCAACGTGTTCGTACGCTGGTCCGGCGCCGTCGCAAGCTCCCTTAGCGCCAAGGTCGTCAAGCTTGACGCGAACAAGAGCGTCACTGCGCACTTCGGCCTGCTGTCTGACACCGTCGAAGTCGTCATATCCCGGGCAGGCAGCGGAAGGGGAGGCGTGAAGCACTCTTACTACGCGTCGGCGGCAGTCAGCGAGACGCTTGACGAATCGGTTCTGCCTGCAGCCATACGCGTACCCGTGAACACGGACGTGACCTTCGAGGCCGTCGCCGTCGCGCCTGACGTGTTCGTGTATTGGGCTGGCGACCTTCATACGTCGTCTTTGACGGATGCCCTGAACGTCGGCGACGTCGACAAAACAGTCGTCGCGACGTTCGGGACTCTGAGCGACACCGTGGCTCTGACGCTGAAGATATCCCCCGCAGGCAGGGGCGATGTCAAGTATTCATATGTCGCGAACATGACCGGGTATGACGAGGACGTGACTGACGTTCTTTACGCCGATGCCGTCATAAGGATACAAAAGAACGCAACCTTGACTCTCGCGGCTTCGACGACGTCACCCAACGTGTTCGTCTATTGGGACACTTCGGCCGGAAAGGTGGGGTCCACTCCGCACACCCTGTCGCGGGCGTCGTCTTCCGCCACTGTTACCGCAGTCTTTGCGGACAACTCCTCGAACACATACGTCAGCGTGGATGTGAACAAGCCGTCGGATAGCGACGGAACGATACGTTGGCAGTACGTGAACGTCGACGGCGCAGTGGTTGGAGGATCTGGCCCCTTCAACGTCCGCAAGGACACGAACGTCACTTTCACGGCGACTCCCGCAGAGGACCGCGTGTTCGTGAAGTGGACCGTCGGCTCTGTCGTCACTGGCGACAACCCTTACGTCCTGAAGACAACAGAGGGCGTGAAGGTGAGCGCGACGTTCGGCGACTCTGACGACTACTTCAAAGTCACTGTCACCACCCCCTTGAACGGCTCGGTCGAGTGGTCGTACGGCGCCGATGCCGACAAAGTCGCCGGGACCGGCTCGTTCTACGTGCCAAAGGACGCCAAGGCGGCTTTCACGGCGACCGCCGCCGCGAAATACGTGTTCGTGAAATGGACCGTCGTCGCCAAGTCCGACACCTACGTCACAGGCGTGAACCCTTACGCCAGAGAGATAACAGCAAACACAGAAATCGACGTCCTTTTCGGGAGCAACGGCTCAGGGCAGTATGCTCACGTCACCGTCGACACCCCCTTGAACGGCTCGATCGAATGGTGGTACGGCGACGGCGCCGACAAAGTCGCCGGAACAGGCTCGTTCTACGTGCTGAAGAACACGGACGTGACTTTCACAGCGAAAGCCGACACGAGCTACGTGTTCGTGAAGTGGTCGGACGGCTCCGGCGACGGCACCCATGCGAAGCTCGTAACGGCGGACGTGACCATGGCTGCGACGTTCGGCATCGCCAGCGGCTATGCCCTCGTGACCGTGGACCCGCCCTCCAACGGCTCGATATCATGGTCGTACGGCTCCGACGCCGACAAAGTCACCGGTACAGG
>JAITOF010000019.1 GCA_031290095.1 Candidatus Methanoplasma porotermitis
CGTGTTGTCTTCGGATGAGAGGGCGTAGCATTTTTTGAACGCAGACTCGCCTATGGAAGAAGCGACGACATTTAAGTTGACGGAGGCGAGGGCGGCACATCCGGCAAACGCCCCGTAGCCTATGGACCCAACGCTTCCCTGTATGTCGACGGAGGCGAGGGCGGCACATCCGGCAAACGCCCCGTAGCCTATGGACCCCACGCTTCCCTGTATGTCGACGGAGGCGAGGAAGCTGCAGTTCTCGAACGCGTGGCCGCCTATGGAAGTCGCGTCGCCGTTGAATGTGACGGAGGCGAGGGCGGCACATCCGGCAAACGCCCCGTAGCCTATGGACCCCACGTTTCCCTGTATGTCGACGGAGGCGAGGGCGTAGCATCCGGCGAACGCCATGCTGCCTATGTTTGTTATCCCGCGTTCAACGACGCCACCGACGATTTCGTCGCTATATTCTAGCCACGGCACGTCCTCAGGATCCTCATAGTTCGTCATGACCGTGTCGGTGTGGCCGTCTTCCAAGCTCAGCGTGAGGACTCCTTCGGACAGATTCCAGCGGATGTTGCCGCTGTCGTCGGTACCGGACGCGTCCGTCGCGTCGGTGTAGGGCGACCCCTGCTCAGATAACAGGAACGCGCCCGCCACGGCCAAGGCTATGACGGCCAAGACGGTCGCATAAGCACGTGCACTCATTCACGCACGCTCCGAGGAGCGTCTCCACGCAGGAGGAAGGCATGCAGCCCCCCCCCCCCATGGGAACCCTGCCCAGGACGGGCGCGTCCCGGGCCTTCATACAAAGATTCTTTCGCCGTGTCCGTCGCGGGCGCGGCACATGTCGAAAGGAGGGCGGAGCGCCCCGTCCCGAAAATATGTGTCATGATTGCACTCAACTCCCGCAAGCCAACGAACGCAAAGCGGTGCGCGATTGCGTCGTACACTGCGTTTTTATGTGCATGCAGTTGCTCCGTCCAACGCATTCATGTTATTTAACGTCGAGTTTTCAGGCCTTTCTGGCTCCATCCGCCCTGATGGAGCCGTCGCGCGTGCGCATTCTGAATCGATTTTATACGCGAAGGCGACGCGTGGACACGCATAACGTAGTTCGGCGATTGACATATGTAAAAGGCGAGGGCGGCAGGATGCCCGCAGGCCGTTATGAGATACTAGTCGGCATCTACGGCAACATCACCCTCCAAGCTTTCGCATTCCTGCGCCGGTCGCAGGAGGAGGCAAAATCATAGGAGCTGGCGACGTTTAAAAAATACTTGGAAACGGTTTATGGAAGATGTTTCGAGCGGCTTTCTGTCTGTCGGCCTGCTCAGCGGCGCCTGATCACGAGCCACAGGGCGACAGAGCTGGCGAGCGATGCGACGATGGCTGTCAGAACCACTGTCGCGCCGGAAACAGAGCCATCGTGGCCCCCTATGCCGACGACCGGGACGTCGCCTCCCGAGCCTCCTCCGACGTTGGCGTCGTCAGAGCCTCCGTTGCTCGAGCCGCTGCTGTTGCCGGGCCTGCTTCCGTTGATCGAGCCTCCTCCGACGTTGGCATCGTCAGAGCCTCCGTTGCTCGAGGTCGAGCCGCCGTCTCCTACGACATCGGCATTGCCGAGGGCTAAAAGCTTGGACGTCACGCTTATCGCGTGGCCTGAGTCCACATTAGTGAAAGCATACGTCCCTGCAACGACAGCGGAGGGGTCGTTAGAGCCGTCTATCTCTACCGCAGTTATTACATATCCGGGCTTTGCGGAGAAGGAGAACGTCACAATTCCCCTGTCTGCGACGCTGATGGATCCGGACGGCGTTATGGTCGAGCCGGAGTCAGAGGACGCGACAACGACGTGACTGATGCCTTTGGACGCGTACGCGACCTTGGCGCCTGACAGGCTTGACGCAGGGAACGACTCGCCGCTGACGATCGTCTTGACGTCACGGTTCCACGCCGTCTTGCCTATCTGCACCGCGCCCGAGAACCCAGAGAGGGTCACGGCCCCCTTCGAGGACTGCGTTGCGTAGACGGGGCCGGCGACGGTGTCGTCATAGTAGATTATTATCGCACGAGGGGACACGGCGTTAGACGGGCCATACTGCGTGCCGGCATTCGACGGGGCGGAGGGGTTGTGCATGGATATGGCGACGAGCGAAGAGTCGCCGTTGAACACGTTGGCGGGCAAGGTGAGGTTGGATGCCATTATGGTCGCCGAGGACAGGGCGTAGCAGTTGGCAAACGCACAGTCGCCTATGGACCTCACGCTTCCGGGGATGACGACGGAGGACAGGGCGTAGCATTCGGAGAACGCGTAGGAGCCGATGTACCTCACACCGTCGGAGATGACGGCCGAGGAGAGCATGTGGCAGTTCAAGAACGCCCCGTGGCCTATGTACTCCACGCTTCCGGGGATGGAGACGGAGGACAGGGCGCGACAGCTCGTGAACGCAAAGTCTCCTATGTACTCCACGCTTCCGGGGATGACGACGGAGGACAGGGCGTAGCATTCGTAGAACGCAGAGTCGTCTATCGACTTCACGCCGTCGGAGATGACGGCGGAGGCGAGAGAGTGGCAGTATTGGAACGCAAGGTAGCCTATGCACTCCACGCTTCCGGGGATGACGACGGAGGACAGGGCGTAGCATTCAGAGAACGCCCCGATGCCGACGTACTCCACGTTTCCAGGGATGACGACGGATGGCAGGCCGCGACATCCGTAGAACGCGTAGTCGTCTATGTAAGCCACATCGTCGGAGATTGTGACGGACGACAGGGCGCGACATCCGTAGAACGCATATCTGCCTATGGACGTTATCCCGTCGCCAACGAGGATTTCTGCAATGTGGAGGCGATCGCCGTACCACGGCGCCGCGCCGCGCCCATACCCCTCCATGTCCGTGCCGCCGCCGGAGTTCAGGGTCAGCGTGAGCACGCCTTCGGTCAGATCCCAGTGGATATTGCCGCTGTTGTCGGATGCGGACGCGTCAGCGCAAGGCGCCCCTTGGTCGGAGGCGAGGAACGCGCCTGCGACTGCCATCGCGACTACGGCCAGGACGGCCGCGTAAGCGTAAGGCTTCATGCGCCCGCGCTCCCGCAGGCTCCGTCCTCGCGCGGACAGATCAGGCGTTCAAGGCTGTCGAGGGACGACAGGCGGAAAGGCACGCCATCCCCCGAACAGGCGGTCGCAATCAAGCTTCCCGTATAACGTACTATATTGTACATGAGCATGTTGTTGTTTTGGAATTTATATACATTTGCCGTATTTACTTAATTATAGGTTGATAACAAGTTTAAAATCTCAACCTTACGCAGTCGGCGTTAGTGTGACGGCAGTCAAATCATGTCTTCAAATATGGACAAATTGCACTGTATTCACTGTTGTATTGTCATAAACGTTGTCACACGAGTTCGATAGCATCATTTTTTGCGATAATCTGTTATAGAGCAACCGATGAGATATGATTCATATCTACTGTGGAAATGTATATTTACTACCATTTTTAGAGTTAATATGCGAACAGCATCTGTAGAAGCCCCATCGACATGGAACGCCCAAGGCTGCCGTTCATGGCCCTCGTCCGGTCTTCGAGGGGCCGAGGGAGCCGGATCAAAACATGCCGAACGCAATATGGGCGAAAATCGCTGAAACCCGTCGTCTAGGCCGAAAACTAAGATCGAAGCAAACGCTAGGCGGCGCCGTCGGATTTCAGCGGTAGCAGGTCTTGTCGCTGTCCAAGACCTCGTTCCACAGCTTGAGCGTCTCTTCCGCCTCTTTGTCGTCCATGACCTCTATCGCGAAACCGGCGTGGACGACGGCCCAGTCTCCTACTTTTGCCTCTACCATCGAGACGTTAGCCCTGCGGACGACGCCCCCGAAGTCGACGTATCCGTCGTCGCCCTCGATCCTTATTATCTTTCCAGGCACGGCGAGGCACATGTCATCGCCTCGTCATCAAGCACAGGATGGCTTCCGCAGGCTGGCCGACGGCCTCTTTCAGCGCGCCGACGGCGGATTCCCTGTCGCACCCGGTTTGAGAGACGACAAGCTGTATGTCCTCTTCCGGGAACGTCTCTTCGACCTGGCCGGGAGATTCGACGGACCCGACCGGGCGGGTGTGCTCGTCCCCTGAGATCTGGTAGCTCTTGCTGCCCTGCATGTCGACGCAGACCACGTCGGCGCGGGGTATGACGATCTCGGTCGTGCGGGTTCGTATCACCACTTCCACGACGTCTGCCACGTTCGTCTGCTTTATGCCCATCTTCTTCATGGCCTGCTGCATCTGACGCGGGTTGACTCCTCTCATTCCTGCCATACTGCATCTCCAATGCACTTTTCATTAATTAACTTAAGGAACGCTCCGTCTCGCTCAGGAGCCTTTCCATCAGCGCTTCCGCGGATCCCGCGTCGGCCGCTCCGCCTTGGGCGAAGTCCTTCTTGCCGCCGCCTCTGCCGCCGAACTCTCCCAACACGTCCGCGAGAATCCTCCCGCAGTCCGTCCTATCCGTCCCGGACGCTAGGACCACAGAGGCCTGCCCGTCCGTCGACAGGAGCACGGCCACCCCGCCCTTGGAGCGCACGGACTCTGCGAAGTCTGTCAGCACGGAGCGCTCCGCGCCGGGGAACACGCCGGAGAACACCGGCGTCCCGTTGACGATGCGGGGCTTCAGGGCTTTGAGGCTCTCTTTCACCAGCGCCTTTGCCGCGCTCCTGCATGCGTCGAGGTCGCGCTTGGCGTTGGCGACCCACCGCACCATGTCCTCAGGCTTGGTCCCGGCTTCGTCGACGGCCCGGAGGCACACGGAGGCGAGGCCGAGGGCGGCGTCCGCCGCTTTGCGCCCGACCTTGAAATGTATCGCAGTGCCGTTCTTCCCGGCGGAGACCTTGCGGTCGACGACGATCATCTCCAGCTCGCCGGTCTCCATCACATGCACGCCGCTGCATGCAGACACGTCTATGTCGCCGATGGACACTACGGACACGTCCTCGTCCTCGGCGATGCGGTCCAGTTTTATCCTCACCTTCTCTAGGTCGGGGTCGTTCCTCGACATCACGCTCTTGGCGATCGACAGGTTGTCGCGTATCGCGGAGTTTGCAAACGCCACCGCGTCATGGACGGCATCCCATCCGGGGTCGTGATCTACTATCACGTGGCTGTCGTCGGGGGTTATCGATATCTTCACAACCTCCAGCTCAGGGTCTTGCCGTTTAAGGGCGCAGAACAGCAGGTGTTCGCCAGTATGTCCCTGCATCAGGCCGTAACGCCTGTCCCAGTCCACGCTGCACCATACTCTATCTCCGGGCGCGAGGCCGCTTCCGGGGGCGCGGTGGACGATCCTCCCGCCCTCGTAGAGCGTCTCGGTCACAGGGGTCTGGCGGATCGTCCCGGTGTCGCATGCCTGCCCGCCGCCTCCGGGGTAGAACGCGGTCGAGTCAAGCTCCACGAGGTCGCCTTCGACGGAGACGACGACGGCCTCGAACTCAAAAACATACCCGTCGCGCCTGAATATCTCTTCCGTCATCGACACTGGTAAAATAATAAGATAATAAATAGATGATGCGATTACGTCAGAAAGGTGCGACATGGCGAGCATTGAAGACTATGATGAATTGGACAAGCGTATCATCGAACTCCTCTGCACGTCCAGCCAAGGGTCGTACAGGCAGATCGCCAAGAAGCTCGGCGTGCATCCGACCACCCTCATCCAGCGCGTCAAGGCGCTGGAGACGAAGGAGGTCATCAAAGGATATCGCGCCAAGGTGGACTATATGAACCTCGGGTTCGAGTACATGGGGATAGTCCAGATTTACGCCGACAACGTGGTGGAGGCCCTGAACGAGATGAAGAACATCCCCCAGGTGATATCCATATTCGACGTCACGGGAGACGCGGACTGCATAGTATGGATATCCTGCCTCGACAGGGAGGAGTTCTCGGAGACGGTGAAGAAGATAAACGGTACGAAAGGAGTCAAGAAGACCAACACGTCCATCGTGCTGAACGTCGTCAAGGACCCGAACGACTATCTCCCCAATCTTTTGAACCGCTGACCGGGAGCCGCGCATAGCCGTTCCTGCGCCAGTCGTGGCGCGTGCGTACAAATGAATTTATATTTCGCTGTTCTTTGTCGCATCCAATACCTTACAGGTGACCTTGATGAGAAGGACCGACACATGCGGAAGCCTCAGGCTGGCGGACATAGGGAAGAAAGTATGCCTGCAGGGCTGGGTCAGGTTCTCCAGAGACCATGGCGGGGTGGCGTTCATAGACCTCGCCGACAGATACGGGATAACACAGGCCGTGTTCGACCCCGAGGACCTTCCGCAGGGAGCCGACGCGACGCTGATTGCAGATGCGATGAAAGGATTCACCCGCGAATCGGCGGTCTCCATCGACGGCGTGGTCAGGAAGAGGGTAGAAGGCACGGACGATGCCAGGAACCCGACCGGGGAGATCGAGGTCCTCGTCACTGCGGCGGAGGTCCTCAACCGATCTGCCGCGCCGCCGTTCGAGCTCGGCGACCAGAAGGAGAGCGTCCTCCCCAACGAGGACACCCGGATGAAGTACAGGTACTTGGACCTCAGAAGGACCGAGATGATCCGCGCCTTGGAGTTCCGCAGCAGGTTCACAAGCCTCGCAAGGAGCTACCTTGAAAGCCAAGGGTTCTTGGACATAGAGACGCCGATCCTTGCAAAATCCACTCCCGAGGGCGCAAGGGACTACATAGTGCCGTCAAGGGTCCACCCTGGCACGTTCTACGCCCTGCCGCAGAGCCCTCAGCTGTTCAAGCAGATGCTGATGGTGGGCGGGGTCGACCGCTATTTTCAGGTTGCAAGATGCTTCCGCGACGAGGACTCCAGGAAGGACCGCCAGCCGGAGTTCACACAGCTCGACATAGAGATGTCGTTCGTCGAGGACATAAAGGACATCCAGGACCTCGTCGAAGGGATGGTGTCCCACGTCTGGAAAGGCCTCTACGGGAAGGAGATGCCGACCCCCTTCCCCAGGATAGGCTATCGCGACGCCATGGAGAGGTTCGGGTCCGACAAGCCGGACATGAGGTACGGCTTGGAGTTCGTGTCCCTCACGGACGTGGTCAAAGACGCGCCGTACGACATCTTCAAACGTATAATCTCGTCAGGCGGCATAGTCGCAGGCGTCAGGATAGAGTCCGCTTTTGCGGACAAGATCGGAAGGAACAACATCGACCGCTACATCGTGTATGCCAAGAAGGTCGGCCTCGGAGGCCTGACCTGGATGAGATGCGAGAAGGGGAAGCTTGAAAGCAACATAACCAAATACTTCACCCCAGAGATACTGGAGGCGCTCAAGCAGAGGACGGGCATCGTGGACGGAGACCTCCTGTTCCTCGTCGCAGGGCCGTGGAAGGCCACATACGAGAGCGCGGGCGCCCTCAGGAGGAAGCTGGCCGAGGACCTGGACCT
>JAITOF010000032.1 GCA_031290095.1 Candidatus Methanoplasma porotermitis
CATTGCCTATGCAAACGCACAAGCAGGCACTTCGAAGCCAACTGCAACAGGCCTCGTTTTTATTGCTGGCTGTTTGAAAAACGCCCGAATCGTTTTGGAATGTTCCTGTGCAAGCACGCTGGTCGCATCAACGACGACGCATGCGCGACATACAGCGTCAGCGAGCCATATTTTCCGCAGGAAAACGGATGCAGGGCGAGAGAAACGTATGCGGCACGCCATAGCGTCGCGTCGACGTTCGAGGCCGCGCATGTCTCGGAAAACACAATCGAACCAAACAGGTTTTTATCCCTCCGTCCGTTTCCCGATGCAATGACGAAAGTAATACTCCACACGAACTTTGGCGATGTCGAGATCGCGCTCCATACGGACATGCCGGTCACCACCGGCAATTTCGTGAAGCTTGTCAAAGAAGGGTTCTACGACGGCACGGCGTTCCACCGCGTCATACCGAACTTCATGATACAGGGCGGCGACCCCGAGGGCACGGGCAGAGGCGGCCCCGGGTACACGATACAGGACGAGTTCGGCAAGGGGCACTCCAACATACGCGGAACGATATCGATGGCCAACACCGGCAGGCCTAACACCGGCGGCAGCCAGTTCTTCATCAACACAGTGGACAACACGTACCTTGACAAGGAGAACTTCTCCACGCCTTATGCGCACCCGGTGTTCGGGCAGGTGGTGAAGGGAATGGACGCGGTCGACAGGATCGGAAGCCTCCCAACAGGCCGCGACGACCGCCCGTCTCCGGCCGTGACCATAGAGAAGGCAGAGGTCCTGGACTGATGGGCCGCCACGTCATGGAATGCATGGGCAAGACTCGCGTAGTCGTCGAGGACGGCAAGGTGGTCGAAGTCGGAGAGCCGCAGGTCAGATACTGCCCGCTTTTCAAGAAATACCGCGGGATCGAGGAGATAACGCCCGATGTCGTCAAAGAGAACGTAGAGTACAGGATGAGGACGTTCGGGATGTGTTGCGACGACCGCCAGGTCAGGATGAAGGACTTCGTGTCCTTCGGGGTGTCGGAGATACTGAGCTCCGCCATCCGGGACGGCGTACTCGACGCGGCCGTCATAGCCGCCGACGGGTGCGGCACCGTCGTGGTCCGCGACCCCGAGATAGTCCAGGGCCTCGGCGGCAGGATATCCGGCATCTGCGAGACGTCCCCCATCGAGAACGTTATGGACCAGGTGGGCCGGGAGAACGTCCTGGACCCGCAGACGGCGGCGATAGACATGGTCGCGGGGGCGCGCAAGGCCAAGGACATGGGCCTTAAGAGGATAGCCGTGACAGTCGCCTTTGCAGACCATGCGAGGGCCGTCAAGAGCGCGTACGGCGACGGCGCGGTGGTCATAGCGGTACACATTTCGGGCTCGTCCGAGGACGAAGCCGCCGTCCTGTTCGAGAACTGCGACATCGTCACGGGGTGCGCGTCGCATTCCGTGAGAGAGGAGGCAAAGCGTCGCGGGGTGTACACGGCGGGAAGCAAGATCCCGGTGTTCGGAGTCTCCGACGTCGGGAGGATGCTGATATCCAGGAAGCTGGAAGAAATCGGAAAGGGGCCGTTCGACGGCGCCGTGCCGGAGGACCTTCCGAAACCCCTGATATGATCAATTAGTCACAAGATGCGTGCCTGAGCGGAGATATATCACCGGCACGCCGATTTTTCTTAAACTTGACCTGAGGTCCTTGTCGTTGGTCAGGACATAGCCGTCGGTGGCGATCGCGACCTCCATGACCGCCTTGTCGCCGTCGTTCTCCGTCTGTATGATCTCGTATCTCCTGGCAAGCTCCAACGCGGCTTTGGCGTACTTGTGGTCCAAGCGCTTGAGCTCGCCTATCAGCGGGCCTGGGACGACGCATCTCACCTCGCCCAGAAGGTCCCTGAGGGCTACGTCCAGGTTAATCCGTATCTCGAACGGCATCAGCAACGCGTTGGTGTCCAAGACCACTGTTTGCATAACAATTCATTGCTCTACGATGCCGTATCCTATGAGCCTCCACTTGTTGGAGATTCTTCGGGATATGGCGACCCGCTGCCCTGGAAGTATGCACACCGGAATCTTGAGGGCCACTTCGGCAGAGTCGCTCCTTGCACTTTTGACTACGCCTACGGTGGTGGCCGTCCCGACGCTCAGCATAAGGGGCTCGTTGCTCTTTATCTCGTCGACCACCAGGTCTGCGGAAGACCCAACCACTCTGTCGAGCAAGGTAGTCTTCATCACGAAGTCATGGGCGACCTTCGGCAGGTTGCCGGGAGTTCCGACCACGCGGCCGGTGAGGCCGTCCGACTTGGTGATGGTGGGGTCTAGGCCGGTCCCGATGGCTATGAGCCCTCCCGGGACGACCTCTTTGACGCTCCTGCCGCCTGCCTGGAGAGAGACGATCCTTGCGGATATCTTCTCGTAGATGGGCTTGCCTGCGACCTCGACCTTCCTTCCGGGAACGATCTCGATCTCGTCGCCGATTCCTAGCTTTCCCTGGATCAGCGTGCCTCCCAGCACTCCACCCCTCAGGTCGTTGGGCAACGTTCCGGGGGAGTTGATGTCGAAAGACCTCGCGACATGCATGAGCGCCGGCTTAGCCTTGTCCTTCTTGGTCTTTGCGACTATCACCTTTTCAATGGTCTCGATGAGCATGTCGATGTTGACGCCGCGGTTGGCAGACACGGGGATTATCGGCGCGTCCTCCGCGATCGTGCCCTTGACGAAGGCCTTGATCTGCTTGTAGTTCTCGACCGCCTGCTCCCTTGTGACGATGTCTATCTTGTTTTGGACGATGATGATCTTGTCGATGCCGACTATCGACAGCGCCATAAGGTGCTCCTTGGTCTGAGGCTGGGGACATTTCTCGTTAGCCGCCACAAGGAGCAGGGCGCCGTCCATCAGGGCGGCCCCGGACAGCATCGTGGCCATCAAAGTCTCGTGACCAGGGGCGTCCACGAACGAGACGGACCTCTGGAACTCGGCTTCCGAGCCGCAGTTCTTGCATTTTGCGGCCGTCCCGAACGAGGAGGTGCCCTCGCATGAGGGGCATTTGTAAAACGCGACGTCGGCGTATCCGAGGCGTATGGAAATTCCTCTCTTCACTTCCTCGGAGTGGCGGTCGGTCCATTCTCCCGACAGGGCCTTTGTGAGCGTGGTCTTCCCGTGGTCAACATGGCCGATCATCCCTATGTTGATTTCGGGCTGTTTGGGGACCTTCATCAGTGTTTCTCCGCGGGAGCATCGGCCGGCTTAGCGAACGACTCCTCAACGGACTTTGGTCCGTATTCCGCGATTGCAAGGTTTACCTGAACTATTTCACTGGATATCGTGGACCCGCGGACGGCGGTCCTCTTCCTCTCTCCCGGATACCTCTCATGGAAACCCAAGCTGTCGGAGAGAAGGAGCTTCCTTCTCTTCGGTCCGGGGAGGTCCTTTCTCATAGGGGTCCCGTTCCCGTCGCTTCCGCCAGTGATTTTTAGCTTGTATCCCGGGAGACCTACGAAAATTCCATCCACGATCTCTCCGATGTTTTTACCATTCAGAGAGTTCGCGTGGTGGCCTGACACGGCAACGTTGTACGATTTGCCGGTCTTCACATCGTTTACGATAGCTTTGAAATCTACCATTTGAACACCTGTACCGCGCCTTAACAGGGGCGTGCTTATAAAACTTCTTATTAACAGCCCCGTTCTGGGCGTTGAACACGGCCGTTCTTCCGCAGCTCTATGCCGTGTCACGGTTTTTTGGAGAACCTGAGGCGGCCCTGCGTTATCTTCCGGTTCATGTCGTCTTCCCGGCGCAACGGCTTCGAACGGAACACGCGGTCATAGGACTCCATCCCGTCGTCGGCCACAAGATGCGTCTCCGAGTCCTCTGACGTCAGAATATCCGCCTCGCTCAAGTCGGGCACGGTAAGCTTCATGACGTCGGCCACTTCGTCGTTGATCCTCGTCGGTCCAGTCCTTGCGGCGGTCTTCTTCACCGCGTCGCGAGACCAGCCCTTCATCATGGCGGCCATGTCGCGCGGCTTCTTCTCCGAGGATGCCGACGCCACCTCCTCGACGAGCCCCTCTACGACCGTCGCAGCCGGGGCAGGCGCCTTGTCCTTCGCCTCGGGCAGGGCTTCGGGCTTCTGTTCTGGCGCGTCCGGCAGGGGCGGGGCGCCGGCCTGTTTTTCTTCCACATGCCTTTCAGGGGCATTCTCAGGGCGCGTCACGGCAGGCGCGGCGCGCACCTGGCGTTTTCCTAGGAGGGCGCGTCCTGCGTCGATGTCGCCGTCATATCTTTTCTCGGGAACGGCAGGAGGGGAGGAGGCGCCTGCCTTCGCGGCGGGCCGATCGACGGATGCCGGCACAGTCTTCTGCGCAGGCCGGCCAGGCGTCGCAACGGCTTTAGGCCGCGTGCTGTCTGGGACCTTGGGGGCGTCGACCGCCGTGGCCGCACGCGCGGCCTCTGCGTGAGGGGCGGCGTCCGGCTTAGCGGAGCTTACGGCGGGCCTCGCCGCCCGTGGCGCGGCGTGCTCGACGGCGCTCGACGGCGCTGGTTCGAAGGACGCGCTCGGAGTGTGCGCGGGCATGACGGTCGCAGGGCCGTCGGCGGCCTTCTTGTTCTCTTCCTCGCGTCGTCTCTCGTCGTCCGACCCCACTTCCCCAGGCGTCATCGAGGAGACCTTGGATATTATTATGTAGATCTGTTTTTGAGAATACTCTATGCCGAACTCTTCGCGGATGTATTCCCGCGACTCGTTGGCGCTCATGCGGCGCCTGTGGTATTCGTCATGGAACTGAACGAGCTGTTGCGCGCTCATCTTCGGCTTTCTGCCGCCTGAGAAATTGGGATACAGCCCCTTCGGGCCATATTTGTTCCATACGGCCTGTATGTTGTATCCGCTCCTCACGCTGATTCCCGCAGATATAGACGATTCGGCCACCGACCTGCCCGAAAGACGGCTGCGGACGAACGCGATCCGCTCCTGAAACCGGTCCATGCCTGCAGGACCCAGGCTCTTGCGGGCGTCTGCCAGCAACTTCCTCAGATCCTTCACGCCGAAACCGTGCGTCTCTATGCCGTCCCCGGACTTGGACACATGCATGTGATTGCGTATGTTGATGATAACTGTTTGCAGTAC
>JAITOF010000060.1 GCA_031290095.1 Candidatus Methanoplasma porotermitis
GGAGGCCTCGGATGAGAAACACAGCCAAACTGACGATCTCTGTCGCGTTGATAATATTGGGCGCGTCGCTCGCGATAGCCGCCACTTCTACGCAGTCCCCAGCCGGGCCGACGGACGGAATCATAATCGATTTCGGAGGGCGCGACATAACGTTCGTCAGCGTGGACCTGTCCGAACGCCCCGACGCGTTGTCCGCCTTGACATACGCTTGCGACGCGGAAGGCTTCCAGATAGGTTACAACAACAGCACGGTCTACTCCATCGATTCAAAGCCAGACAGCGGCGGCACGGCTTCTTGGGGGCTGTATGTGACGAAGATCGGGGACAGGACGTGGACCAAGGTGGACGGAGACCCGTCGGAGATACTCGTTGCAAACTACTCCGCAGTCGCATGGGCGCTATGTGCCGAAGGCGGGTCGCCCACGCCCGCCGTCGACTCGACGGGCGTCAGCTACTACGGCTATCCGGTGGCGAAGAGGGTGATAACCCTCGCCCCGTCAGTCACCGAGACGGTAGTTGCGATCGGCGGCCTGAACGCGATCGTGGGCACCGACTTGTACAGCGACTTCCCCATGTCGGTCGTGGAGGCGCAGATCAAAGGCAGGATCGCCATAGTCGGGGGGTACTCCAACCCCAGCTTCGAGCTCATCCTGAAGCAGAATCCCGACCTCGTCGTATGCATATCGAGCCAGGCGAGCCATGTCGCCATGGCGGACAAGCTCCGCAACAAAGGAGTGAACGTGATCGTCACCAACGACGGCGAGAGCATAGACACGATCCTGGACAACACCCATATGGTGGGGACGGGCATGGGGTACGAGATGGGCTCGAAAAGGGTCATCGACTCCCTCAACGACGCGCTCAACGCGATCCAAGGGACGCTGGACGACGACAACCTGAAGCGATATCCGAGCGTTATGGTAGCCCTGAGCACGGACAAGGCCCCTTGGGTGTCCGGCTCTGACACGTACCTCTCGGACATACTAGAGTTCAACTACGCCACGAACGCGTATGACTCGATCAACGGATGGCAACAGGTCAACAGCGAGTCCATATTCAAATACAACCCCGAATACATCCTCATAGTGGGATATGAGGGGGAGCCCAACGAAGCCGACTATCAGAAGCTCTTGGACGGCCTCCCTGCGGAATGGAAGCGGACGGACGCGTTCAAGAACGGGGACATATACGTGTTCGAGGAGTCCTCGGCCAGCCTGGCATCCCGCCCGAGCCCGCGTGCGGCCCAGATAACCGAGCTCGTAGCAAGGATACTGCACCCTGGATCGTTCGGCGACGGGATCGTCGTCCCGAAATACATAGGCGACGACTTCAGAGACTATCTGACAATAACTAAAGAAATGAACTACGATGAGTGATCCGATGAGAAAAACAACAACCATAGCCGTGTTGGCGGCCTTCCTGATGCTCGTTCCGCTGTCGCTCGCCCTAGATGTGTCCGGGGAGGGTCCTGCCGGCCCTGCCGTCCTCATAGACATGGGGAACGGGGAGACGTATTGGACGGACGCGGACGTAACGAAGACGACGGTACTGGAGGTCATATCGGACGCCTTGGACAGGCTTGGAATAGAACACCATCTGTCCGGAGGCGATTTCGTAGTCGGTGGCATAAGCTCCGCCACAATCGAAGACAAGAACCATGCCAAAGATCAGGCATCCAAAAAAACCTCGGTCACTTCGACGTGGACGTACTACGAATGGGCGGGCGGCGCATGGTACGAAAAGACGCTCACGTCATCGACGGGATACAATGGCGGCGATGTCGCCCTCGGATTCTACCCCGACGGCATCCTTCCGTCTGAGACGCCGGACTACCGCTCGGCATGGACGATGGTCTTGGGAGACTCTGCGAACAGCGCCAGCCAGACGTCTGAACTAGATTTGGAGCGCAAGGCGTCGGTCACGTTCGCCCAAAGCTATGGAAGCGGCATATACGTGGACGACTCCGCGCTCGTCGTCGGGGACAAGGTCTTGTTCACCACGAGCGGCGGCATGGGTGACGGGGTTCCTGTGCTGTACGCGTACGACAGGTTCACATTCGAGGAGCTTTGGCATTTCGCGTATCCCAGAGGAAGCTACGAGGTGGCGACTGGCGCCGTCGCGGGCGGGTACGTCTTCATTCCCGCGTCGAACGGCCACATATACAGGATAAACATAGAGGAGGGGCCGGGCAGCGTGGCCGAGATAGGCATACCCGTGTCGCCCGACGAGGGTCGCACGCTGGTCGGGAACGTGTATGCCACAGGCCCCGCGTCGCTGATTTACGATTCAGGGGCCATATTCTTCGCATCCACGAACGGAAAGGTGTACGCTTTGGACCCAGGGTTTGGAAAGAGCGACATGGCGATCTTGTGGGAGACGGAGATCAACGGGCGCGTCTATTACTCCAACCCCACGATACATGGAGACAACTTGTTCGTCGGCGCGTTGGATGGAGTCCTTTACGCAATTGACAAGACCAACGGCAAAATAATCGCGTCGGAAGAGGTCTTCACACGCACCACCGTCAACTCCAAGGGCGAGGACTACACCACCGGCTCGGTGGGGGTCCCCGCCGTCGTCGACGGAACGATATATGTGTCGTTCAACGAAGGCCGAGGCATGAACAGCGTGATCGGCGGCATAGCCGCATACACGTTCGACGGCAAGTCCTTCACGCGTGTCGCATACAACGAAATCGGCCTTGTAGGCACCTACGTGCTCCCAGTCGACACGGAGCAGTTCAAGGGAGTCTACTTCTCTGGAGTGAAGAACTCTCTGAGCAGGATGTCGCCCGACGGGAATATCGAAGCCCTCAACGACTCCTTCGAGTCTGCAAAGGCGGGGCTGCTTCTCCTAAACGGCGACACTATCGTGTACGCGGACTACCGCACGGGCGGATACATACGCCTGCTCGACATGGACGGCCAGGAGGTTTGGAAGTTCCAACAGCCTAAAGAGGTGGCGAACTACTGCATGGCGGCCCCTACCCTGATCGACGGCGCCTTCTATTCAGGCACCGACGGAGGGTTCTACGCCATCGATGGATACGCGCTTCCCATCGAGAGTGACGGGAGCCCCAACTACGTTGCGATTGTATCGGCAATCGTGCTTGCGGCGTTCGTCATCCTGTTGCTTTACATCAAACTCGTCAAAAAAGAGCCGCCGATGCGATATGTCCGGAACAGGCTGAATAAAATCGCAGGCGCATCCGACGCGAGCCGCTCAAAGACCAGGCAGAACAAGCGCAGGCTCGTCCTCGTCCTCGTCGCAGGGGCCGTGCTGGCGTTCGTCATGTTCCTCGCATGCCTGTCGTTCGGGCCGTACGGGACCATATCTTTGGGGGACGCCCTGTCCGCCATGATATCGTCCATACAGAAGGGCGGCTCGAACCTCACCGACGTGGAGAGCGCGATCTACGACTCTCGCCTGCCCAGAGCTATAGCCGCCGTCGGCGTGGGCATGGGGCTAGCCGTCGCAGGGTCGATCTACCAGGCGGTCATCCGCAACCCTCTCGTCGACCCGTACATCATGGGCGTGTCGTCAGGAGCCGGGACTTTCGCCGTGGCCGCCTTGACCGTCAACTTCACGCTGTTCGGGCTGCTGGACGGAAGCTCATACACGACCCCTATACTGGCCTCCGTCGGAGGCGTGGCGGCGTTCGCCCTGACCATGCTCATCGCCAAGAAGTCGGGAGGGTCGTCGACTAACTACGTCCTGTCGGGGGTCGTGGTCGGGCTGGCGTTCTCCTCTATCATGACGATAATGCTCGTCACTGCCGAGTCTACGAAGCTGCACGGGGCGCTGACATGGCTTTACGGGAGCTTTGCCAACATCGGATGGGACACGGCGTGGCTGGTGTTCTTCCCGGCGGCGTTCATGTCGTTGATACCGTTGCTGTGGGCGAAGGAGCTCAACCTCGTGCTCCTAGGAGAGGACCAGGCACGCCAGATGGGCCTGAACGTCAGGAGGTTCAACACGGGGATACTCGTGCTGGCGTCTGTCCTAACAGCAGTGTGCGTCGCGTTCGTCGGCATAATAGGGTTCGTCGGGCTGGTGGTGCCGCACATATGCCGTATGGTCCTTGGAGGCGACCATCGGCTCGTGCTACCTGCGTCGATAGTCGTCGGGGCGGCCATGATGCTGTTCGCCGACCTTCTAGCGAGGATGGTCATGATACCGCAGGAGCTTCCTGTGGGGGCGATAACGACGATGATCGGCGTGCCGCTGTTCGCTTACCTGCTGATAAAGAAAGGGAGGATGTACGATGGCTGACCCGTTGCTGGAGCTGAGAGGCGTCAACAAGTTCTACGAGGACGGGTTCCACGCCGTCAAGGACGTGTCGTTCAAAGTCGAGGCAGGGCAGCTGGTGGGCCTGATAGGCCCCAACGGGTGCGGAAAGACCACGATGATGAAGTGCATCAACAAGCTTCACCCCATGTCCTCGGGAGACGTCCTGATAGACGGCGAGTCGGTCGTCCGCCAGTCCCCGGCGGACATAGCGAAGAAGATGTCCAACGTCCCGGCGGAGCTCAGGAACAGCTTCGGCCTCACTGTGTACGAGACTGTCATGCTGGGCCGCTATCCCCATCTGCGGAACCTGTGGTGGGAGACGGAAGTCGACGAGTCGTCCGTTCACGACGCACTGGAGAAGTTCGGCGTGGCGCATCTGCAGAACAGGCAGCTCAACATGCTCTCGTCGGGCGAGAGGCAGAGGGTCCTTATTGCTAAGGCCTACGTGCAGCAGCCGAGGCTGATGCTCGTGGACGAGCCGACGTCCCATCTGGACATGAGATACAAGCTCGAGGTGATGGAATACCTCAACGCGATGGTCGAGAAGGACATGACCGTGCTCGTCGCGGAGCACGACATCTCTTTGATGGCCAGGTATTGCCAGCAGTGCATAATCATGAAGGCGGGCGAAATCGTCGCCATGGGAGACCCGAAGGAGATAATCACCGAAGAGCTGATACAGGACGTGTACGAGGTGAGCGCCTCCGTGGGCTTCGACAGGGACGGGGCCCTTTTCGTGCTTCCAAAGAGGTATTCTAGCAAGCCCCGCCCGTGAAACGCAGGGCCGCTGCAGCATGCCGCGTTCTACGACTGCGTCGCCCTGCATGCGTCGATCTTTCCTAGCGCGGCTCGCCCTTTTTTTGAAGCCTGCGGAATTCCAAAACACAGGAACCGCAGTTCGGCGACGGCAATGGATTAATATTCCATCCATCATTTCAAACACGATAGGATGAACCACTCCAAACGTTCGCTCGCAAATCTGCCGAAGACGGTGCATGGAGGGCAGGCCTGGAAGTCCGAGGGCGTAGAGGACTACAGCCACAATTTGAACCCTCTCGGCCCTCCGGGCTGCCTCTCGGACATCGTGGCAGGCGCGCTCGAAGGGATAGGCCACTATCCCGACGATTCAAGCGCCGAGTTGAAGGACACAATATCCAAGGCGTTCTCCGTGGGCGTGGAGAACGTCATGGTCGGAGCAGGGTCGTCGGAGGTCATCCGCAACTTCCCGCATGCTTTTCTGGAAAGGGGCGACGCTGTGCTCGTCAACTCGCCGTCGTTCGCGGAGTACGGTCAACAGTGCAGGGTAGTGGGCGCGAAGATCGCGACGAACAATCTGTCGGAGGAGGAAGACTTCAGGATGGACCGTTCCAAGGTCTCAGAGGCCGTCCGCTCCGGAATAAAGGCGTTGTACATATGCAACCCGAACAATCCCACCGGGCGCATAGAGCCTAAAAACAAAATCCTCGACATCGTTAAAGAATGCAGGGACAACGGGGTGCTGGCGTTCCTTGACGAGACGCTTCTGGAGCTGGTCCCCGGATGCAAAGAGAAGTCATGCGCCTCTGAAGTGAAGAGATACGACAACTTAGTCGTCGCCGGGTCGCTGACGAAGTCGTTCGCCATTCCTGGAATCAGGATAGGGTTCGGGTTCGCGGACCCTGCGCTCGTCGAAGAGATGGACAAGGTCAGGACGACTTGGAACGTCGGGCAGATCGAGCAGACGACGGCCAACTTGCTGATACGGGACCATATGGATTACGTGGAGAACGCCGCCCGCATGATGGCGATCGAATCGAAGGAAATGCGCTCGAGGCTCGCGGAGATCGGGTTCCCAGTAGGCGACGTGTCGGATTCGTTCTTCTATTTCAACTCGTTAAAGAGCTTGGGAGTCAAATGCGCCGAGTTCCAGAAACTGATGCTCGAACGCAAGATCATGGTCCGCGACTGCGCGTCGTTCGGAGAGCCTTTCGAGTGGTTCGTCAGGTTCAGCGTGAAGGACAGCGAGAGGAACGCGAGGTTTGTGGATGCCGTCGAATCGTCGATGAAGGAGATAGGATGACATGCAACTGTGGTTGGACGCCGTTCTGATAGTCGTCGCGGCGGTGTTGTTGGACAGATTCGTGGGAGAGCCTCCGAACCGCTTCCATCCGCTGAGGTGGATAGGCAACACGGTAGGATTCCTCGACCGTCGCGTCAAGGACCGCGCGACTAAGGCGAACCGCCTGTGGGGCGCTTTGTCCTACGTTTTCGTCTTCCTTCTGTTCTGGCTCGCGACGTTGGCAATCTGCACGGCGCTCAGATATTACGTCCCGGGAACGTTCGCAATCGGGACTCTGGAGTCGTCATGGGGGGAGGTGCTTTGGATACTTGCATCTGCGGCGGCGTTCAAGCTGTCGTTCGCGGTGTTCTCGTTCAGGAGCCACTGCATACCGATCCAGAAGGACCTCCTTGAGGGCAGGACGGAGGACGCCGCCGCCAAGGTGCAGATGATCGTCAGCCGCGATACCAGAGGCATGGACGCCGAGCACATCGCGTCCTCATGTTGCGAGACCGTCTCGGAGAACCTTGTGGACAGCGTCGTCTCCCCGGCGGCGTACTTTGGCATCTTAGGCGTCATGGGGGCGGTGATGTTCAGATGCGCCAACCTGATGGACGCGATGTGGGGGTATCTTAACGACGAGTACCGCCACCTCGGATTCTTCCCGGCGAAGTTCGACGACGTCCTCGGATACGTCACGTCCAGGGCGTCGCCCGCGTTCGTAGCCGTCGCGGCCTGGATCCTGCGCATGAACTACAAGGGCGTGATCGCCGCGGCCCGAGCGGAGCACGGCAAGACCCCCAGCCCCAACAGCGGGTGGCCGATGACCGCTGTCGCGGCCGCTTTGGGCATATCCATGGAGAAAAAAGGCGTTTACGTCATGGGGGGCGGGCCTATGCCTTCTGCGGAGGATGTAACGAGATGCTGCCGCCTTGTGGAGGCCGCGTCGCTCATATTCATATTCGCGGTGACGTTGCCTCTTTACGCGCTCATAGGCATACACGTGCAGACCTTCGTCGAAGAGGCGTTCCACGGCTTTCTGGAGGCATTGTTTTGAAATTCGTGAAAGACACAAAGATATTCGAGCATGGGGAGATGGCCACCGCCGTGGTGTACCTCAGCGAAAGGATGGAGGTGTTGAGCAGCGCGCCGATGAACGGCGGCCACGCCGTCGCCGACACGCTGTTCATAATGCAGGTGCCGCACCATCACTTCATCGAAGACCCGGCGGCCGAGCTTCGATCCGTGATGGAAAGGCACGGCCTGCCTAAGGATTCGGTCGGGTTCATGACCGCCGCCGAAGTGAAGTACGTGTTCTCGTGCTGCGAGACCGAGTTCGAGGGGGCGGAGACGTTCGCCGCCGCTACCGCAGGCCTCAGCAACCATGTCGTCGCAGGCGACGTGATAGAGGACTGGGACGAGCGGTTCAAGAGGTCCATGGAGAGGTACGAGATGTTGTTGGCCGGGACCATAAACATAATCGGCGTCTCTCCGTCGCCGTTGACCGACGCCGCGAAGGTCAACCTGATGATGCCGATTGTCGAGGCGAAGTCCGCCGCGTTGGCGTCCCTGGGGTACAGAGAGACCGGGACCACGTCCGACGCCGTAGCCGTAGTCTCGCCTATAGGGGCGGACAGAGCGGAGTTTACCGGGACCGGCGTGCCGCTGGGCATATCCATGGCTAGGTCCGTGAAGGCGGCCGTCGCAAGCAACCTCGTCAAACGCAGGGACTTCCCGCACATGGGGACCTACATCGACAGGCTCAAGGCGTCTGGAACGACGCGGGAGGACATGTCTGGTATCGCCGCAAGGCTGTTCGCCGTCGATCGCGGGCAGTTCGACGATGCCCTCGACTCCCTGACGGGCAACGCGGACGTGTCCGCGCTCGTGCAGGGGGCCATAGCCATAGACGACCTTGGCTCCAAGGACTGCATATGCGCCGTCCCGAGAGGCAGGTTCGCAGACGGCTCGGGGCTCGCCGCCAACGGCGCCATAGGCGAACAGATAGCGAGGTACGTCTCCGGAGAGGCAGGCGCGTCGGAGTTCCGCAGCATGAAGGAGAACATGCCAGACGAGCTGAGGAGGCTTTCTCCGTTCATCAGGATGGCCGTCTGCGGCCTTATAGGGGGGATCGTCCCCACAGTTTCCAAGAAACGCTCCCTGAAGGAGCATGAGATTCCAAAGAGGTATTAAATGTCCGCCGACGATAAGAACGATGATAAAATGCCGGATGAGCTTTTGAACGAGCAGCCAGAAAGTTTCGAGCAGGAAGAGGGTTCTGCCGCAGGACCTGTCTCCGAGGCACGGGCCGCCGAGCCTGTTAGGCCGGAGCCCAAAAGGCCTAGGAAGATGAGCGCCGCGGATTTCAGGGCGCCGTCCAAACCCGCTGTGTGGAAGTCCGCTGACGCAGGGCAGGAGGAGCCGGGCACGCAGGCGGCTCCTTTGCAGGCCTCTCCGTCAGAGCCTCCTAAGGCCGAGACGTATGCAGACGATCAAGGGCCGGCGCAGGACCCATGGGCCGCCGACCCTCCCCGACAGCCGTCTGTGCCAGCAGACCTTCCCGCGTACGACCTGCGCCCGGAGGGTCCCCTCGCCCCCCCGCCCGACGTCTCGGCGGGTCGTGCGGACGGCGGGGAGGGCAGGCAGGGAGCCCCATCGCACGGCAACTTCTTCGGGGCGGTCAAGGCCCATGTATCGTTCTTCACCCTGTTCAGGATGGACGTGGACATGAACGACATACGGGCCGCCGAGAAGAGGATGTACCTAACTCCCGTAATAGGCCTGATGATAGGACTCATGGCGGCCTGCGTGTCTGCGGTCGTGTTCTGGGTCAGCCCTTGGGCAGACGCAGGGAGCGACCTGACGGCGAACGTTCTGAGCCTCGGCCCTGCCGCGGCGATCACTGCGATCGGCTCGGCAGTCGTCCTCGCCAAGTTCCTGCATATGGACGGCCTTGCCGACTTCGGAGACGGGGTGGCGGTAAGCGGCCCCAAGGAAGCTCACATACGGGCTTTGAAGGACACGAGGATCGGTGCCGGGGGGCTGGCGACGGCGATGATCGTCACGATCGCGTCCTTCGCGTTCCTTTCCGACGTCGTGGGGGTGTTCGCCGTCGCGGCGGCCATAGCAGGCATGGAGATATTCGCAAAGAACGGCATGGTCTCGGCAGCCGTGTTCGGAAAGCCCGGCGACGGGATGGCCGCGGAGCAGGTCAGGAGCACGAACGTCGCGTCGCTCGTCATCTCGACGGCGATTGCGGCAGGGCTGTCACTTGTTGCGTTCTTGGCCATGGGGGCGGTGTGCTTCCTGCTCACCGGATTCAACGCGTTCGGAAGCATTGTTCCGGCCGTCGTCGTGTTCATAGCGGCATCGGCCGCCCTGTCGATAACGGCAGGCATTCTGACAGCTTCAATCTCCAACAAGCGGTTCGGCTTCGTCAACGGCGACGTGCTGGGGGCGTCCAACGAGATAACACGCCTTGTAGTGCTTGCAGGGGCGTTCACGATCTCCCATCTGATGTTGTGATGTCATGGAGGCCCTGATAAACGCCGGCGGCAAGGGGACGCGCATGGGTCAGTGCGGAACGGAGAAGCCCATGCAAGAGATCGGCAGAAAGCCGGTGGTTAGGCGAGTGGCCGACGCGCTCGCGGGGGCGAAGACGGTAGACCGTGTGCTGGTATCGGTCAGCGACCACACGCCGGAGACCGAGCGATATCTGCGGGACTCGGGGATAGAGACCGTCAGGACGTCTGGCAGGGACTTCGTCGGAGACATCCACGAGGCGTTCGAATCGATGAACGGGACGTTCGTCCTGACGTGCCCGTCAGACCTTCCGCTTGTCACCTCAGAGGCCATAGACGGATTCGCGGCGCGTTTCGACGACAGGATGGAGTCCCTGATAGCAGTCGTCCCCTGCTCTCTGCTCCGGGGAATGGGGATAAAGCCGTCCTACACCCGCCAGATGAACGGCGCAGAGTGGGTTCTGTCAGGAATAACGATAATGGACCGGGAGAAGACTCTAAGGGGCGAGTACCTTCAGGAGCTCTTCTACGAGACCGACCGCAGGGAGTTCGCGGTCAACGTCAACACCAAGGAGGAGCTGGAGTTGGCAAGGAAGCTGTTAGAGGAGGACAAATGATAACCAACGAGACGATCGACGAGCTCGGAACTTTCGAGACGCAGGTCATAGGGATAACGCTGTTCGCCGGCATGCCGCACGCGGTGCTGATATTTCACGAAGGAACGCTCATATCGGCGCTTCTCGGGGAAAGCACTGCAAGCGGGCTGCCGATAAGAGACGGCAAGGACAAGGGGACGACAACCGTACAAGCGCCGCCCGGCATGGTCGCCGAAGTGCGGATGTACAGGCGCTCCAAGGATGTCGTCAGGGATTTCCGGGTGTATCGGGACACCGCGACCGTGTGCGAGGTCCTCAAGCTGCGTCAGGCGTGATCGATTATATTGCGGTATATCTCGTGCACCTTGTCGAGCAGGGTCTCGCAGGTCACGCTCCCCTTGCTTCCGACGATTGCCGACACGGCGGCCCCGCCGCAGCCGACCCCCTCTTTTATGAACCCCCACTCGTAGGCCTGCAGGCCTTCGTAGGGGCTTGAAGAATAATCCATGCTCACATACACTATGGGGATGTCCGGGGAGATGGAGTCGACCATCTTCGCTATGTTGGACTTGGGATCGTCCACCAGCCATCTAGTGGTGCCCTGGAACATGTTGCCGACCACGCGGGGGTCCATCTTGACGGCGATTGCCATCACGGCCGCCATCTGGGTGCCTCCTCCGACGACCACGGGCACGCGCTTCGACGCCCCGACGATCATCCCTGCGTTGACGGGCATCATAGGGTCTCCAACGCACTATATCGCACGCAGAGGGTCGTTCGACAGCCCCCCCATCTCGATTCCAGCAGCTTCCAGGGCTGCCGTCACGGTCTTGGTCTTCAGCTCCCGAGGGTTGTTGGGCGAGCTGCTGCTCACAAGGTTCTCCCTCGTCACGCCGAGAGCCATCAGCACTGCGAGGGCGGTCGTAGTCCCTCCGGCGCAGCTTTCGCTGACAACCACGTAGTCATTGTGGCGCGAAAGCATCTCTCCCAAAATGATGCCGTATTCGTACGACTTTTTGACGTTGGACACGGAGTTCCCGGACGTTATGTCCCGTCCGCACTCTCCCCCTACGCTTATGCAGGGGAGGTTCGGCGGCACTTTGCATCCACCGTCTATAATCAGGCAGGGGATGTCTCCGAGCTCCAGCGCGGCCTTGGTGAGCGTCGCGGGGGTCGGAATCCCGCCAGGGTTGATCGGTATGCCCTTCATGCACACGGTCCTTCCGAGCACGAGGAGCTCGGCGTCGGCGGCTGGCGTGAAAAGAGTGAGCTCAGGGGTGTCCCCAGCATCGGATATCCCCGGTATCGTGGATGTCAGCGTGTTCGCGACGGTGCATGTGAAGATCCCCTTCTTCCCCCACATGCGGGAGATCAGATTCTCTGCGATCTTGGTGTTCCCATGTATCTTCAAAGACGGAGGAAGCGCGAAACCGGACATGTCATCACTCGAACAGGCTCGTGATCACCCGGTCGAGCGGGACAAGGCCCCCGTCCGGGTAATCAGTCTCTATGTTGGTCCAGAAGGGGACATTCATTAAAATGTGTTCCCCGGTGACGCACGACGTGCCGTGGTCCACGAAGTACACTATCCTCTCGACGCCGTCGAAATGCTCCTTCATCAGGGAATCGGTCTTCTCGAGGACGGCTATCTTCTTGTAAGGGTCCTTCTGGTGGCTGTACTCGTCCACCTCGTCTATGTGGAGGAACACGTGTCCGTCCTCCAAGGCGTCTCTCGCGACAGGGAACCTCGCCTCCAGGTCTCTTATCAGACGCGTCTTGTGGCCCATGGACGCGGCCACGCCAAGCGCAGTGGGGCTGTCGGATATCGCGGTCATTTCCTTGATGCAGGGGAACGGAGGATACTGCCTTCCGAGCTTTCCGCAGCCCCAAGGGTAGTCGGTTATGCCGTTCATCCTCCCGGCCACGTCCATGACCATCCGTCCCAAGTCTCCCGGGACTTCCACGAAGGGCGTGTCGACGGGAGGCGCCGGGAGGTCTGGCACGTCATCGCAGGCCATGGTTAGCACCGCCCGCCCGTTGAGGAAGAACTCTATCTGCGGGTCGTACCCCTCCAACACCCAAAGGCATTCTCTGACGTTCTTCATCAGCTCGTCGCAGAACTCGTACGCATGGTACGACCAGCGGATCATCCCGTCTTTGATCAGAGCGGGGCTGAGGCGATAGGCGGTGCGGCCGCCTCCGATGTCCAACCCCAAGCCCTGGG
Source organism: Candidatus Methanoplasma porotermitis (assembly GCA_031290095.1). Taxonomy (GTDB): domain Archaea; phylum Thermoplasmatota; class Thermoplasmata; order Methanomassiliicoccales; family Methanomethylophilaceae; genus Methanoplasma; species Methanoplasma porotermitis. The sequence continues at coordinate 12,670 of JAITOF010000060.1, forward strand.
CCTCTAAAGCCGCCCTCGGAGTCTCCGGCGGCCGCCCGGTGAAGAACTCGCCGAGGAACAGCTGGGTGTATCCTCTCCCGGTCGTGTACATCTTGCGAGGCGCAACGGAGTACATGAAGGGCATATCGGCGACCTCGTAGGGCTTCCTCCCACCCAGCAACGGATGGGGGTCGTCCTCCATCCCGTCCAGCAGAACGAACAGCGTGTTCATGACATCCTCTTCAATGCGACGGCGGCCTGTCCCGCGGATATCCCCCCGTCCCCGTTTGGTACGTCGCTGTGGAATATTAATCCATGCCCGCGGCCGGACGCCAGCTCCGAGAACATCCTGCACACCGCGGAATTGTACGACACGCCGCCCGTCAAGCCTATGTTGCGCATGCCTTCGGAATCGGCGGCTTCCACCGTGCGGTCCACAAGCTCACTCATCACGTTGTGAACGATGGAATACGCCACGTCGGCAGGCTTCTGGCCGCCGATGCGGGAGAACAGCTCGGCAGTCATGACGACTCCTCCGGAAGTGCGGGCCTCGAAGCCGGGCACGAGCCTGCCGCGTGCAAGCAAAGGCTCCAGCTTCATCGCCGGCTCCCCGTCGTACGTGCGCACGGCGCACACGCCCAAAGAATAGGCTAGGGCATCCATGAGCCTGCCCATGGAGGAGCTCTTCACGCTCTTCCTGGCCAGTTTTGCCAGCACTGCCGACTCGGCGTCTCCGAACGAGCGGTTATCATCCCCGTTCATCAAATCGATGGCGAACCTCAGCCTCCTGAGGTCGTGCAGGGCCTTCTCGGAGCCCAGCAACGGGATGTATTCGAGGTGCGCCACCCTGTCGTAAGAGCCGAGGCCGGCGCGGAGGACCTCCCCGCCCCAGGAGTTCCCGTCGTCCCCGTGGCCGTTGCCGTCGAGCGCCAAGCATATAACGTCCTCTTGCGCGGACGCGCCGCGGGAGGCGTTGTCGGCGATAAGCGACGCCGCATGCGCCCAGTGGTGCTGCACTTCCACGAACTCGGCGTGGAACTCCTCGGCCAGGCGCTTGGCAAGCCTTCGGTTTGAATATCCGGGGTGAAGGTCGGCGGCCACCGCCTTCGGGGAGCGTCCAATAAGCTCGATTTGAGACCGGATCGCGCTTTCGAGGTATTCGGGCACTCCGACCCCGTCTCCGTCGCCGACATGTTGCGTCGGATATATCCTTCCGCCGAACGCCACCGACCCGGCAAGGTTCTCCTGCGCCCCCACGCCCGCTACGCACCCGTCGATGCCTACTGATATAAAAGAAGGGACGTGTCCGCGAGACCTCCGTATGAACGACGTGCGCCCCTCGTGCAGCCTGACGACGCTGTCGTCGGCGCGGCTTGCTATCCTCTGGTCATGGAAAAGATACATGTCGGCGCCCAGCCGCAGGGCGTCTGAGTCTTCGAGCGCCATGGGCTCCCCTGGAGGGTTGGCAGAGGTCATCACAAGGGCGTCCGCGACCCCGTCCAACATGCGGAACAGCAGGTGCTGCACCCCGGAATACGGAAGGAACACGCCCACGTTGTCCAGTCCGGGGGATACGTCTTCCGTAAGCTTCCGATTGCTCTTTTCGACAAGGACTATCGGCCTCTGAGGGGACGTGAGGCACGCAAGCTCGTCGTCCGACGGGGTCCCGTACCTTAGGGCGGTAGCCTCGTCGCGCACCATTATCGCGAAAGGCTTCTGCATCCTCCCATACCATTCCCTCATCCTGCGGACGTTGGGCAACGTGCAGCATATGTGCATCCCCCCCCATCCTTTTATCACGCCGATCCTGCCGTCGGAGAGCAGGCGTGCGAACGCCGCCACGGGGTTGGAGACATCGACCGGCAGGCCGTCTTTTCCAAAAAGGCCGTACTTCGGGCCACAGGCAGGGCAGCATATCGTCTGGTGGTGGAACCTCCTGTCGCCCGGGTCGGCGTACTCGCCCATGCACATCGGACACATGTTGAATTCGGCCATCGAGGTGCGGGAGCGGTCGTAAGGCATCCCAGACAGCAGGGTGAAGCGGGGGCCGCAGCTGGTGCAGGTCGTGAATGCATACCCGCCGCGGCACCCCGCGCCTAGTATCTCGCTCAGGCAGTCCGCGCACACTGCTGTGTCGGGAGGGACCGACGCCGCACCGCGCCCGCTCTCCGAGCCGATGATGGAGAAGCCCGCGACGCGGTCGTCGACGGCGTGTTCTGATCTCTCCATGCAGTCGATTCGTGCAAGCGGAGGAACGTTGCCGGAGAACGCCTCTTCGAACCGGTCTCCGTCGTCCACGTCCACCACCACGTCGGAGCCTTCGTTCCGGACGGACCCGCGCAGCCCGGCGGAAACGGCCGCCTTGTACACGGCAGGCCTGAAGCCCACGCCTTGGACGATGCCGCGGAAGACCAACCTCATCCCTGCCTGATTGCAGTGCGAGTTTTTAGGTTATCGGTGAGAAGGCCCCCGTGTTTTGCAATGAGTTCAAAGTTTCAGAATAACTCTGAACAAGATGAGAGGGGGCGGGCGGGCCTCGCGTACCCACGAGCAAGATGCCTTTGGCCGAAACTGCTTAACATCAAGCACCGAAAATCAAAACTTTGAACTCACTCCACAAACTAGAATTTCCAAAGAGGTCGTTAAATAGGTCATTTTGTTTCTGCATTTCACAGAATCCAAAGGTGAAACTTGTGACAGGGTTGATAGCTATTGACGAATCGGGCGATACTGGAAAGAAAGGCTCGAAATTTTTCGTAATGGCGGCAGTCATCACAAAGAGGTCTAGGAATCTTTCGAGCGTATACAAAGCAATTCCGAAAAAGGACTTCGAAGTTAAATTTTACAATTCGACTGAAAGAGACAGATCCGACATCTTCATTAAGATGAGGGATGCAAACATAGCCATTGCATGCATATGTATCGACAAGCAAAATCAGATTGGAGTATTTCGATACGGAAACGATCTATACAAGGATACACTTGAAAAACTTATCAGACACTCATTGGAATTGTATCCGCAGAGCGATTTAGATATCAAAGTGGACAGCAGCAGATTCATTAGCATTGAAGACCTCACCATCATGGTAGCATCAGTCTCAAAAGATCTTCAGAAAAATGTCAAGAGCTGTAAAAAAGTACAATCCTCGGTTGACAAATGCGTAAAGATTGCGGATTTTGCGTCCGGATCCATATGGGCGAGATATGAAAGAGAAAACTCGTTATATTACAACATGATAAAGGAAAAAATATCCACGCCCGTGAATCACTAAGGCCACGTTGAACGCAACCGATAACACGGGGCTTACCAGGATGTCGTAGCATATGCATCATAAGTATATAATTATCGTGGATTAACCACCCCTGAGATTAGGGGCGAGTTCAAAGTTTCAGAATAACTCCGAACAAGATGAAAAGGGGATGCGCAGGACGGGGACCCGTCAATCCTCCCCACCGGCGATTGTAGCCTGTTGTCATGATTCTTTCCAAACCATCTTGGCGGCGCAGCATGCGCCGTTCAGCGATTCCTCCTCCTCGCGAGAAATTTCTCTCCATCCCTAATATGTTCGGAATAGTCGCGATGCGGCATCAGGTCGGCGGCTTCGGACGCCTCATATGCTTTGAGCAACGCCCGAGCTTTCTCGTGAGTGTCTATCGACATTTCTTGAAAGAACGATTTTGTCGCTGTTTGCGTCACCATCCTCAATGCAGTAAAGTATAGTTGAATCATAATTCAACAAGGCTTCAGACCTGTGTTCGTATGTAATTCACAATAACATCCAACATCATGTTTCGGGGCAATACTAGAAAACACACGTGTTTTGCCGCAGTAAACTGCGGACGGCAGAATAAACTGCGACGAACAGGGGCGATGTCTTCAATCGATCCTCCGGTAGCGAAGGGAGTCTTCAGACAAGAAAACCGTCTCGGCCCGCAGTTTTACTGCATTCAAGCATAGTAAATCTAATTTAGTTCATTTGAATGCAGTAAATCTAAATTCCTGAATACGAGTTGGACGACTGCATGGCACGTATGGGTTCATCTGGCGCCGTGAAGAGCTCGGGAGGCTCGACGAGTGGTATGCCGGAGGCAGCTTCGAGTTCGTTTGCATGCACGGTCGCCGCCGCGTTGGGAAGACGGCCATAATAAAAGAGTTCTGCACGGGGAAGCGCACGGTGTTACGGAGAGGCCAGCATGGAACGTTGTTGGCGCTGAAGGGCCGGTCCAAGTACGTCTCGGGTTTCGATGCCAGAAGATACGTCGTGTTCTCACGCGGAGGCTTCGACGACCGCATCGTCGCGAAGGCCGAGTCGGAGGGGATATCGCTTGTGTCGCTGGACGACGTGTTCGCCGAGTGAACGTCACAGCGCCCCGGCGCATTTTGCAGACTCGACGCACGGGCACCCGCCCCCTTCGATCTTAGGGAGGCCCAGCTCCAAGAGCCTTAGCACTTTTCCAAGGCACTCGTTCATCGTCTTCACGACCATGTCTATGCTGACGTCCTCCTCGCGCCACACGTCGTAGTCAGTTATCGTCGCAAGGCTGCAGTAGCACATCCCCAGCTCGCGTGCCAGCTGGCATTCCGGCACTGCGGTCATGCCGATCACGTCCGCGAAGCTCTGATACATGCGGCTCTCCGCCCTCGTGGAGAACCTAGGCCCTTCGATGCACGCGTATGTGCCTCCCATGTGGTGCCTTATGCCCATCTCCTCCGCAGTCTCGCGGAATATCCCGCCCAAATATGGGCAGAACGGGTCGGGCATCGATATATGGACGGTACGGTCGTCGAAGAACGTGTAGTCCCTCTTTTTGGTGAAGTCTATGAACTGGTCCGGGATCACGAGGTCGCCGGGGGCAAACGCTTCCTTGAGCGACCCGACGGCGCATGCGGATATCACGCTCTCGCAACCCAAGTCCTTCAGGGCCCGCATGTTCGCCCTATACGGGACGGACGAGGGCGGGTGCTGATGCCGTCTCCCGTGCCGGGAAAGGAATGCGACCTCCACTCCGTTGATCCTCCCGACGACTATCTCGTCGGAAGGCTTGCCGTATTTCGTGTCCGGGAAAACGGTCCCGACGGTCTCGAACGAATCGGGGTTGTATATCCCCGTGCCGCCGATTATGGCTATCCTTGGCATGACTGACGGATTCCCGAGTCAATATAATAATGGATAGGTTCCGAACGGCGAGCAACCTTGTGACAGGGACGCGACGGTCTCGATCTTGCAATCGTCCAGATTGGCTATCGTGGAGTTTACCCTGAAGTTTATCCTGAACTTAGCTTCGACGCCCTCCCCCTTCGTTTGAGGTAACTTTCCGATATCGAGCCGAACATAGGCCGAAACAATGGTGGAATCCACATTTGGCGCATCAAAACGGACCCGCCGGTCTAAGATGTCGGGCGGATTCCGGGGCATTCAAAACCATCAAGTCGGATAGAAAAACTAGTTGTCATGGACAATTTAGGGGAGGTGTTGAAGTCTATCATGAAGTCTTATCGTATCGAAACATGGGAAGGACTCACGTTGTAGACCCTTGAAATGGATTCGGCAATTCCAAAAAAAAAAACGCGTTTTCGGGTCGGCCAAACAGCAATCCAGGCGACATGCAGGCATCAGATGCGCTCCGGAGGCTTGGCAGGAATCCTGTAATCCTGTGTTCGTTATGGGTGTCCATCGCCCCGCAGGGCGGCCCTTGAACAGACCTGGCACGTGAAAAAACGCCGACTCTGCCGCTGATATCAGGACATGCTGACAGGAATATAGTCAAAACACGACTGAAAACCACAAAATCAAAATTAAAAAAAAAAATCAGAAATCAAAGGTCTTCAATGTGAACATATTGGGTAATTGTGAAGTTTCGTTGGACACGTATGGGATGAACTCGTAGTTCCAACCACTCTTAGAAAGCTATAGACAGAGCCGCACCGTTCAACACAATTAATAAAGATGACACACATTTGAGAACAGATGCCGAAGACGCTGAAAGAAGAGATAGAGGCTGGCGAAGGCAGCAGGCTGGAATTCAAGTCCGTGGTGCCTTCTGACAATGAAAAATTCGTAAAGACTGTGGTCGCCTTCTCGAACACCGCCGGAGGAAAGGTCATTTTTGGCGTAGGCGACGATAAAGAGACGATCGGCATCCCAGACGCAGACATACTGGCGGTCAAAGATTCCATCACCAATGCGATATTCTCCAAATGTCGTCCGATGCCGTATGCGGACGTATACACGGAGACAGTGGACGGCAAGACGCTCGTCGTGGTAGAAGTGGTCGAAGGGCCCGGGCGCCCGTATTACATAGACGCAGAAGGCATAGGCAACGGCACATACATACGGTTCGGAGCAACGACGAGAAAAGCTCCCCCGGAGATCGTCACAGACCTCAGGCGTGCCGGTCGCAACATCACGTTTGACGCAGAGCCGTGCATAGACTATGTGTTGGACGACGACAAGATATCGAGGTTGTGCGCGGTTCTAAGCTCATATGGAAAAAGAAGATTCACGGTCACGGACTTGCTTAACATGCGGGCTGTCATCCAGTCGGGCGGCGGCCTGAAAGCGTCGAACGCATTCGCGTTGCTGTCCGAGGACAATCCCTTCCTCAACGCTCGCACGAGTTGCGGAACGTTCAAAGGAGTCGAAAGGGGACGCCCCATCGACAGAAAAGACTTCGCCGGATCAATAATCAAGCAGTCAGAGGAAGCCTATGCATACGTGTTGCAACACATAGACGTGGGCATGAAGCTGCATGGGGTGGTCAGAGAGGACGTCTACGAGATTCCAGAGGACGTCATAAGGGAGTCGATAATGAACGCGGCGGTCCATCGTGACTATAGCGCGGGCAGGGGGACAACCTTGATATCAATCTATGACGACCGCATAGAGATCACGTCCCCTGGGCCGCTTCCATGGGGAATGGACATAGACAAGGCGAAGCAGGGCCGCTCCAAGCCAAGGAACGACGTCCTTGCCGTCGTGTTCAAATCGGCGGGGATGGTGGAGGGATTCGGCACAGGGATCAGGATGATGTTCGACGAGTGCGACAAAGCCCGGCTCCCTGAACCGGCCATAGTGGACGACGGAGACGTGACAGTCACTCTGCAGAGGCCCAAAAGCGCTGGAATACGTACGTTGTCGGCAATAGAAAGCACGAACCAGTCAGAAAAAGAGATAATAGGGATGTTAGAAGATAGCGAAGGCATGACGACCAAGGGCATAAGGGCCGCATCCTCGCTGAGGCCGGATCAGTTAAAGCACGCCCTTTCTTCCCTGTCTAGAAAAAACCTCATTGTGAAGGTCGGAGGCAACACCGGCCTGTGGAGACTCGTCCGCTGAGCCTCTCGCCCGAACTGCGCCCAAACCACGCCCGGCGCGCCCGAACTGCGCCCAAACCACGCCCGGCGCGCCCGAACAGGACGTGTGCGGTTTTCCGAACATGGTATAAAACAAAAACTCGATACGCGGTCATGGCAGACAGGAAGAGCGAAGCATCCCTCGAAGAGCTCTGCGCCATGCTTTTGAAGGACTTCGGAGAGTTCAGGGACGAAGGACGGGAGATGTACCTCGAAGAGCTCATAAGGAAGATGAGGGAAGAGCTGGAAAAAGACTGATCAGAGCAGGTGCTTGATCGCGTCGTAGGGGGTCTTGTCGATCGCTCTGTCCGTTTCCTCTTCTGTAAGCCCTGCGCCCAATGCGACGACTCTTGCCCGTTTCTCGTCCATGAGGTTCCCCGGCGCATGCGCGTCAGAGTTGACGACCGTCTTCGCGCCGACTTCCCTCGCGAACGCCGCGACGCGCCCGTTGGTGATATTGTGGCCGTTTCTGCCGCTGATCTCAAGTATGACGTCGTTGCGCACGGCTTCTTCCGCTTCTTCGATCGTTATGAGCCCCGGATGCGCCAGAACGTCTATGTCGGGGTTGCCAGCGGCCGCGAGGTTGGTCCCCGGCATCACGGGCTCTGTGACGGTCTCCCCGTGAACGACCACCCACTGCGCCCCTAGCCTTCTTGCTCTTTTTGCAATCTCCGCTATCTTGGACGGGGGGACGTGCGTGATCTCCACGCCTGGTATCACAGGTATGTAGTCGCCTTTCAGCTCGACCGCCTTGACTATGTTGGAGACGACGAAGTCCACGTTCGTCGCGTCCACGTGGTCGGTTATGGCTATCGCGTCGTGGCCGAGGGCCATGGCCCTTCTCACGAGCTCGGAGGGTATGAGCTCCCCGTCGCTGAATATGCTGTGCGTGTGCAGGTCTATCCTCATCGTCTCCTCTCCGAAAGCTTTCTGTATACTTCCTCCATGGGAAGCCCTGTCTTCTCTATGGCCACCATTGTGTGGAAGATCAGGTCGGCGAGCTCCCAGGCCATCTCTTCCCTGTTGCCGTCTTTGATGCCCAACACGAACTCTCCCGCCTCCTCGACGATCTTCTTGCACATCTTGTTCTCGTCGCCGTAGAGCTTGCAGGCGTAGCTGTCGTCGCTGGGGTTCTCGGCCCTGTCCTTCAGCACCCTTCTGAGGTCCGGGAGCACGGCCATGGTCCCGTCCGTGGACCCGTATATGGTCTTGAAGAAGCACGAAGGCGAGCCGGTGTGGCACGCTGGCCCTGTCTGTTCCACCCTCACGAGGAGGGTGTCGCCGTCGCAGTCGGCCTGCATCGACACTATCTTCTGCACGTGGCCGGACTCCTCCCCCTTCTTCCACAGCTTGTTCCTGCTTCTGGACCAGAAGTGGGTGTAGCCCGTGCTCCTCATGAGCCCCACGGCCTCCTCGTTCGACCAGGCCACCATGAGCACTTCGTTAGTGACGCTGTCCTGCACGACCACCGGTATCAGCCCGCTCCCGTCGTATGCGAGGTCGGTCATCTGACCGGCACCCCCTTGTCTCTCAGGTACTCTTTCACGTCGCCCACGGTGTATTGGCGGGAATGGAATATGGATGCCGCCAGCGCGGCCGAGACGTTGGTCTCTGCGAACACTTCGTAGATGTGACCTGCGTTGCCGCATCCGCCGGAGGCTATCACAGGGATGTCGACCGCATCGGATATGGCGGCGTTCAGGGGTATGTCGTAGCCCTCTTTCACCCCGTCAGCATCGACGGACGTGAGCAGTATCTCGCCAGCGCCGAGGTCCTCCGCCTTCGCCGCCCATTCGACGGCGTCGAGGCCGGTGGGGCGTGTGCCTCCATGGGAGCGGACCTCCCAGCCGTCGCCCTTGCGCTTCGCGTCGATTGCGACGACGACGCACTGCCTTCCGAAGCTTTCCGCCGATTCGGAGATGATCGAAGGGTCGCCTATGGCGGCGGAGTTGACCGAGACTTTGTCCGCGCCCGCGCAGAGGGCGGCGTGCATGTCTTCGGCGGTCCTGACGCCTCCTCCGACAGTCAGAGGGACGAATACCCTCTCCGCAGTCTCGGAGACGAGGTCGAGCGTCGTCTGGCGGTATTCGAGGGATGCCGCTATGTCTAAGAAAGTTATCTCGTCGGCGCCCTGCAGGCTGTACTCCTCGGCCAGCGCCGGAGGCGAGCCCATGTCCCGCAGATTGACGAAGTTCACGCCCTTGACGACCTTGCCGTTCTTCACGTCGAGGCAGGGTATGATCCTCTTTGTGAGCATCTCATCCCACCTTGGCCTTGTCCTTGGTGCTGAGCTCCGCCTCTCTTGGGACGACGGCTCCTCTCAGCGCCTTCCCCAGGCCTTTGAACGACGCCTCTACAATGTGGTGCTCGTCGAAGCCCCTTGTCTTCAGCACGTGCAACGTGAGCCCTGCGGACATGGCGAAGCTGCGCAGGAAGTGCTGGTACAAGGGGTCGGGGCAGTCTATGTCGGCGAACGGGCGGTCTATGATGTCCACTGAGACGGTCACGAGCGCGTCGTCCATCGGCATTGTGGCGGACGCGGTCCTCTCCACGGGGATGCCTCCCAAGGCCTCCCTGAACGCGGCGCCGAGCGTTATCGCCACGTCTTCGACGACGTGGTGCTCGTCGTCACCTGACGCGGAGAGCTCGACGTCGAACGAAGCGTACCTCGCAAAAGTCTCCACCATGTGGTTGAGGAACCTGATGTCGGATTTCACGCTGAACCTGCCTTTGCCGTCGATGTCCAGCTTCACCGACACCTCCGTCTCCCTTGTCTTGCGTTCGAGTTTGGCGGTCCTGCTCGTCATGATGCCCGATATACGGAGGTCGCCGTATAATAATTGTCGCGCCTGCGACGACGGACGCGATGCGAGCGCGACGGGCGCAAGGGGACCAAGCAAGGCATGCGGGACGGGAGAGATCAAAGCGTGAACATGGACCAGGCGACATGCCCGCGAGGAGGCGGAAACATGGCATCGCCTCCGACTGCAAAGCGTAGCCGCAACGCAGTCAGAAAGGCCATCTTCTCTTGGTCTGGATGTTCCTGTACTTGCTCTTGCGGCGCGACTCGCTCGGGGGCGGGCCGGCGTAATTGTTCCTGGATACGCCTCTGCAATGGTGCCCTGCAACCCGTTTCCTTCAACTTTTCTTGAGAACCAGCCCATTATATTCACCCCGGCATGATCAACACGAATGCTATCGTTGCGCAATACACTCCGAAGACGATAAACCTGCCC
>JAITOF010000074.1 GCA_031290095.1 Candidatus Methanoplasma porotermitis
GACGAGGCGGACCGCATGCTCGACATGGGATTCTCCGAGGAGCTGGACTTCATAATGGACGCCCTTCCAAAAAAGAGGCGCACGTCGTTGTTCTCTGCCACGATGGCCCCCGAAGTGAAGAGGGCCGCATCCAAATACATGTTCAACCCGAAGGAGCTGCTGGTGTCGTTCGACGAGCCTTGCTCCGACCTTACCAAACAGTACTTCATACCGGTCTCCCGCATGAACAAGTGCGAGCGCCTCGTGACGGTGCTCGGCAGAGGCAATCCGAAGACCATAGTGTTCTGCCAGACGAAGGCCATGGTGGACGAGCTCCTGACCCAGCTGTCGGGAGACTACAAATCGGCCGCAATCCACGGCGACATGCCGCAGATGCGCAGAGACCGCGTGATGAGGAACTTCAGGAACGACATGTTCCAAGTCCTAGTAGCAACGGACGTGGCCGCGAGAGGGCTAGACGTGAACAACGTCGACCTCGTCGTGAACTACGACGTGCCTCCGGACTCCGACACGTACATGCACCGCATCGGGCGCACCGGGCGCGCGGGAAAGGAGGGCGCCGCCGTCTCCTTCGTCACGAAGATGGAGGACCGTCGCGTATCGATGTACGAGAGGGCCACAGGGCGGGAGATATTGAGGGTCAGGGCGGAGGATGTTCCCGTGATGGAGCACCAGTTCGTCGCCCAGGAGCCTGTCGCGGAGCGTGCCGAGAGGCCACGCGTCGCCGTGTCTAGGCCTGTGAAGGTCCAGGAGAAGAGAGGCAACGTGATCATGCAGATCAACCTCGGAAGGGAAGACGGGCTCAGCAGGGTGCAGATCGCTCAGTTCATCGCCGACGGGCCGGGGTTTGGCGACATCAGCATAGGGAGGATAGGGCTCGGAGAGACATCGTCGTTCTTCGAGCTGCCGTACAGCTCCGCCAAGGCGGTCGCGGACTCCGTCAACGGGCGCCCATATGGATCCAAGGCCGTATCCGTCCAGGAAGCCCCGCAGAAGGTGCGATACGGCGAAAGGTCGAGAGCATCGCCGAGCGGGAACTGAAGAAACAAAGGAGGGGGGCGCCGGGGTTATCCTTCGGGCGGCACGCTGGCACGTCACTGCCGTCCGGCCAGCCAGTCGAGGACGTTGACAATATCGATTCCATTCTCGGAGCCGAGGCCGAGGCGGTCCATCGTCAGCACCGTCTTCCTATAGTTGTCCCTTATCCCGTTCAGAGGCCTCAACTCTCTGGCACGCGTCTCGTCTGCCATCATCGTGAGCGTCACCTGATAGTATTCGGTCCTGCCGTCCATGAATGCTGTGAAATCAACCTCGGAATCGCGAAAGCTTCCAACTCTCACCAAGTATCCGCGCCTGACGAGTTCCAAGAACACTATGTTCTCCAACGGCCTGCTGATGTCTGTTCCGCCGACCCCTCTGAGCGCGAAGTTCCTCATGCCGAGGTCGGACGCGTAATATTTTCCGTTGGTTTTCAGCAGCCTCTTCCCAGCGATGTCGTACCTCTCCGCGCCATATATCAGGAGAGCCTCCTCCAGCCCTCTCATGTATCTCCCTGCGGTGACGTTGCCCACCCCGGCGGCCTTGGCCACCGTATCGACGTTGGTCAGGTTCCCTACGTTAGAGTACAGGAATCGGGCTATGTCTTTCAGCTTGCCGCTGTCGCTGGAGCCCATGCGCCCAAGGACGTCGTTCACGAGGACCGTGTTGAATATCCCCTCCAGCTGGCTGTCGCAGAACCTCTCCCCCCTGGACGGGTCCACCTCCGGCAACGACCCGAACCTGAGGTATTCGCCGAAGCGCCCCTCCCTATCGCTTGACGGGTGCATCTCGAGGTACTCCTTGAAAGACAGCGGGAGCATCTTTACCTCCACGTACCTGCCGGCGATATGGGTCGAGAGCTCCGAAGAGAGCATTTTCGAATTGGAGCCGGTTATGTACAGGTCGCATCTCTTTGTGTTGAGGGCGGACGCCACGGTCTTTTCCCATCCTTCGACGTTCTGTATCTCGTCCAGAAACAGGTGTGTGATCCTGTCGGAACGGATTGTTTTTCGGACGAACGCATCGAGATCCTCGCAGTTTCTGATCTTACGTCCCTCGAAGTCTTCAAAATTGATCGATACTATGGCATCCTTCGGAACTCCAGATTCCAACAGGTCGGACGCGTACTGCTCGAGCAGGGTCGATTTCCCCGACCTGCGCATGCCCGTGACGACCTTCACGACATCCGTGACTCCCCTGCCCCGATGCAACATCTCGAGATACTGCGTTCTGCGTATCGTCCCTGCCATAGCACGACATGTGGTTTACAATACATATAAATTTTTATATTTACGAAAAATATTCATCAATTAATTTGAAAATTTTTAATTTATGAAAACTTTTTCATATCTATCGTCAAAGTCCTACCCAGGCCACGCCTGCGGTAACATCGGAGAACAATCTTGCTTTCCTTTATGCGCCTCCGACGCCCTTCCAATCGAAACACGGCGATTGCGCGACGATCGTCAGTGTTTTCTGGAATGGGGATTCTATTTTGCATGAGTTCGCTCCTAAGCGCCGTTTGCAGCCAGCGGAGGCGCGTTGAGAGGCATCCTGAGAGGACGTGCGTCACATGGATTCAAAATGAGATGGAGCCACCTGGGAGATTCGAACTCCCGACCTGCTGATTACAAGTCAGCCGCACTACCGGGCTATGCAAAGGTG
>JAITOF010000080.1 GCA_031290095.1 Candidatus Methanoplasma porotermitis
GACGAGGCCCTGTCGATAGTGCAGCTGATCCCCAAGGCCGACGGCGTGGTCATCGTCACGACGCCGCAGGACGTGGCGCTTCTCGACAGCAGGAAGTCCGTGACGTTCGCGACGCAGACACACATCCCCATAATTGGCATCGTGGAGAACATGAGTGGCTTCGTGTGCCCTCACTGCGGCAAGAGGGTAGACATATTCAAGAGCGGCGGCGGAGAAGCCACCGCCGACAGCATGAACATACAGTTCCTCGGAAGAGTTCCGCTGGAGCCCGCAGTGGTGTCGTCAGGGGATTCGGGGATCCCGATCGTGGCGTTCGATCCAGACTCTGAGTCCGCCAAGGCGTTCAAGGCCATATCCGACAAGATAGTCAGAACGGTGGAACGGAAATGAAGGTGGGCGTGGTCTCGGAAGGCGACAGCCTTGACTCCTTCGTAGCGGAGGACTTCGGGCATGCGCCGTTCTTCCTCGTCGTGGACCCGGAGACGTTGGATTATTCTGTGGTAAAGAACGAGTTCGCGGATTCGGTCGAGGGGGCAGGCATGAAAGTCGCCGAGGCGATCGCGTCGCTGGGAGTGGACGCCGTGATTGTGGGCGGGATAGGCTCCCACGGCGTCCATATCCTTGAGAAGGCGGGCATACGCGTGTCCTACGACGAAGAGGGGACCGTCGAAGAGTGCATAGACGCCCTGAAGAGACGGATGGCCAGGGACCGTTGATCACACGCCCCTGTCGCAGTCCCATATTATCTTGTGGAGCTGCGGCAGGACCCTCACGTCGAGCCCTCTTGTTATCACGGACTCGGCAAGCGTCTTCAGGTCTATGCCGCCTACCGGGCTGAAAATCACGTTCGCGGGCGACGGATGCTCCGACATGAACATCGTTGCATGGTTCAGGTCTATGTTGTCGCTGATGATGAACTTCAGCTGGTCCTTTTCTGCGAGGACCAGGATGTTGGACATGAGCATGCGGTCGGACATGCCGGACGACGGGCATTTTATGTCCATGCTTATGATCAGCTCGTCCCAGTTCGGCATGCGCGAGACGTCGATGGATCCGTTGGTCTCCAGGACCACTCTCTTCCCGCTGTCCCTCAGCATCTCCAGGAGCTCGGGCGAGTCCGCCTGCAACAACGGCTCCCCGCCGGTGAGGCAGACGTTGCGGAGGTCGCCTATCTTCTCCATTATGTCGGGAAGGGACATCTCGATGCCGCCTTCCATGGCGTATTTGGTGTCGCACCAGCTGCAGGAGAGGTTGCATCCGACGGTTCGTACGAAATATGTCGGCGCCCCCATCATCAGGCCCTCTCCCTGAATTGATCTGAAATGCTCGCATACTCTCATGTCATCACCTGTATCCTATCTCGTCTGCGCACCCGGCTTCCTCGAAGCCCTTCAGCCGGAGGCGGCACGAATCGCATCGTCCGCATGCCTTGTCCCCTCCGTTGTAGCAGGACCACGTCAGTCCCAATGGCGCCCCTAGCGCCTTTCCCAGCCGGACTATGTCCGCTTTCGTCGAGTGCAATATCGGCGTGACGATTCTTACAGGGCGGCCTTCCACGCCCGTCTTCGTGCCTTTGGAGAGCATCTCCTCGAACGCCTTGAAGAACTCCGGCCGGCAGTCGGGGTATCCAGAATAGTCTACGGCGTTGGCGCCTATGTATATGCTCTCCGCGCCGACGGACTCGGCCAGGCCCGCCGCCGCGCTCAGGAATATTATGTTCCTCGCAGGGACGTACGTCACGGGGATGTCCGACGAAAGGTCTCCGGCCCTGTCCTCGGGTACGTCTATGTCCTTCCTTGTGAGCGCCGACTTGAACGATGTCATGTCCATGTCCATGACGACGTGCCTGACGCCGTACGTCTTGCAGACTGCTTCGGCAGACTCGAGTTCGCGGCAGTGCCTCTGACCGTATCTGAAGCTCAGCGCGACGACCTCGCGGCCGTCCGCGATGGCTTGGGCGAGCGTCACCGTGGAGTCGAGCCCTCCGGAGAGGAGGACCACCGCTTTCATCCCAAAACCTTCGTGTACCATGCTGTCTGCCCCCTTTCTTCATCCAAGCCTACGGATATGCTCCTGACGTTTCCGGGCATCCGTATCTCGGACGCCATGCGCTCTGTCATCATCTTCGACATCTCCTCGGCAGTCGTGGTCCGGACGTCCAACATGAGCACGTCCTCCGCCGGGAAGACATACCGCTTCCCGCAGAACGACACTTCAACGCTTCCTGCGGAGGACGTTATCTTCACCAGCTCCGACTTGGACGGGAGCAACACCTTGTGGTCCATCTCGTCCACCATCGACCTTAACTTCTTCTTGACCGTCACGAAGTCCATGACCATCCCGGCCTCGTCGAGCTCTCCTTCGAGCCTGAGCCTCACGATGTAGCTGTGGCCGTGGAGCCTGGAGCACTTCTCGTGGTTCGGTATGAAATGGCTCGAAGAGAACCTTATCCCCGAATACCCTCCGTCTATCTCCAGTATCATCTGCGTCCCTCCGCGAGGCGCATCGCCAATATTATCGAGTCAGAATAGTCGACCTTCTCGCGAGACGTGTCGACGAACACCTTGTCCGTGTTGACCGCTGGCGCCCCGAGAGCCGCCGCGTCTCCTGTGAAATGCATCAGCCTGAATATGAGGTTCCCGATTATGCCGTTAGGGGCTATTATCAAGTCTGCCTCCTCGACCATGTCCTCTATCAGTATCTGCGCGTGATATGCGTCATGCCCTTCGCAGACGAGGGCGTCAGTCAGCTCCAAGGCCTCCTTGATGGTCGCGTCCACTGCGGGGTTGCGACCCGTGTCCTCGCTCCTGCCTCCTGACATGACTGCGATTCTCGTGCCGGCTCCAAGGCGCCTCATGAGCTTCACGCATCTAACGGCGATGTCATGCCTCTGCTCCACCGACCACCCTTCGTCAATCCCGACTGGCGCCACGAATATCGCCTTTCCGTGCCTGGGCTCCAAGATTGCCACCCTCTCCAACTCTTCTATCCCCAGCTTCGCCTTCAGCACCGGCAGGAGCTCTGACGACGGCATGTCGCCGCGGACGGCGGCGTCTATCTTTCCCGATGCCAGGTCGCTTGCGAGCGCCTTGGCGTCTAAGTATATCGTTATGTCGCTGCCTGCCAAGGCGTGGACGCTCCTCTCGACGCGGCCGCTGTCGGTACCGCGTCCGATCCCGACGCGCACGTCCGGAAGGTCTCCTTGCAATATATCCGAGGCAGAGAACATCGCTTGGCGATAGCCGCGCCCGTATTAAGGATTTCTCTTTTGACGGTCGACGGCTCCGACGAGAACGCGCCGACGGCGGCCCGACCGTCGCGGCGGGACCCGAAGGCAAACGGGAGATGGGGCTTCGAATCCGTGTCGATGGGAAGGGTCACTGCCGGCGTCGCGGACGGGCGGGTGCAACGTTTGTGGGGGCAAGGCATCGTGGCCCGCCGCCGACAGTGTCATATCCATGCTTCAAAGAGGGTTTGGGAAGAGGTTTAGAACGCGTTTCCAGTTCAGTCGCGGCGGCGCCTGCGCCCGAGCACTAGCCACAGGATAAGGGAGCCGAGTGCTATGGCTATGACTATTATCGCTAAGACGGCTGCGACGGACACGCCTCCTTCTTTTCCAGCATCGCCAGCGCGCGAGTCGCCGTTGCCGTCGTTAGCGCCGTCGCTTCCATTGCCGCTTCCGCTTCCGCCGCTGTTGCCGCTGCCGTCGCCTCCCGACGCGGGGATGGCCAGCTTGGACGTCACGTTTATGGCGTGGTTGGATCTCACGTCTGAGAACGTGTAGGCCCCCGACGCCACGGCGGACGGGACGCTGGCCCCGTCGACGACGACATCGGCTATGACATACCCGGAGTTGGCGGCGAACGAGAACGAGACGCTTCCTCCCAAGGAGACTGTCACGGAGCCGGATGGCGTTACCACCGACCAAGAGTCCGCTGACGCGCTGACGGTGTGGAACAGGGCGGCGAAGTTCGCCGTGTATGTACCGGCGGCGTCAATCCCCGTTATGACTGCATCTGCCGACGTCGACGAACCCGTCCATCCTGTGAACGCGTGGGACGGGGCGTGGGCCGCTGTGAGGACAACGGTCTTCCCGACAGGGACTTCGATCGTCTTGGACGTCCCCGCCGCCACAGCCCCCGAGTCTCCGCCCGACGATATGGCATAGCTTACTGTCCCTCCGGCGGTCGCGGATATAACGACATAGTAACAAGGCACGAAGTATGCCGTCAGGGAGATCGTGGGGCCGGGTGCGAATACCTCGACCACAGGGTCGTAGGAAAGCGTTCTCGCGCCGTCAGACCAGTGGCTGAACACGTATCCGGTCGCCGGCGTCGCCCTGAAAGACACAGGACCCACGGATACGACGGACCCCGCCACGGCGGCGTACGAACCCGTGCTGTCCTCCTCGAGCGTTCCCCCTGTCGAAGGGCTGGCGACCGCCGAGATGCTTACGACCGCCTGTTTAAACGTAGGGTAGCCGTCGTTGAGCGACGGGTCTATGGCCCAAATGTCGGCAAAGTCCCATCCTACAAACGTGGACTGGTCCTTCATTTCGGTCTCGGTGTTGGGGGTGCCTTTGGCACTCGTCCCACTGATGTCTAAGTAGTGGCTATTCGACACAGAGAGACCGATCAATCCAGTAAATACGCCATACTGAACAGCAACAGTATACGTGCCGTCTGTCGAGTAATCGACCACACGGGCTGTGGAGTATGAATTGTAGATGGTAGGGCCACTCATAAAAAGACTGCCTATGAATCCCCCGATCACTATGTTGTTATGCACCTTGTCTACATCTGCATACACTTTGACATTAACGCTCCCACGGGAATAACAGTCACGGAACACTGTTCCTGTCTGCTGTCCTACGAATCCCCCTGCGTTTGCATATCTACCGACGCTGCCGCTGCCGGTGGCGCCGGCTACTGCCGCAGTTGTCGTGAACACATCGACGTTTCCAGTAGAGTAGGATTTTCCCACACGGGATGTGGTGTTTCCCCCATCTGCAACGAATCCGCCGGCAGCTACATCAGGCAGGCCGTTGGCATTGTCTCCGGTAGTGCTTACATTTCCGGAGGAGCGGCAGTATTCGACTGTTGAATTGCTGCCCAGATACCCCATGAATCCCCCAATGCCGACATGCACAAGGACTTTTGGATTGCCCGACCAAGCAACATACTTTGCCGTCAGGTCTGATGCCGAGCTGGACCATGTGATGACCCCTTGAAAATATCCGACAAGGCCGCCTACATAAGCATTTACAGTAAGGATGCTGCCGGAGGGGGATGTGTAGCTGACGCTGATAGCCCCTCCGGCCTCTATGCACCCCTTGATCACAGAAGCGGGTGCGGAATAACCCACGATTCCACCCACAAAGAATTGTCCATAGTCGTTCTCGACACCGATCGGATATAGTCCCGTGCCGTTTTTGAATGCGACCGTCATGCTTCCCAGCGTGACGTTCACCCCTTCAAGCGTGCCGTTCAAACGCCCTACGACCGCTCCGACCCTCAGAGAGCGCGGCACGTCGGTGCTGGAGACACCGTTCTGGAACGCTATGACCCCCGTGGACAGGTTCATGTCAGACACGGACCCGCTTATTATCGTGAAGAAGCCCACATCGTAGCCGGCGGCGTAGTCTGATGTGTAGTTCATGACCAGCCCGGTTATCGAGTGTCCTGCTCCATTGAGATTTCCTTTGAACTCCGGCAGAGGCACCCAGTTGGTTGCGGGCATCGCTATGTCAGCGCCCAGCTCGAAGAACAGCCCAGCGCCGCCGTCCAACGCCAGCTGATCTCGGAAGTCCTCGTTCAGCTGCTCGTACGTCGATATGACGTACGGATCCGCCGCCGTTCCGGCTCCGCCCGCGAACGTCGCCCCGTCCGAGTCGTAGCTCGCGTTCTCGTCGTTAATTACAATCAGAGCCGCGCTTACCGCGATAGCGGCCCGCGCCAATGCGTGGATGAGCCTGCGCCCCCCCCCCCCCACTTCTGAAATACGATTTCATGTTAGAATTCCCCCTCAAGCACCGTCGATGCAATCTTGACAGAGCATTGAAGTCAAGTGTTCACCCGTGTTGGACGTATATAATTGTAGCTATGCTGCAACTAGGAGCTAGGCGTGCAGACGCACCGGACCTACAGCCATAAGCGTGCGTTCTATGCGGAAAAAAACTTTAGCGCGAGTTCTCATTTTGAATTGCCGCTCAGAGCGACACATCCCCTGAATGATGGACGGTTGCATCGTCACGACAGCCTGAAGAACACGGAAAAGCGGCCACCCTCCCCGGTCAGCACCTGGTCGCCGAGAGGCTCGCCTTGGCCTCGGCGTATATGCGCTTGGTCGGCTCCAGCGACGTCCATCCGGGCTCTAGGCGAGAGACGTTGAACTTGAACTCCTTGGCGAACTCCTCCAAGGAGCGCTTCGTCTCGGCATCGTCCCCCAGCCCCGTCGGTATCTCCATCACGTTGTGGTAGTCGCACATCTCGAGGACGGCCTTCATGCGGTCGAAGTTCGCGCTCTCGACGCCTTTGAACAGGTCGTTCTGTCCAAAGAAGCCCCTCCATTTCGTGGACATCGCAGGGGTGTAGTAAAGCACGCCGGTGTGCTTCTTCTGCAGCTCGTAGTAGCGGTCGGTCCCGCCGACGGCGACGCCTATGCAGTCGTCGCAAAGCCTGCCGTCTGACCCTTTGAATATGGAGACGGGCTTGTCTAGGCGCTCCTTGGCCCACTCTTCGATCCCTTTGTTCGCGTTGCCGCACAGCCCGTAGTAGAGTACGAACGCGTCCACCTTGGACTGCATGAACAGGAGGGTCTCCCTGAGGTCGGCCTTTAGGATCTCCGGCTCCGAATGCAGGCCTAGTCCCTTCATCAGGACGACGACGTTGTACCCGTCGTCTGGAATCGGCTCCGTGCCGTTGAGGAACGACCGCTCGTCGAGCAGCGTGAATTCGATCCCCCTGGACCTCAATTTGGCCGATATGTCTTGGGAGTTCTCGCTTTCCAGCAGGAACACCCTCTTCTCCTCGGGGTCCGTGGAAAGGTTGTAGACCAGCTCGTCCTCCAGGATCGGGCATACTATTGCGCCGAGAGTTCCTCTTGTCATGCTATCATTATGATAGCGGTATCATATATGCTTTTGCATCCGGGGTACTGTGTTCAGAGATTGGAATGAGGCCGCATCACGTCTCCAATCCTCGTCAAAACCCCGCTCCAAACCGTGCAAGCCTCCTCTGGTAATGCTCCAAGGCCACATGGTGGCGGGGTCTCCCGCCGACGTCTTCCTCGCATCGCATGCGATGGGCTTAACGGCGGGAGGTTTTCTGAACGCTGTTCGTCCGAGGGGCGCGCAACGCCCTCATGGAGTTGAGTATCGCTATTACGGCGACTCCCACGTCGGCGAACACCGCCTCCACGAGCGTGATGTACCCCAGCGCGCCCATCGACAGGAACAGCGCCTTTACCCCGAGAGCGAAGACGATGTTCTCCATCGCGATGGAGCGCGTCCTCTTGGAAATGCGGATCGCTGTCGGAACCTTCGACGGCATGTCGTCCGCGATGACCACGTCGGCGGCCTCTATAGCCGCGTCAGACCCGAGGGCGCCCATCGCAATCCCGACATCGGAACGCGCCAGAGACGGCGCGTCGTTGACGCCGTCGCCGACGAAGGCCACCTTCCGGCCTTCTCCTATCAGGCGCTCCACGATTGCCATCTTGTCTCCAGGGAGTAGGTCCGTGAAGACCTCGTCTATCCCCAAGTCCTTTGCGACATGCCTGCCGACGCGCTCGCAGTCGCCGGTGAGCATGCACACCCTGCCGACGCCCATGCGCTTGAGCGCGGACACCGCCTCGGCAGAGTCCCTCCTCGTGCGGTCGGAAATGACGATGTATCCCGCATAGCGACCGTCTATCGCCGCATGGACCGCAGTGCCGAACTCTTCTGGATCCGAGGGCGTTATCCCGCGCTCCTCCATGAGGCACGCGCTGCCCAGCACGACCTCCCGGCCCTCGACGGTCGCGACCACGCCTTTGCCGCGAACCTCCTCCATGCCTTTCACGCCAGACCTCTCGATCCAGCCTTCATGCGCCCGCAGTATCCCTGCGGCGATGGGGTGGTTCGAGTCCGCCTCTGCATGCGCGGCCAGCCTTATCAGCTCCTCCTCCCCGATTCCCACGGGATGCACGGACATGACGTCGAACACGCCCTCGGTCAGCGTCCCGGTCTTGTCGAACACCACCGTGTCCACTCCCGCCAGAGCCTCTAGGTAGTTCCCGCCTTTGACCAGTATGCCGGCGCGGGACGCCCCGCCTATCCCTCCGAAGAATGCAAGCGGCACCGATATCACAACGGCGCACGGGCAGGATATCACTAGGAACATCAATGCGCGGTAGAGCCAAGTCTCGAACGCGTCTCCCAAGGCGAGGGGGGGCAGTACTGCGAGAAGCAACGCCGCGACGACCACCGCCGGGGTGTAATATCTCGCGAACTTGGTGACGAAGTCCTCGGAACGGGACTTCCTGCCGTACGCATCGTCCATCAGGCCCATTATGCGCATGGCCGCCGAATCCTCGTACTCTGACGTGACGGTCGCCGTAAGGACGCCGTTCACGCATATGCACCCGCTCATCACGGCGTCGCCGACGGAGACGTCACGGGGTACGGACTCGCCGGTGAGCGAGGACGTGTCCACCATCGACCTCCCCTCCACGACCACTCCGTCCAGCGGTATCCTCTCGCCCGGGCGTATGACTATCGTATCGCCTATGTGGACTTCCTGCGGGCTCACAGCGACAACCCCGTCAGGCGTCACCAAGTTAGCGGAGTCGGGCATCATCTCCATCAGGGACTTGACGGACCCGCGCGAGCGGTCCACGGCATAGTCTTGGAACAGCTCCCCGACCTGGTAGAACAGGAGGACGGCCGTCCCTTCCATGTGCTCCCCTATG
>JAITOF010000012.1 GCA_031290095.1 Candidatus Methanoplasma porotermitis
CCTGTAAGATTGTCGAATTTTTTGGGCAGTATACAAAGGACAGGAAAGTGGCGTGGGACAAAACAGTTGCGAGCCAGCTGTGTCCATACACGAAGAAAAAATGCATCAAGACGAGGAAAAGCTCCCCTGACATTTCAATTGGCACTTGTACTTTGGAATATCAGAAGAAAGAGATTGTCATTTGTCCGCATAGGCTGTTGGAGAGAAAACAGGTTTTCATGGATTGCATCCATCTTCTGCCGTTGCACAGGCCAGGTAACGAACTGCATGTCATATCTGAAGTCAAAATCCCCGGAGGATGCGTGGATTATTTTCTTGTGTCTGTGAGCAATGATTCAGTTGTAGATTTTGTAGGCATCGAGTTTCAAACGATGGACACCACTGGAACAATCTGGCCTGAAAGGCAGAGGATGCTTGTCGAAAAAGGAGTCATAGAAAACGATCCAGACTCAAACAATAGAAGATCATTCGGAATGAATTGGAAAATGACTGCAAAAACAATATTGATTCAAATGCATCATAAATCTGAAACCTTTGAAAACCTGGACAAGCACTTGGTGCTTGTAATTCAAAAACCATTTTTAGACTACATGAAAAAAGAGTTTTCATTTCAGAACATAAACGATTTGTCTAACCGCGATTGCATCCAAATACACACCTACACGCTGGAAGAGTTCAATTCCGTGTTGAAATTGCGTTTGGACTCCCGTCTGAGTACAGACGCGAAAGGAATAGCCGAATGCCTAGGCCTTCGTGCGGAATCTGAAGTGGATATTAAAAATATTCAAAGAATCCTCGAGTCGAAAATACCTTCAGACACATTGCTGACAGTTGAGTGAGTCAGACAATCCGTATCTCGACCCCTGCACCGGGGTGCAAGGCATGTCCATGCTGAGGACGATCCTCGGCCTCGACGGCGTGAAGGACTTCTATGCTGGGGCGTCTATCGAGCTGGATTTGTGATTACGCGTCCAAGAGCCAGTCGACGATGTTCGTGTGTTTTATGCCATCGCTGAAGTCGGCGGTCAGCCTGTCTGCCGATATCACAGTCTTGGGACGGCTGTCGCCTGCCGCCCTCAGGGACCTGAGCTCGCGGTCCGCATGCTTCTCGTCAAGCATCGAATAAGTCACTTGGATATATTCTACGGCGTCGCCGCGTCTTGCGACGAAGTCTATCTCCATGCCATGGCATCTCCCAACGAGCACGGAGCACCCTCTCCTCCTGAGTTCCAAGTACACTATGTTCTCCATGAGCCTGCCGTAGTCCTCGCTCACGAAGCTCAGCACCGCGTTCCTCATGCCCGTGTCTGCAACGTAGTACTTGGAGCCGGAGCTGAGGATCCTCTTCCCCCTCAGGTCGTACGGCGTGGCCTCGTACATTATGTAGCTGTCCGTGAGGAGTTTCAGGAACCTCTCGACGGTCTGCCGGGAAAGGGGCTTGAGCATCTCCGATATGTTGTTGGTCGATACAGGGTTGCCTACGTTGTCGAACAGAAACCTCACCACCCTTTCCAGCTGTTCGCCATCGCGTATCCCTCCGCGAGTCATGACGTCGTTCAGCACGATCGTGCTGTACAGCCCTATGATGTGGTCGTGCAGCGTCGCCTCGTCCCATTTCGGGTCGATCATCGGGAATGAGCCGTTCTTCATGTATCGGTTGAACATGGCATGCTTGTCGTCGCCGTGAAGTTCGCAGTATTCCCTGAAGGACAGCGGGAACATGTCTATCCTGACGTATCTGCCGGTGAGGTATGTGGCAAGCTCGCCGGACAACAGGAACGCGTTGGACCCGGTGACGTATATGTCTGCGTCACGGTCCACCATGAGAGAGTTGACGGCAACCTCCCAGTGCTCGACACGCTGTATCTCGTCTATGAAGACGTAAGTCCTTTCTTTCGGCACTACCGAATTAAGGTGGTATGCGAGAGCCTTGCCGTCTGTCAGGCCCAGGAACGCTATCGACTCCAAGTTGATCTGCACAATCCTGTCGTCGGGGACTCCGCAACTCCGCAACTCGTCTGCGAACTGGGCCATCAGAGTGGATTTGCCACATCTCCTGATGCCGGTTATGACTTTGACGAACCTCGTGTCGTCCTTGTTGTCACGAAGCCGTTTCAAATAATCGCGACGAAGGACCGTCTTGACTGTCATGAGTGCCTATCAAACAATGTTTATATAACTGTTTTTATAAGTTCTAATTTTCATAAGAAATTCTATTTTTGTAAGTATATGTTACAATATCGTTGGGCAATCATCTTCCCCGTTTATATGGTGGATATTTATTTCATGCACAGTTACTGCAGTCCAACAAAAATAGATGCAGTAAACAGGTGTGCCAATGCCCATTCCAAGAGAAAACATGATTCACATAGTCGTCCTCGGATCCGATGCAGACGGCTCGATGGGGGATTTTTGCAAAAAGTATGAAGATGCCACAGGGATGCCAGTCGTGTACACTACCAGTTCTGGCATTGTCGGTGGCGGGAGAGGCACCCACAGGATAAGGTGGCTGAGCGGGAGATGAGTACTTTGTGCAGGCTAGCGATGTTTTTTTGACAGCGGGCCGAAACCCATTCCGAACCAATGGCGGCTCAACTGTCGAGGTCAATGCGGACTGCGGTCCAGATGGGATCATCACGGCTTGAATGGGGTTCCTTCCCGCTTTGTGTGGATTTTAGGGGATGCCTCGCGCCCCGATTCGTGTGGATCGTGACCGGACACCTTGGCATGATGGAATTAATGGTGTTTCGAGGGTTTGACGTCAGGCTGAAGTGACGTCGTAGAGGCTTTTGACGAAACCCTCCGCTTCGCCGGTTATGTTGAATGTGCGAGTCCAACGTCCGTCCGCTTTCTCCCAGTCTCCGTCAATCATGCCCAGGTCGAACAGCCGGTCCACGCACTTCGATATTGTTGACGGCGACAGCTCGCCGCTCATTGCTTCCACGAGTTTGCTGAACCAGATTTTCTCCGACCTCACTTTGGAATACTCGTAAATCTTCCTGCAGACTTTGAAGTCGTTGGACAGCACCTTCTCTTTATCCATGTGCATCGCTCCCATTTACAGTTGGAAAGGCAGGCATGCACCGAGTCAATCTCGGATATGCCAATATTGGATTATAGCTCCCTTGTGTGTTTCGTTATGTGCAGGTTATATTTAATTGTAGGTTTGACTGTTAATAATGAGTTGGCTGTATAAAATAGTTAACGTAGATTGTTATAACTATTATGCATTGAATCAATATTAACAAATGATATATATGTTGCATACTATATTATATGATTCATCATAAAACGTGGTTAACCAGACATATCGTTGCGATATCAGCTGTTTTGAATCCTATTTGCAACGTCTTTTATACGGAACTGACATGCGGTAGGGTATGAAGGAGTTGAAGGAGTCAATTCCAAAATGTTCAGATGTGGCCCCAAGTGTTGAAGAGGTCGTCAATCCTATTACTCAAATCATAGCAAGATGCGAGATACAAGATTTCCTTCGAAAAACATTGGATGATGTAAAGCCTGATGCGATAGTGTCAACATTGCGCAAAGGGTATTGGATAATTGAGGACTTCATACGTGCATATGGGTTGGAAGAGTCTTTGGTACATGTGACCACTGACGGTGTAGATGATGGGATTTTGGAAGGCAAGTCGATATTGATATTCGACGATTCCATCCATACGGGAAATGGCATAGAAGGTACGGTCAAAAAAGCCGTGGAGTTGTCTAAAAAACCTGTTCACGTGGCATGTATAACAATAAACCGCGAGGCGTATGATAAAATACAATCCCTGGGTCATGTTGACATAATACATCTAAAAATATTCGACGAATACCTCAAATTCAACAAGAACGAATTTTTACCCGGATGTCAGGCATATTATTATTTCCATTACATGGTTCCGTACATCAGCACGCTTAGTGTCAATGACAGCCCCGACTTCTGTGGCCTTCGTTTGAGGATTGAGGGGAGCTCCGTAGACAAGCTGTCTCCAATGATGGACTGCATTCTGAATTCGCTGAAACATCTTACTTCATCCGATGGGGACCACAACAGAGACAGCTATATCGGAACCAAGAGAGTATCAGTAGATTTGGATTGGGACAAAGTATCAGACCACATGGAAGCGTTCGAAAAAGATATCGCCAAAGTCAGGATTTCAGCTTCTGTGCGTCCAAACTGTTCCGAATTGGTTTTGACACCGATGATATGTCCAAGGTGTTCCGATGGTGATGTGAACAACACTGGTGTAGAACACTTGCTTTTCACAACAAGCGAGGATTTCATCAACAGAAACGCAAACGTTGTACAGAAGGAGCTGGAGGCGCATGGTTTCCACGTGATTTCCAGCGATTTGATTCATACGGCCCCAAAGAGGGGGTGTTGACATGAATGTACACAACATACAACCTCCTGAAGATTATGTCTATGCGCACGTAGATATTGTGGGATTCAGCGAATTTGTCAACAGTTCGGTCGGCTCCTTGGTGATAGAGGCCTTCGTGGAAACAGTGAGATCGTACAACGAAAAAGTGCGGCGCATGAATCAATCAGTGGGGGGAGGGTACGAAATCATTGTTCGCAGTTTTGGAGACACCATATCCACTTTTTTCAAATGCGGTATACACGATGCCCCGCTCACATATGTATTGATTGGATTGGTCAGGGATGTGCAGAAAGACCTTTTGATGAAACACAACTTTTTCCTCGGCGGGGGCATCGCACGAGGTTCGATGCATCCGGAAGTACCCACGGGAGAGGTCATGGTATTGGCCAGCAATCTCGAAAAGAACAAAACATGGTTTGGAGTGGCGGTGTCGGACAAGATATTCAAGATTGTTTCTAATATGGCACGGATTTTGGTTAGACCTGCACCGGGCTCGAACGACCTGGTAGACACGGCGTTCATAAAATGCGAAGGCGTGCGATACGTAGACTATTTGCGCCTCAAAGTTCCTGGAGAAGAAACGCCGGACGCGGCGCTCCATGATGTGGTCAAGGAACACAGGACTGCCCTCGTTTCAACCCTCCACAGGTACAAATGCCTGTTGGACGGTTCTGATGTCCCTCCAGAGAAGAAACGTCAGGCCATGAAAAGATACTCCGTTACTCTCAGATATCATAACTATGTGTGTTCCCGATTATCTTTGGCAGATGATATGACCATAACTGATTCCCCTCTGACCGGACTAGACATCGACACCGAAATTCTCGATGTGGGTAATGTTTTCAACTTCTGATTAAAATACGTCCGCCTTGAAGACAAGGTTATCGAGGCCACAGGCCACAAAGCCTTAACCCGAAGTTTGACAGTTACCGGGCCACGAGAGGGGGTCAAAACATGTTTCTATGGCGTGCCGGGCGCAAAGCCGACAGCGGCCCTCCGTGATGCTTTTGCGCCAACAAAGAACAATACCGAAAGGCCGCGCCCCCCGTCGCTTGGACGACAGATGAGCGGTTCGGTCCGTTCTGCGTCGGCGGGAACGCGACGACGCCGGCGAACGGCGCGGGGAGGAAGGCGGCGGAGTACGAGTGCTACGAGGCCTCCCGCACGATATGCGGGCGCGAGGCGAGGCTCGTCGCCGTCAACAACAAGACCGAGCGGAAGCGGACCGAGGCCAAGACGGCGAGGCTCAGGGGGCGCGGGGCCGCTACAAGAGCGGGGAGGCCCCGGCCACGGAGAGGTTCTTCTCCGTCGCCGTCTCGTTCGCGGAGGACGCGGCCGCCTTCGCGAGGTTCGCCCGGTCGGAGGAGATGTTCGTCCTCATAACCAACATGCCGCGGCTGGAGCCGTCCGGGGGGTACGCCTGCGAGGGCGACGACGGGGACCCGAAGACGGGGCTGGGGCCGAGGGGGCTGCTGTCGCTGTACGAGGGCCAGGCCAAGATAGAGAACCTGTTCAGGGCCATGAAGGGCCCGATGGAGGCGGACCGCGTGTTCCTGGAGACCCCGAAGCGGATAGAGGCGATGATGATGCTGGTGTGCGTCGCCGTGCTGCGCGGCCGGGGGCAGGCGGATCCACAGGAACGTGACCGCGGACTACTTCATAGGCATGATGGCGACGACCCAGGTCGTCGTGGACGCGAGGAACGGGTACAGGATCGCGGGGTACCGCGAGGAGTCGTCGGAGTGCCTCGAGATGATGGGGCTGTCGCCGGACTCGCTGTTCGGCTGACCCCGAAAAACGCGTTTTCTGAAATTATCGATTTCATTTCAAGGGTCTGCAATGTGAGTTTATATGACTTTTCCCAAGATTTCGCATGTAATTGTTTCCGGCAACGTGGGAAGTCTGCGCTCACGGGCGCGCCTCCATCTATGGGATGTGAACCCAAGGGCAAGGAAACGAAGACCTAATACGAGCCAGCTCCCTCCCGTTCGGCTCAGGTGTGGCAATGTGGGCAGAAGAACAGCATTGATCGAAGTGTCCGCCGGAGTTGCCGGACCCGTCTCTTCGGCGGCGGCGTATTGGATGTTCGGCCTCGACATCGTTGCCACGTTCGCACCTTTAGCGGCTATGGCGGCGGTTCCCGCAGTCGTCAACGGCATAATCAGCTGGAGGAGATCTGCCGCCTAACGAACATGGCCAGGCATCTATGGGTTTTTTGGCGTGAAGCTTCGTTCGACGGTTGGCGTGCATTTGACGCAACCCCTCAACGCGATGCTCCGGACAGCCTGCGCGTCGCCAAGTCAGAACACGTCGAACACTTTCCACAGAATCGCCACGGCGACCGTGAAGTGGAACGCCTCCAGCGCTATCGACAGGCGCAGCGCCGCTCTGACGCCGCGCCTGTACCTCTCTTCGGCTTGCCCCTCGACCCGTTGCATGACCGAGTCCCGGTCCTGCTCCGACATGGCGTATATGTCGTCGTCCAGAAAAAGCTCCAGCCCCTCACGTACGTCGATCCGCTTCCTGACGTCGTCCTCCTGGAACTGATGGAACTCCATGTCGTGCCAGCCTTCCGGCAGCCACAGCGTCACAGCCTTCCCACGATACGTCTTGGCGACGGCCTCCCCGTCCAGCCGGACTACCGTCGCCCAAGGATACAGGAGGTGTCTCGAGCGCGACACCTTCACGCTGACCGCGCCCTCGCGAGCCGGGCCGGACAACACTTCGGCCTTGCCGAACCTTGCAGGCCATTTTGCGCAGGCCAGCATGTATGCGGGGTAGCACATCGTCAGGACGATCGCGCACAGCGCCACGGCGAACACGCCGTCCATGTCCCAAAGGAGGAATCCGACGGCCATAAAGGCGACCAAGGGGACTCCCACCTTCATCTCGAGCTTGTCGGTATCCGAGAACAATCAAATCCTCCGTTGAAATCATGGGGACAGGATTAAAGTGTTTATGCTTCCCGACTCACGATGCCGCAACGTCGGCGGCATTGCGAAGGAGCCTCATGGCAATGCGGACGGGCGAGGTTTTAAACAACGTCCCTGACATGTCGCTCCGCCGGAACATGTCAAACCAACGAGAGTTCGCAAATTACAAAGGGCACGTCGCAGAGCATCCATGTTCGGATTGCATCAAACCGTCTTGTCCGAACCATTTGCGTTGCGGGCGGTATAGATGCGAACAAAAAGTATAATGTGGGTCCTGATTTTGGCGGCGTACCTGCCGATCGTGTTCTTCGGCATTTATGCCGGGGCGTATGTTGTCATCGTCGCGGCCACGTCTACGCTGTTCGTCTTGGGCGCAGGCGTCCCGTCGAGCGGGACGACAGAGACGCCGGGACAAAAAAAGAGCCGCCCCGATGCAATGTTCTATTCGATGTTCCCTGGGATTGCGCACGTCTACCTGAGGCAGTTCAGGCGGTCCGTCCCGTTCTTCGGGACGTACGCGCTGGTCCTGATAGTCGTCCCGTTGCTTTTCGCGTCTCCCGCAGACTGGGCCGCCCTGATATCCTCGATGATCGCCGCCCTCATGGCTTTGATGTTCGTCTCGCTTGTGGACGCCGAGGTGGTTTGCAACAGGCTCCGTCTTCCGTACACGGGGGACCCGTACGAGATCAAAATCACGAACTACAAGCTGGCATACGTGTCGTCGCTCATGTCAGTCTGGACGATCGCGATGGTCACGTGCATAGCGCGGTCGCTGAGGATGCCTGCATGACACGCCACATCTCCAAAGTTGTTTGAAAGGCCATCCCCGTCGCGCATCGTCTTAAGGCCGGCGGCGGCAAGCTGAATAAATCATGTGCCTGCGAATGTCTTCAAGGTACGCTGGCACAGGCGGTTTCGATATCGATGTCACATGTCCTCTGAGATGCAGGTGATGCATATGCCAGGCATCACGACACGCCCCCGAAGTAGAACCCCAGGTACAACCCGACGACGCAGGTCAACGTAATTGCGACCAACAGCTTCAGCCCTAGTTCCGTGTCGTTCCACTTCATCTCGAAGACGCCGCCCTCGCGAGGCAGGCGGCACCTGTCGCAGAAGTCGTTGACCTCGAGGGCAGACCATACTATTGAAAAGACGACGATCACCAGCCCGTACATCGACGCCATGAATCCTCGGTTCAGAGATTCGAGGTCTGCGCCCGTGGTAAGCGAATGGAACCCGACCGTCGCGACGGCCAGGCCCGAGCCGAATAAAACAGCCAGCGCCACTCCCTCGGCCTTCCCGAAAACCCTCAGCTGCACATAGCCGGGAAACATGCTTTTTATCATCAGCTCCTCTCTGCTTCCAAAGGCGGACGGTCGGTCTGCGGACTCTGCCGGAACACGGTTCTTGCAACCAGCGTATATGATGGAGACGGCGGTGACGGCGGACGTAGCAGGGACGAGCCTCATTGACGGCGTGACGAACGCCAACATGATTAGAGACAATATCAGCCACGTCACACCGACCGCGACATACAGATTGGCAGTATTCCTGTTCATGTCCTCACACCACTGCCCGCTCCCAAAGGAGTTCATCCAACGAGTTCGAATAGAACTGCATGTGTTCACATCGTCGGCAAAACATCAGTGCGGCATTCGGACGTTCTTCGCCTGTTGGACCGTCGCACAGGCGTCGTCGACGGCATACTTAAGAACGAACACGGCAGATGCAGGCGTCATAAGATCAATGCGAGCAGGCGGCTGCGCCGATGTGCGCCGTAGATGCGAGCTTGATCCGCAACGGTGAAATCCAAACACGTAAGGACGGACCATGAACCTTTCTGATCTGAACTCCTTGAGCTCCATCCCTCCGTTTTCCAACGCCCTTGCGAACAAACAACGCAGACTGTTTATTGTGACGACGGCGATTGTGATGACGACCGCGGCGGTAGCGGCCGTTTACGGTATACTTTTTGTTTCACGCGGGTCAGGGTACGCCATAGCGATGGCGGCATGGCTGCCGATATTCGTAGTGGGCTTTCCAGGGCTTACGTACGCATACAAGATCCAAGCCGCCGCAGAAAAAGGCGATTCTGAACCGGGCTTGTTCGTTCGCGCAAGGAGAATCGGCCTGGCAATATTCGCCGTGTCGGAGTCTGTGGTCGTCGTCGCCGCGTGGCACTTTCTGTTTTGACGGCGGCTCTAATCTGTCTGCATGGCTGTCGGCTTGCGTCGACTTCGTGAGGCAGGCGTTGCCATGCTTGCTTTCAAGTATGTCGTCGCCGATGCCTACGGGACGGCATGACGGGTGGAATATGTCCAAAAAGCAAAAGCACGGGTCCCGCATCGGGCCGCTTCAAAACGATGACAAGCACGCTGTGACGTGCAGAGCGTGATGACACGTCGGCCAGTTTGAGATTGGATCCTCCGCCAGAGTTTAGAAGCGCCAGCGCGGTGCTGAGGTGGAGGTACGCGGCCGTGTCGCTTGGCGTGTTGCTTGCGTTCGTCATCATCGTGTCTTCTTATTTCATCCTTGACGGCAGAGACATGGACGGCATAATGTATACATTATCATTCGTGTTTTGCATGCTGACCCTAGGCATTGCGGGATATCACACTGCGTACACCATCAATGATGCCTATGTCCTCGGAGGCGGAGAAGCGCGTGCGGAGCAGGTCGCGGTCAAGACGCGCCCGCGTGCGTTCTTCTGCTTCATCTTGTTCGCTGCCGTGGAGATCGCCGTGCTGGCTGTCATGATCTGAAAGTCACAGCGACTACGAGCCTATGCAAAGAAATAAGCGTGTAGACGGAGTGCGCCTGCCATGGATGAGGACTAGGCGGCGTTGAAGAAACTTCGCAGGGCGATGATTGTTCTGAAGGCTGTGACAGTTGCAGCTTGGACAGCGTTCATAGTCCTGCTGTGCTTGTATCTGACGGGCGACCCCCGGATCGATATATTGGTCGTGCTCTGCTCCGCATTCGTGCTCGTGATGCCGACGCTGGCGTTGGCCTTCTTGCACAAGGTCTTCTTCAGCAAGTCGTCCAAATACAGCCGCTGAGCCGTGGAGCGTCCATGCA
The DNA here is from genome assembly GCA_031290095.1 of Candidatus Methanoplasma porotermitis. Lineage (GTDB taxonomy): Archaea > Thermoplasmatota > Thermoplasmata > Methanomassiliicoccales > Methanomethylophilaceae > Methanoplasma > Methanoplasma porotermitis. The sequence goes on from JAITOF010000012.1 coordinate 10,403, forward strand.
TCGCGTGCGTTGGCCACCGTCAGGCACGCCCGCCGTCCATAGAGGGATTCGAGGCGACGAGGAATGAAAACGAAATGCTGTCTGAACACGCCCGTGGAGTACGGGGGCATAAGGGAGAGGGGGCGGAACACAGTGCCGTTCGGGGCTTCCTGCGGCATGACGCGGCTGGTTCAGTCGCAGCAGGCGGTTCCCTCGTGACGCCGTCTTGGGTTCGTGCAACAGGGTTGTGGGTCGTCCCGCCTCTGACCGTGGCGTTGGCCATGTGGATTGTTCTTGGCAACCTAGTGACGGCCGCCTATGTCTCGTTGATGACGCTCACCTTGGTTGTAATGATTTATTTTTTTTGGGAGATCGTGGAGAGACGCGCGTCCACCAAGGACGGAATCGTGCATGAGGGCGACGCCCAAGGGCGCATTCTGGTTCCTGTCCGTTGTTCGGAGTACATAATCGAACGTATTCCATTTGAAATCGAAGTGAACGGCGTCCGCATGGCAACGATATACAGAAAGAACGAGATTCAGATTCCATTGTCTCCCGGCCCGGTAAAAGTGTCAGTACGCTGTAAAGGAAGCGAAAAGTTCGCAATCACAGAAAACGCTGACGAAGACCTGGCGCTTTACGTCTGGGTGGACTACGAGAAGGTATGCCCTCGCATCATCGGCTTCAATAGGAATGAAATTTTCGACGAGAGCCACGTCAAAGCATCATATGAAAGCAGAGCAAGATCGTTGATATGGATCGCGATAAGCTCTTTGGCATGCGGCGCCGGGTTCGTTCTGCTCCTATTGATTAATCTTCTTGGCGAACTTTGAGGCCTTGGCACAGCATGCGTCGAATTCAGATTCGCGGGAGCCCGCGCAACCTGGCTCAGTTGAACCGCTTCATCTCGACCTCGCCCGTTCCAAGATGGACCACAGGCATGACCGCCGGGTCTGGGTTGAAGTTGTGCATCCTCTGAAACTCCGTCTGGCTCTGCCACGAGGACGCGTTGATCATCTTGACGCCCTTGTAGTTCATCCACCCGGCGCCGTGCACGTGCCCGGACACGAATATCTCAGGCACCCTGTCCATGACGAGGTAGTCCTTCTTCTCTGGCGCAAGCGCGGTCCTCCCGCCGTACATGGGGCACAGGTGGCGGCGGTCCAGCATCTCCTTCATCACGCGCACCGGGTCGTCGTAGGACATGCCGCGGACGCTGGCGACCCAGTCGTCGATCCCCTTGCCGTGGTAGGACACGACGGTCCTCCCCTCAATCTTCATGCTTATGGGGTTGCCCGCCAGCATTATGTTGGAGTCGAACGACTGGGTGAACGCCTCGGTGAGGGCGGGCTGCGGCTCGGCCAGGCGGACCGCATCGTGGTTGCCGGGCTGCATGACGATCTTGATATGGTCTGGAACCTCCTTCAGATACTCCCCGAGCTCGGCATACTGGCGGTAGATGTCCATCTCGTCCAGCTCCTTATCCTGTCCAGGGAATATCCCGATGCCGTCCACCGAGTCGCCCGGAAGTATGAGGTAGTCGAGGTCGGAGTCGTATGCGTAAGACTTGAGCCAGGACATCATATCCGTCCACTGTCTGCGCAGGAAGGTGTGGCTTCCGATGTGGATGTCCGAGAGGAAGGCCACCTTCGCGACCGAGTCCGAGGGGGCCCACCGGTTTGCCGCCGGCACTTCCGGCCTGAAGATTTCTTCAGCTATGAAAAGGTCCCCCTTCATCGAGGGCTTGCCTGACACGCCGATCACCTCGTCGTTCACGAACACCTCTTTGATCAACGGGCTGTCCTTGTTGATCAGGACGGTGCATGTGCCGTCCTCGTCCTCCAGGGCGATCGTCACATGGCCGTTCTTGGTCTCTTTCTTGCTGTAGACCATGCCGATGATCTTCGTGTCCCTCCCGAGGCTGAACGCCTTGTTTATGGTGGGCGCGGCCTTGCCGAAGTCGCGGCGGCTCTCGATGATCTTCTTCAGCGTGTAGAACCTGTTTCTGAAATATGCGGCGAAGTCGTTGATCTTCCCCTCGCAGGTGGAGTCGCCGGTGACGTCAGTCCCTGCGATCACAGACAAGTCCGAATCCCTTTTGTTCTTCCGGGTCACGGTCTTGGGGCTTTCGAATATTATCTTGTCGCCTGTGATGCAGTCCATCACGTCTTCCTTCGTGACGAACATGGAGCTTGCCGAAAGGGACGTCAGAACGGTGTTTATGAACGACATCGGGTCGGAGTTGGACATGACCATCTCCAGCGCCTCGGGAGACAGGAACATCTTCCTCCGGGCGGCCGCGTCCAAAACATCCGATCTCATGTCGTACCTTTATGTGCTGCGTGCTAAAAATGTTTCTTCATCCGCTGGAGCGGGAAAGCGCGTAAATACATACACCGCATGGGCCGGGCATGGTCAGCGTCAGCATATCGTGCCCAGTCAACCCGAGCGAGGACCCCGAGAAGGTCAAGGCGGCGATTCTCGGCATATTCCCGGCGGCGGAGCTGGAATCAGATGGAAAAAGGTTCGTGGGAAGCGCGGATCTGGACAATTTCTCCCGCCTGATCCGGAGACAGGCGATACTGGACAGCGCCAGGGCCGCGCTTTTCAGAGGCGCCAGAGGCAGGGTCGCCGTCGTGCATCTGAACAAGCAGGTCGCCTCTGTGGGCAAAGTGTCGTTCACGGAGCCGCGCACCGTCCTGGGGACGCTGGAAGTCAGGATAGAGGACGACGACCTCGAGGCGCTCATCAACCGCATCGCCCCGACGACGGTGGACGGCAGAGAGGTCAGGGCATGATCGGGGTGTCATGCACCGACTTTTGTTCTAGGGCGCCCGAGGAGATATGGGAGGAAGTGTCGAAGGAGTTCTCCCACTGGGAGATATTCTCCGAGGCGAAGCATGCGATCGGCGGGTTCCTGGAGAGGTTCCTCGAGAAAAAAGACTCTTATGACATGTCATACTCCGTGCATGCGCCGATATGCGAGGTCAACATCGCGTCTCTCAACGAAAGGATGAGGGAGGCCGCCGTCATCGACATAGTCGTCACGATGGAGGTTGCAGCCGCGATGGGGGCCCAGACGGTCACGGTGCACCCGGGAGTGTATTCCATGGCCGTGGGGGGCATGAAAGCCCGGGCGGAGGACCTGGCAAGGCTCTCTTTGAAGACCGTCTCCCGTGCCGCGAAGGAATACGGCGTGACTGTGGCCGTGGAGAACATGCCGTCGATCCCCGTCATGATGGGGAGGACCCCGGAGGAGCTGGGGGCATTGGTAGAAGGCATGGACCTCGGCATATGCTTCGACATCGGCCACGCCAACACCATGGGCAACATCGACGAGTTCTTGGACAGGTTCGAGGGAAAGATAGCCAACGTCCACATTCATGACAACAACGGGGACAGGGACGCGCATCTGACGATGGGCGAAGGGAGCATAGACTTCCGCCCCGTGGTGTCCAAGCTGAGCGGGTACAGGGGCAACTATGTCATCGAGTCCAAGAGCCTGGAATCCGCAGTAAAGTCGACAACGGCGCTTGAAGCGTTACTCTGACCGCCCATATCCGAACGACGCGAACCACGGCAGGCCCTTGAGCTTTTGGAGTCTGAGCCCCTTCAGGACGTAAGCGAAGCATGCAAGGCCCAGGACCAGCAGGAGAATGATGAACATCACGTACAGCGCGTCCAGTCCCAGCCACTGTGGCGCAGAAAGATAGTCTGTAAGAAAATGCATCAAAATGGATGCGTACAGCCCGAACCTCACGTAAAGGTAGCCGAAGGACACCCCTGCGGCCATGGATGGAATAATCTTCTCTATGCCCCATCCGTCGTTGTGGGCGTATCCGAACACGAGCGCGGACGCCAGGATGAGGACGACTGCCGCCCGGCTCATCCCGAAGCCGCCCAGAAGGCATCTGGGGGCCTGGGACGGCTTTGCAAGGAACAGCGTCAGGACGGCCATCGGCACGCCGACGAGAAGCACGCGGCTGATGACCTCTTCCCACACAGACGCGTCTGCCAGCAGGAACATCATCTCCCGATCGGTGTAGTCGTCTAGCCACGACGCGTCGACGGAGAGCCCGAACATCGCGATTATCAGCCCATATGCGATCGAGAAGAACGTCGTAGCCATAAAGAGCACTGACACCCACAGGAACGACGAGTTCTCCACAGGGGACTCCGTCCCCTTTTCACGCGCTTTCGAGAAGTCTCCATAAAACTTGGCCAGGGCATAGGCGGCGCTTGCGACCAGTGCCGCGACAATAAAGACCCAGAACGCCTGGAGGACGACTCCGGACATAGTATAGACCTGCACGGTGTTGGGAGCCAGCAGTATGAGCGGGTAGCTCCATTTCCCCGTGAGGCCGAACACCGCAGGCGCGTTTGCCACAAGGCACGCGGCCTCGACAAGGACAAGCACCAGGGACGCTATGGCGGCTATGACGCATCCAGTGAACAAGGGGCGTCCGCCAAGGTTGAACAGAGGGTTCACAGCAAGATCCCTCCCGCATTCGCCGCAGAACCTGGCGCCGCGCCCGGCATACTCGTCGCATCTTGAACATTTCTCTTTCATGGCATGTCACGCTCCGGCGCCAGCTCGGCGACGATGTTGTCCACCCTCTCGGTCTCGACGACCGCGAGGAGTGACTTTCTGTATCGGGTGGTGTCAAGGATCTGCCCTGCAATGTACTTTTCGCGTAAGGCGGTCATCTTGGCGAAGCCTCTGGGCTCGTTGACGAACCTGTCCCAGTCCTCCGCGAACGCTTTCGGGGACGACGTGTCGAACGCCTTCTTCATCCCTTTCTTGGCCATGCGGTGTTCTTTGACGAACTCCAGCGTCCCTACGTTCTTGACGTAGTGCGACGAGAACAGGTCGTTGTTCATGTCCAGCGGGATGACGAACAAGTCGTCTTTGGAACACAGGTCTACGAGTTCGCAGAACGCAGGGGAAGGCGCCTGGACCTCGCCGATCTCGGAAAGGCGATGAGCGTACACGAGGTCCAGCTCGCTGAGCTCGTAGTCGTCCTCCAACTCCTCGCGGCGCATAAGCGCGGTCAGCTCCTCGATCCCGAGAGGGAGGCCGTACGCCTCGTATCTGCCGTACGCCTCTGCGACCTTCTCCGCATCGGACACGAATCCTTTGACGATCGGAAGAATGTCGACGCGACAGCCGTTCAGTTCTAGAGAAATCATGCCTTCGGTCATTTCTTCGTGCTCCTGGATAACACCAGATCAGTGAGGATGTCGCTGTCGTCTATCTTGTTGAGCTCCTCGTTGGTCACGACGGCGGTCGTGTCGATATTGTCCGAAGAACGTTTCTTGTCCACGATGATCAGGGAATGACGGCCGGCGATCCTGGATATCTCGGATGCGACCATGGCCTTCTGGATGAGCCTGCCCTCTTCCAGACCCAAGCCTGTGAGTATCACAGTGCGGGACCCCCTTGTTATCGCATCGAACGGGCTCTTGGACACAGGCGTGATCGCAAACCCGATATCCAACAGGCGGTTCAGCGCGTTAGACGCCGTGCGCTCGCCGTCATGCACCTCGCAGTCCTCGGGCTTCTTCTCTCCCTTGTACTCGAAAGGATCCAGCGGCGCGATTACAGGCACGCACAGGAATTCTTCGAGGCGTATGGCGGCGTCGATCATGGCGCCCATGCCGGATTCGTACATCTGTATGGTGCGGCGTGACACCCCCGCTGTCTCCGCGAGCGTCCCCAGGCTGATGCCTTTGGATTCGCGGGCTTCTTTCAGAACGTCTCTGTCGAGCCTCACGTACAGGCCGCCGGGCGCGGCGAAGATGAACGGCGGCACTTCTTCTAGAAGGTGGTCCGCCAGTGTCTCGTTGGAAGTTATAGGTATCTTGAACCGGGTGTACACGGTGCCGGTCTCGAGGGGGCCGGAGCTTGAGGTCTCTCCAACGAGCATGGGGCTGGCATGCAACGCCTCGGCCAGAACTTTCATCTCTTCGGCGCTGTCGCGGGAGAGCGCGTCGATATTGCTGAGAACCTTTATTATGAGCAGGCGCTCGTCCTTCCTCGCGACGATGTCGAAGCATATGCTGCGAAGGTTCAGAGCTGACGAGACATCGAAACCTGCCTTGGCCAGTATGGCCCTGGTCGTGTTGATGAGGTCATCTCTGCTCACGCCTTTAATATGGACCGTCCTCGTATATAAAAAATGGGAAATCGTTTGGTGAAGCCGTTCAAACTTTGTCGTGCTTCACAAGCTCGATATAGCCCCCGGCTTCGATGCCTGCGCCGTCGCCGCCCATCGTCATGCTTATCTCCGTCTTGTAGAGGTAGTCTTTGCCTACATAGGAGGTCACGACCATGTCTCCGTCGCCGCCCAAGTCGTCGGTCGTCAGGGCGTAAGCGTACTTGTCCACCTTGACGTCTCCGTCCACCGTTCCGCTCAGGGTGACGTTCTTCTGCACCGTCACCTCTCCCGGGAGGTCGCTCGGAAACATTTCGCCAGTGTCTGCATTGGCGAGGACAGTCTCGTAAGTGACGCTGTCGGAAACGACGTACGCGAAATTAGACTCCGTCTCGCCGATGCCGTCGACGTAGACGGTCACGTCCGATTTGACGGTGAACATGTACCTTCCGTCAGACGAGAGGCTCAGATAGGTGATCACGAACGTGCCTTCGACGCTACCCGAGAACACGCTGCCATCCACGTCGATGTCCACAGTCATGCTCATATGGTATTCCAGCCTGTCCCCGAGGATGTCGGGGAGCTTCTCGACCGGCTTGACCGCGTTCTTGGTCGTGTCGATGGAATACGACGTCCCGGCAATCTTCACGGCGCACACGGTGTACAAGCCGTCGATCTTCTTGACGCTGATCTCCGTGCCGCCCGTGACCTTCCATGTGTTGACGGAGTCGTCTCCGGACCCGGTGGACTCGGAAGGCTCCTCTTTCACTCCCTGGAACAGAAGCTTCCCCGATTCCAGGTCTATCTCGTAATATGCCTGTTCGTCTGCGTCGAACTCGACGACGTACGTCGCGATCCCGACGCCGACTACCACCCCGGTCACAGTCCTCGTCCCGTTGGAGTATGTGAACTCGGACCCCATCCCGTATCCCAGCGGCTCGCCGCCGCCATTACCGTCGCCATCCTTGTCGCCGCCACCGTCGTTTCCGCTCAGCGCGACATATGCAGCGGCTCCCGCCGCGACCACTACTATGACCACCACTGCTGCAATGACGATCGTGGCCAAGCCGCCGCTGTCACTGCCAATCCTCCTTAGTCTATCCATTATAAATCTCCTGTTGCGGCCTAGACCGCGACCGGGGATTGACCTGATACAATAAAAAGCACCCCCTGCGCGACGTCAGGGGCTGTGGTCGATGAGCCGCCATGTCAGGTTGGCAGATGCGGTAAACTCGCCTTCGACGTTGACAGAAAACCGCGCTTCTGCTTCGTACAAGACATCATTCTTTTCGCCCACGCGCATGGTGAACTCCAGCCTGTCGCTCTGATCGCTCTGATATATGAACTGTTTAACAGACATGCGCCCGTGGAACGTGTCGATGTTTATGATAGTGGGCGGCCCGAAATCGCCACCGGAGACCCGGTAGAGGCTGAAAATGGCCGTATTGTCCGCCTCGTCTGCGATGTAGAACCTCGTGCCGTTCCCTTCGCCGAGCGTGTCGATCTCTCTGAGGTCAGCGGGCAGGTTCAGCCATTTGAACTCATACTCTGTGAAGAATATGCGTTTCCCGTCTGCCGCCGCCGCTTTGGCAGTGACGGTCATCGTGCCTGTGCCGTAAAACTTGACGGCATCCGTGATCGTCGGGTCTGCGTATGACAATTCGGCGTTGGTCGTCGCTTCGTACGTAAACTTCTCGCCGACGCCCTGAGGAAGGGTGCCGCCCCTCTCGACCGTGCTTTTTTCAAGATTCAGACTGTACGTCTTCCCTTCAACGCCGATTTTGACGATGTTGTAGTTTCCTTCGGTCTTCGCAACGCTTATGCGCACTCCGAAGATGGTCCATGTACGGGTGTCGTTCTCATGTTCAGGCTCTCCTGCCAAGAAGACGTCTCCCGTCTCCCTGTCGATGAACACGTACGTGTCTTTCGGCAGGACCGACAGGGACAGGACGTACTCGTCGCCTATGCCCACGAGCTCCGAGCCGATAGGCTGCTCGCCTGCCGCCTCGTACACATACTTCGACCCTATGCCGGGCTCGGCGGAGACGCCAGGTTCATCGTCGTCGGCGAGAAGCACGACGATACCGACGGTCGCGACGACCGCAACCGCAATTGCGACAAACAATACATCTCTGTTCAAAAACCACGCCTCTTGCCGGCCATACAACACCCTCGCGGATTTATCTAGTCGATGTAGCAGTGCCGGGACAGGTATATAACCATTGCTTAGAACGGGCGCAGACGGCATTCGACTCCTCCGCCTATCCGTCGTTTCGTCGCAGAAAGGACGTCGGAAGCCCCTGTCCACGAGTTTTCAGGCTTTGGGCGACGCGACCGTCCATCTATTGGCGAGTAGCGTCAGGCGTGCACGTTCACGCACCGTTTGCAACAACCAATAAATATGCCAGGAATTTAATGGCTTTAACATGCCCGGGGAGTTAAGAGACGATTCAGTGTTTGTGGCCGATGTCAAAGAAGGCAGCAGGCACTACAATAAGGGCAATTTCGGCTACCCGATGCACGGCGGCGGGCTTGAATTGGACCTCATAGAGGCAGTTTTCCTTCTGGAGTGCGACAGGCTGGAGGTTCTTTGCGACGGAAGGCAGATGACCTTCGAAGAGCTCTTCATACACGCGTCGGCCGTCCACGACGGGTTCGACATAGTCTACATAGTCTACAGGGACCTCCGTCAGAGGGGGTTCGTCGTCAAGGCGGAGAGCGGCGGCTTCGACCTTTCCGTGTTCCCGCGCGGCTCGACGATGAGCGACTCTCGCCCCACGTACATGGTCCGCGCGGTCTCGGAGAGGACAGAGGCTTGCATGACCGACCTGTCAGGGGAAGTGGCACAGACGGAGAACGCCGGCAGGCGGCTGCTGTATGGAGTGGTCGACGAGGAAGGCGACCTCACGTACTACATAATGTCCGCGCGAGACCCTGGCGGCTCTGTCAAGGCCAACGGGGTCGCCAGGGCGGTCCGAGGGCATCTGATCCGCGACAGGGTGTTCGTGTTCGACGGCGAAGGCGCGAAGGCGCTCCGCGAAGGCGGATTCTACGGGAAGATCGACGGCAGCGGCCTTCAGCTTTCGCTGATCGAGGGGTGCCACCTGATAAGCACCGGGGAGCTGGAGGTGGAGTCCTCGTCAGGCTCCATGTCGGAGTCCGAGCTGAGGGAGTTCGGCCGCAGGTCGCAGAACGAGTTCGACCTTCGCATGAAGGCGTTCGTAGACTTGCGCAGACGCGGCCTCGTGGTCAAGACCGGGTTCAAGTACGGCACCCACTTCAGAGTATACGAGGGCTCCCCAGACGACTGCCACGCCCGTTATCTGGTGCATGCCATAAAGGCGTCGCAGGTCACCATGTGGCCTGAGATCTCCAGGACCGTGCGCCTGTCAGGCGGGGTGAAGAAGGAGATCCTCTTCTGCCGCGTCGGCTCGTCCGTCGAATATCTGGAGTTCAAATGGTTTAGGCCATGAGGGCGACGGGTCAGGCATCAAGCGGACA
>JAITOF010000045.1 GCA_031290095.1 Candidatus Methanoplasma porotermitis
ACGTCGTAGCACTCGCGGAAGGTCTTGCCCTCGGGGGGCTTGGCGAAGCCCTTCTCGTAGAGCGCGAGGACCTGGCCGATCGTCTCGTTGAGGTCGGAGGCCTTCATGCCCGCCGCCGCCCTCGCGGCCTCGCCCATCATCCTCGCCTCCATGCCGGTGGTCTTGTCCTGGACCACGCCCTTGGCGGCGGCGGACCCGGACAGGAGCTCCCTCCCGGACCCGGTGTCGCTCACGGCCTGGTTGGCGGTCTCCAGCAGGCACATCTCGGTGCACGGCCCCGCCGCGGGGTAGTACTGGTTCGCCAGCAGGAGGTCGGTGTTCGCGTCTATGGCGGCGGCGGCGTGCGCCGCCACCTGCAGCGTCTCCTTCGCCGTCGTGACGTTCCACCTTATGTGGATCGGGCCGTCGAGGTGGAAGTTGCCGCTGAACAGCGCGAACGAGCCGAGGGTGGTCGCCACGTCGCTTATGGCCGTCTCCTCCAGCCCCCCGGTGTACCCGCCGAATATGGGCATCTGCTCGACCATTATGGTGTCGCCGTTGGCGACCCACCCGGAGAGCATGTTGAGGCCGGTCATGTCTATCTTCATCTCGTTGAGCTGGGAGCACTCGTGCGCGTCGCAGCGCCTGTGCCCCGCGTTCTCCATGTCCGCCGCGAGCCTCCCCGCCTCGGACAGGGGGGTCTCGGGGCCCTATACGCCGAGCCCGGGCCGGCCCGCCCTTATGCGGGCCTCCTTCGTGGCGCGGAGCTCGGCCATGGTGGCCAGCACCTCGTAGGGGGTCTTGGTCTTGGCCGGGTGCCCCTCGTAGGTGGTCATGACGCCGTTCACCAGGTCGTCGACGACGGCCTCCTGGGCGTACGACTGCATCACCTGCACGAATATGTCCTCGGACACCGGGGAGCCGGTCGGGCCGCCCTGTATCACGGGCTTCGCGGGGCTGTTGCCGCGCCTCGGGTGGAAGCGGGCGGAGTCCCTGCCCTCCCCGAGGGTCAGCCGGGTGGGCGTCTTCTTTATGCCGTCCCACACCTCCTCCTCGGTGACCCTCATCACGCGGCCCAGGTCCGTGCAGTAGTACCCGGTCTCCACCAGCATCTCCAGGCCGGCGGCGAACAGGGAGTCCTTGGTCCCCTTGTCCTCCGGTATGAACGCGCCCCCGAAGCTGAGCTTGTGCTTCTCCTTGAGCTCGGTGAGCTTCTGCGGGATTATGGTGTAGTCCCAGTCGCTCTCCGCCACCTTCCTGCCCTTGGCGAACCTGTCGTACACGTCCGCCACCGTCAGCGCCCTCGTCGCGGCCATCACGTCACCCCGCCAGGGACTTGACTAGGTCGATGATCTCCGCGCCGGTCGCCGAGTACCCGTCCGCGCCTATCTCGTCGCACCACTGCCTGCTGCAGGGCGCGCCGCCGAATATGCACTTGTACGGGCCGCCCGCCTCCTTGACGGCCTCGACGAGCTCCCTCTGCGACTCCAGGGTCGTGGTCATGAGCGCCGAGCCGCCCAGGACCTTGGCGGAGCTCTCCTCCGCCGCGTCCAGGAACGCCTGCGCGGACGCGTCCGGGCCGAGGTCCACGACCTTGAAGCCCGCGCCGCGCAGCATGGCGCAGCAGACGTTCTTGCCTATCTCGTGTATGTCCCCCTCGACGGTGCCCATCACGACGGTGCCGCGGAGCGACCCGCTGCCGCCGGTGAGCACCGGCTCGAGGATCTTTATCGCGGCCTCCATGGTCTTGGAGGCGGCCACGACCTGCGGGAGGTATATCTCCGCCCTGTCGAACCTCTCCCCGATCGTCTCCATCCCCTTGCCGAGCCCGAGCTCGATTATCTCCTTGGGGTCGATCTTCTGCGCCAGCGCCTCTTTGGTGGAGTCCTGGGCGAGCTTGACGTTCCAGGTCTCCACGGCGGACTTCAGGTCCGCCAGTATCTTATCTTTTGACATTCTTCTTCCTCCTTCGATCCTATGTCATGCAACGGGCGGATGTTGTCATCCACCTCTGCCGAACATATTCGACATTTTAATATTTGTACATATATATTTATAGTTTACTACATTGTCTTGTTTTTTTATGTTCTTTATATTTAATTATTGCGGTTAGTCTCCCTCCCTTAAATTTTTACTGTTCCTCGACCTGAGAATTGGGCCGGGGTTGCCCCCGGCTTCAACTCTCTTCCTCCTCCTTTGTCACCGCGTCTGCATCGTACTCTTTGGCCTGCGTCACTACCCAGATCGGCAGTATGGCCAGGATTATGATGCTTCCGACTATCACCGACGAGAATCCATACCTTACGTAGCTCCAGTACATAAGGCACGGGAGGAGCACGAATCCTTGGTATATCGCCATGCACCCGGCGACATACTTCCAGCCGCGAGGTGCGGACCAAGGCCTTGGGAGGTCCTTGAAACGGGGACTCGTCCTTGACGTGACGTATGCTGCAGAGGCTATTGAAAGAGCAATGCAGAAGCCCATTCCGGATGCCGCCAAGATTGCAACAGGATTCCCGACGAGGATAAGGACCAAAGACACTAGAGCTATGGTGCACAATCCCACTATGGGCATCCCGTGTTTGTTCACCCTCGAGAAGAATGAAGGCAGGTTTCCTTCCCTTCCCATGCAGTAGAGCGTTCTCGAGGATCCTAGGAACGCCGTTTGGATGATGAGCAGCATCGCGGCGAGCAGGAGGACCAACGCGATGAGCCCTCCGATATCGCCAAAGACGCCTTCTGCTATCGGCACAAGGGTGGCGTACCCGTGTTCGCTGATTCCATCGACTCCGAGGGAGCCGAAGACCGCTGTGGACACGAACAGATACAATACAAGACAGATGAGCCCGCAGGAGAACAGCGCCTTTGGCACGTCCCTTCCGGGGTCCTTGTATTCCGGGCCGTATATGGCCGCCGTCTCCCATGCACATGCACACCATTGCGCCAGACCAAAACATCCGAACAGCATCACTATATCGACCGGCCCCCAGTTCCAAGTGGGCGGAAGCACAGAGCCGGTGATGTTGTCAAGATGGAACTCTCCTGTCGGGAACGCGGCGGCGAGGATGATCACCATCGGCACCAAGGACACCAGGGCGAGCAGGAGGCCGACGAGCGCCCCTCCCGACAGGCCGCGTGCACCGATGAACACCATCACCGACACGATCATCACTCCCAGGATAAGGTTGAGAACGGTCGGGTCCACGCCTGCGAGGGGCTCCACGAACGCCCTCAGATAGTCCCCCATTGTAATCGTGAAAACCGGCACGACGGGAGTCCATGTGAACCAATATGACCAGGCACAGAACGCGCCGATCATTTTCCCGCGGTCATATCTTCCCTTTCTGACCGCAGGGCTGTACACCATCTGCGCACATCCCGGCAACCCTGTAGCTCCGGGGAAGACGGTAGTCATCTCTCCGAAGGCGACGTTCTGTATGAATCCCTGTATGACCGACATGGTCCACAGGAATATCGAGAATGCCCACAGTATGTCCGCCACATCGTAGATCGAAGGCAGGATTAGAACAGGGACTCCCAATGCTATGAGCATCCCCTGTTTCCAACTTATCGACCTTTCAAGCCCGGACCCTTTGCATCCCGCGGATTCATCTGACGTGCGCGACACCCCCCCTTAAGTTCGGCAGCGTCATTTCGATCGCATAACCTCCTACCCCGTCACGTCCCGGAACCATGCCGGGCATGCGGGCATATTTGGTTACGACCATTTTATAAGCCATGTTATTCCTCCTCGTCGAACAGGGTCTTTTCTCTGTCCCGTTCGCTTATACATTAAGATTCACTGTCAGTATTTAATATCATATCTCAATAATAGAAATATTTAAATAATATATGATGAAATTAACGAATCAAGTTTAAAATCAGTTTCTTATATTATTTATACATTATTAACAACCGTTTAAAATAACTAATTATATTTAATCAACTTATAAATATAGTTTTCTATGGTTGGATGTAACTTTAGGTTACAGTATAAAAACATACGCTAATTTGGACGATAGATACCATATGGGAATGGTTACATCCAACGTTGGATGCACGGGGTCAGCGAATCTCGACTAGATCGTACTTCCCCGACCCCAAGCCTATCCGCGCCGTATGATCAAACAGGCTCTCCCACCTCGTGCCGGGATGGACGCAGCTGAAGATGTCCTTCGGCTTCCTGCCTCCGGAGTTGGCATGCAGCCTGCTCCCGGCAATCATGGGTTGTTTCTGTGCCAAGTCGGCGCATGCCCTGTCGATGGCGACGGGATCGTACGACGCAAGCATCCCCACGTTAGGGATTATCGGCAGGTCGTTATGGCCGTAGCAGTCGCAGAAGGGAGATATGTCTGCCATAACCGATGTGTGGAAGTGTTGTTTGCCGCAAAGGGTCGCTTTTACATATTCCGCAATCTTGAAGTTAACGACATCGAGGGCCTCGTCCATGTCAGCGGAGACGGCATCGAAGGGGCATGCGGCAATGCATCTCCCGCATCCGACACATCGTGCGCGGTCTATGGCTGCTTTCTTTTCAACGACTGTTATGGCAAAGTGCGCGCATGCTTCGACGCATTTGCAGCACCCTCTGCATTCGTCCGCGTCTATCGAGGGCTTTCCGCTTGTGTGAAGCTCCATCTTCCCTCTGCGCGAGGCGCACCCCATCCCTATGTTCTTCATCGCCCCTCCGAACCCTGTAATCTCATGGCCTTTGAAATGGTTGAGCGAGATTATGACGTCTGCATCGACGATGTTGCGACCGATCTTGGCGGTCGACACGTACTGTCCGTCGACAGGGACTTCGACGTCGTCAGTGCCTTTGATGCCGTCTCCGATTATGACATGGCATCCCGCCGACACAGGATTGAACCCGTTGAGGTTTGCAGTGTCCATATGCTCCACACCGTTCTTCCTTCTTCCCACGTAAAGCGTGTTGCAGTCGGTTACGAACGGGATCCCGCCCATGTTGCGAATGCGATCGGCGATGACCTTGGTATAGTTGGGCCTCAGGAACGCCAGGTTTCCGTATTCCCCGAAATGCGTTTTTATCGCGACGAACTTCCGCTCTGCATCGATGTCGCCTATTCCGGCTTCCACCGTCAGGCGGTCGAGCTTGTCCAGCAGGCCGTCTCCCGGGACGGTATGCATGTCTGTGAAATACACCTTGGCGTTGCTCATGGAATCCCTGTGACATCAACCCGCAATAGGGATAAAAACATGCTGACAACATAATCCCTGACCTCAACGGTTGCTGACCGATATGGTTGGTTTTTTAGGACGGGGGCAACAGATGACAGGGTGTTCCCTTTGCGACGTTTCTTCAGCATAGCACACGAAGGATTAACAGTGGGCCTGTTTATCGAGCGGTTAGATTAATATTCAAAACTGCAAATCGTTAATTTTTTATCGTATCCCAGATGCGTTCTGGCCTCGTCTATGATAGAATGCAGTTTGGAATTCATCGTCAGAGTGTTGTCCTCGGTATACAGTTTCACGCATTCGCAGTCGACAATGGCATTGGCCGTGATGAGCGCGTCCATAGGCGTCACCTTCGAATTCGGATATTCGTCGCCGCACTCGTCCATGATTTCACGTGCGTAACGGAAAACATCTCGGGAGACTCCGAGGCCTACGACCTCTATCACACCTCTATTGAGCAAATCTTCCAAAGTCTTGAAGGCATCACGCTTTCTAGCCGCGTTCCTTTTCTCGTTAATCTTATGGAACGCTTCGCCTATGGCGGGCATTGTTATCTTGTACGCCTCATGTTTATTTTTACTCTCGGTAGCCCTCACAATATCTCTTTTATGACTCCTGTGCATGTCATCGCTCTTGTCGATGAACGCGATTAGATAGCATGTGTCCAGATGAGTCACCGGAATATCGGAGATGTAGCCGCCTCCTCTACTTCTTTTTTCAGAGCGGGCTTGATCTTGAGCACGAAATCCTTGAGCTCGGACGCATTCATCTCCGGATTATACCCGCGGGCCAAGATCAGCGTGGAATATGCTTCCAGGTACGGAATGCCTTTAGACATTATGCCTGACAGTTCTTCGATATAGCCTGAGCCTACGTCTGTATCGGAAGGTATCATATTGCCCTTTAGCAGCTCGTAATAGTCGTCTGCAAGCTCGCTTGAATACGGCCCTCTGATGTAGAGGCGGAATTTATACCTCGGAAGGACGCCCATGTCGTTCAGAAGGAAACAACCCTTCTGCATGACCAGCCTGTCGTTGAAACTCCTGACCCTTATCTCCTTGCCCCAAGCCTTGGCCACTGCAGATATGAGTTTTTCTGATCCGGGTTTTGACATTGAACACCTCTGATTTAAGATGCACGACAGGCCAGTTCGATGCGTCACAACGCAACAACGGCCTAAATGCGAACGACAACATCGGCAGTTGTTTACACATATATATTACCTGTTTTTGGCTGTGGCCCTGATGAAGGAGAGCGTGTTCAAAGTTATGGAATATCTCTAAACACCCTCAGAATAAACGAGGAAAACACCCCACAATCACTAAATATCTGTCAGATAACGAATCGCCATCTTGATAATCGCCGTGTTTCGGTTGCCTGACGGCGACCCATCGTATTCACGGGCGACATCGCGGCCGCAATGCTGTTCCGCGACATGCCGAACAGGGTCTCTGCCGCTGCACAGATAAGAATCGGGAAGATGAAGGGCGCCGACATAGAGTTCTCCGACGATCTCGACGCCCCGCTGTACTCGCAGATCGACATGGCCGTCGGCCTGCTGAAGACCAAGTACTCCAAGTCTCCGGTGACGTACGACGGGATGGCACGCATAGACAACCACCCGTATCCTTACGATGCGTTGCGCGAGGCGATATTGAACGCGGTGATCAACACCGAGTACGGCAGCCACATCCCTGTGAAGATACTCGTCTTCGAAGACCACTTGGAGGTACTGAACTGCGGAGGGCTCCCGTTCGGCATGGAGCTGGAGGACATCATACGCGACCACTGGTCGAGTCCGAGGAACCGCGGTATCGCGACGGTGTTCAAGACTGCGCATTACATCGAGAAGTACGGGCGCGGGTTCGAGAAGATGAACCGCTCCTACGAGGGGCGGGCGTCGCACCGCCTGCGTACTATCCGTCAAAGGCAGGTTTCTGCGCCAAGTTCACAGACATCGTCTTCGCCAAAGGCATCGTCCCCAGGGACTTCTACGGGAAGCCGTTGACGAGGGATGCCCCCGCGGAACCAGGTAGCAGTGCATCGAAGTGGGTGTCAGATTCGGAGACGGCAATATGCCAGCTTATTGCAGAGCGTCCGAGCATCACAATCCATGGGATGTCAGTTCAGTCCGACATAACCGAACGCCAGGTCAAAAGAATCATCAAAGAGCTTTCCGAGAGGGGAATCCTGAGGAGAGAGGGGACACACAGGGCAGGTTCTTGGGTGTTGATTGATAAGACGTCACCATAATGTCACCATAATGTCACCATAATTCTGCAACCTGTGCGGGGCGCACGAGACTGGGCCGTGCGTGATCTTCCAGAACACCATTGCAGATAGAACACACACCGTGAATGATGATATTACCAGACACGCCTGCCCGAAAAATCCCTGTTTCGGACAATTCTGACATGTGTTTGTCCACTGTGAGATAAGCGGAGGAAACCTTTCAAATACTGAAACGATTTAGAAGGAGCAAGGATTACTTGAGGTGACAAGATGTACACTATGAGCCCTTATTCCGGCCAGCCCCTCTCCGACGAGGAAGTGATGAAGAAATACACCGGCGAGAAGCTGTGGGGCCTCGCCGTGAGCATAGACCTCGGCGGATGCGACCACGACAAGATCGCATCGAAGGATGTCATAACGCAGTTCGCGATAGACCTGGCCAAATATATCGACATGAAGCGGTACGGCGAGCCTGTCGTCGTGTTCTTCGGAGACGAGCCTAAAGTGCAGGGATACTCCCTCGTGCAGCTAATAGAGACTTCTCAGATATCTGGGCACTTCGCCGAGGACACCGACAGGGCGTTCATCGACGTGTTCTCCTGCAAGCAGTTCCCTCCTAAGAAGACCGCCGAGTTCGTACAGAAGTATTTCGGCGCAAAGAAGATGGAATACGCCGTCTGTTTCAGACATGTCTGACGCAACAGCGGCCCGGCCGCCCGGGCTGCATAAACCCTATAACATAATATTCTGAGACGGCAATAAGCCGTCATGGCCCTGGATGCGCTTCTGGAGAAGATAAGGTCTCGGGAATGCGTGACCTATGCGTTCCTGCTCGAAGGCGACGCGTTGCGCGAGGCGCTCGAGGAAGAGGCGGGCGTAGGAACGCTGTCCGGCATGCCCATGGAGAACCGCGCTCTTGCCGAGTGCCTCGGGAAGGAGGTTGCTGTCTGCATGTTCTGCAACGGGGTGTTCGAGCAGTCTTCGGCATCCGAACATATAATGGTAATGGAAGACGGTCGCGGCAACGTCGTGGGGCACGACGTCTCCAAGGAGATGGCCGTCGTGTTCAAAGACGATCCTGAGGTGTTCTGGCTGTGCGACGACTTCGTGATGTATCCCGGCAGAGCGTCCATCGGCGACATAAAGATGGTCATGCTTCCAAAGAGGATACGCTCGCTCGGAGAGTCGGACGGAGTGAGGAACCCAGTGATCCTGTATCCCGCCACGACCACGGACCTCATTCTGAAAAGGCGCTTCGACGTCGCTGCGGACAGCAGGGTATCGTCGGCCATTCTAGCCTTCGACGTAGCTCGCTGAGGGGACACGTCGCTAACCGATTACAGTTAGCATCCCTGTTTTATACGCCCATATTGTAAAACATGTCTCATGAGAAGAAAAACATACCTCATGAGAATAAACAGGAACAGGAAAGGCGGCATAGAAGGGTTGCCGTTGCAACTGATGATCGTCATAATAATCGCCACGATGGGCACTGCGATACTCGTCGGATGGATGGGCAACATCGACACTCCAAAGAGCATCGGCATGGTGGAAGTCGTCTCTGACGACATAGTTCTCGACGGCAACTCGACGGACAGCGCCGTGGTGGACATATTTGTGGCGGACCAGAACGGGAACCCTCTAAAAGGCGCCACCGTGGTCCTTTCAGGCCTGGGCATAACCGCTTCCGACGGGAAGACGGCGCATACCGTCACAGATCAGCAGGGGTACGCTCACTTCGACGGCCTCCGCGTGACGCTGAGAGGTTCTGAGATAGGATTCATAACGGTGAACGTCTCGATGTCGGAATACGGAGAGAACAACAACACAAGGGTGGCGGTGATAGCATGATAATGGACAGGAAGGGGATGGTTGGCTTCCCCGTGAGGCTTGCCGTCACCTTCCTCATCCTAGCCTTGGCGGTCCCGTCGCTGATGGCGATGATGGGCGGCATGCAAGAGGAAGCGGGAGAATCCGCGGCCGCGTCAGAGGCGGACAAGATCTCCTCTGCTGTTTCCCGAGCATACTATTCCGGCGTCGGGGGGACTTGCACTGTGGGCGTGTCGATATCTTCGGGATACAGGCTGGTGATCGGAGGCGACGGCGCCGATGCGTACTGCATCTCCGTGCTGTGCGGCGACGAGCCCAAAGAGAAGATATACCTTCAGCGCCCGCCGGTGCGCATAATGAACTCCGAACCTCTGGAGATTTCGGGGGAAAGGACGCTTCTGTGCACGTGTGCCGCCGTCGAAGGAGCTTACGGCGTCGAAGTGAGCGTGATATCATGATGTATGCGGCGTCAGGTGGGCGGCATGATTGAGTTCACCATGTCGAGAATTGCGGTTTTTGCCTGCGGAGTGATACTGCTTGCGGCAATCGTCGTTCCGATATCCGATGTGTACGATGGGAGGAAAGACGCGGATCTTACGGAGGCGGCAGATAAAATAGCGTTCATGATCGACGCCTTTTGGGATTCGGAAGCGGACGTCATGACGCTGAGGGGATGGGATATTTTGCCTTTTTCCGACATGTCCGTCGAAATCAGCGGCCATGTGCTGACTGTGAACAAGGGCGGCAAGGAGTATCGTTCGCTGATAGAACATCCGGCAGACAGCATATCGATCTCGTACAACGACACGATAGGCCTGAAAAGGAGTGACGGGCGCCTTGCGTTGGCGAGTCAGTGACTCCCGAATGTTCCGGCGACTTTTATGAGGGCCTTTGCGAACCGGTCGACGTCTTCGTCGTTGTTGTATAGGTAGACCGACGCCCTGGCGCTTCCGTCGATTCCTCTGGATTCATAGAACGGATGGGCGCAATGCATTCCCGACCGTATCATTATCCTGTCGATCTTGTCAAGCATCATGGCCACGTCGTGAGAGCCTAGCATGTCGATGTTGAACGAGAACGCCCCGGTCCTCCTGTCAGGGCGCGACGGTCCGACGATTCTCAACCCCTCTATCCCGGAAACCCCGTCCATAAGCCTGCGCATGAGCCGCCTGTCCTGGGCGGCGACGTTCTCCATTCCTATGCCGTCCAGATACTCGATGGCGGCTTTGGCGCCCACGATGCCGGAATAATTCTGAAGCCCTGATTCGAACCTCTCCGGGACGGGAGCCATGTTAGCATGATCGTATGTGGCGAGGCCTACGGTTCCTCCGCCGTACGTCAGGGGCCTCAGCCCTTCCAAAGCCTCCGAGGTCCCGTACATGACCCCCATGCCGGAGGGGCCTAGCATCTTGTGCATGGACACGGCATAGAAGTCTGCGCCGATACGGCCAAGGTCTACCTTCATATGGGGGGCCGCCTGCGACCCGTCGATCAGGACCTTGGCCCCACGGTCGTGCGCTATCTCGGCGACGTCCTTCACAGGGATGAGGCATCCAGTGACGTTGCTCGCGTGATGGACCGAGACGAGTTTTACGTCTCCGTTCATGCAACTTTTGAAATTCTCTATGTTGAACTCCCCGTCTGCACCGGATTCAGAGTGCCTTTTTTTGATTCCCACAGCGTCGGCGAGCACCAGCCAAGGCACGTGGTTGGAATTGTGCTCCGTGTCCGTGGTGACGACCGCGTCGTCTTTCTTCAGACCGAACCCGAATGCGACGGTGTTTATCGACTCTGTCGTGTTCTTGGTGAATATGTAGCAGTTCGGGTCCTTGGTGCCGAAGAATGATGCCAGCTTCTCGCGGGTCTCGTCGGTCTCAAGGGATATCCTTGCGGACATCTCGTGGACGCTACGGCCGCCACAGCCTGGATACTCCTCGTAATACTCGGTCATCGCGCGGATCACGCTGTCAGGACGCAGGGACTGGCATGCGCTGTCCAAGTAGACGCCTCTGCCCTTCCTCATAGTAGGGAAATCGCCACGAACCTTTGACGTGTCCATCAACCCTCGATAGGCTACCATTATTTAATCGGTTGCGCCTACCCTGTTCGATATGACCATCGACACCTGCGTAGGGAGTCTGAAGCTCGAACGGCCCGGCATTGTGGCATCGGGAATAATGGACGAAACGGGAGCTTCGATAGCGCGCATGCTGTCTTCAGGCGCAGGGGCGGCGGTGACTAAGTCGATAGGGCTCCAGCCGAACCCCGGCCATAGGAACCCGACCTTCACAGAGGTCAAGGGCGGGTTCGTGAACGCCATGGGCCTTCCGAATCCTGGCATAGATCTGTTCAAAGAGGAGATGGGGGCCGCCATAGCGGGGGGGAAGGTAGTCGGCTCGATATACGGCGCGACAGCGAGCGAGTTCGTCACGCTCGCAGGAAAGATGGAAGAATACGGCGCGACGGCGGTCGAGCTCAACCTGTCATGCCCGCACGCCAAAGGATACGGGGCGGAGATAGGGGTGGACGCGGCGCTCGTGAAGAAGATCGTGTCTGCCGTCAAATCGTCTGTGAGCATCCCCGTGTGGGCGAAGCTCACCCCTAACACGCATATGCTGAAGGAGGTCGCTCTCGCAGTGCAGGACGCAGGAGGGGACGCCATCGTCGCCATAAACACGTTGAAAGCGATGGTGATATCGCCTGAATTCGGAAAGCCGTTCCTCAGCAACAAGTTCGGGGGGCTCTCCGGCCCTGCCGTGAGGTCGGTCGGAGTAAGGGCGGTGTACGACATAAGGGCCGCCGTGGACGTGCCGATAGTCGGCGTCGGCGGGATATCTGACTGGAGGGATGCCGCGCAGTACATAATGGCGGGCGCCAGCGCTTTTCAGATTGGAAGCGCGATAGCCACTAAAGGCGTCAAAGTGTTCGATTCGATAAACAAGGATCTGGAAGATTTCATGAGGGACTTCGGGTACAGCACGATCAAGGACATGGTGGGTGTCGCGCATGAGTGACTTCATCAAGATAATAAACGTCTCAGAGGAGTCTTACGATACGAAGTCGTTCGAGTTCAGGTGGGACGAAAAGGCTTCTCCCGGACAGTTCATAATGGCATGGGTCCCGGGCATGGAGGAGATCCCCATGTCCCTGTCGAGAACCAACAGGATAAAGAGCATCACCGTCAAGGCCATCGGGCCTGACACAAGACGGCTGCACGAGCTCGGAATAGGCGATTCGATAAGGATTAGAGGGCCGTACGGCAAAGGATTCGACATCAGGAAAGACCGCAAAACGCTGATTGTAGGCGGCGGAGTCGGGACGGCGGCAGTCATGCCGGCGATTAAAGAGACTGGAGCGGACACTATAATCGGCGCCCGCGCTTCCAACGACGTGATAATGGACGACATCGCCTCGAAATACGTCAAGAACCTATGGATATCCACGGATGACGGTAGCAGGGGCTTCCATGGGAACGCCGTCCAGCTTATGAAGGAGAAGGCGTCGTCCGGAGAATACGACGTGGTGATGGCCTGCGGCCCGGAGATAATGCTGTACCATCTGCACAGAGCGTGCGTCGATATGGGCCTCGATTGTCAGCTCTCCCTCGAAAGACACATGAAATGCGGCGCAGGCGTATGCGGGTGTTGCGTGATGGACGACCAGAGGGTGTGCAGGGACGGCCCAGTGTTCACACGCGACCAGATATCGGCCATGAAAGACTTCGGAGTCTCGAAAAGAGACGAGTGCGGCCGCATCGTCAGGCTCGGATGATGCCATGTCCGTCCCAAATGGACATGTCAGGGTGGTGCACGGAAGCCTTGCGGTGAATGTTCCGTGCTACATCTTCAAAGGCCCCGGCATCGAACCTCACGCCCCCGAATCGACCGTCTTCCGCACAATGTTGCAGAAAAGATATCCTTGGCTCACAGAGGACTCCGTCGATGTTCTCATGGAGAAGGCGAGACGTCAAATGGTCGCGGACATGGACGAGAAGACCCATGGGCGGTCGCTGAGCAAGGTTTTGGAATCCGAAGGCAGGACTGACGAGGCAATATCCCATCTCAAAAGACATTTGGAGCGTGACTCCAACGACGCGGATTCGTGGTACGCCCTCGGGGAGCTGTTATTCAAGGCCGGACGTGCCGACGAAGGATACAGGGCGTTCGCCAGAGGCCGGGAGTTATTCTGAAAAAAGAGCTTTCAAGGCATCGACGATCTCCGGAACGGTGACTCCCCATGGGACTTTTGCGATATTGCCGTCGATTTCGAATCCTTCGCGTACCCTGCAACACCTTGCCAGCGTGCGAACTCCGTCGTCCTTGATTCCATCGACGGGACACATGTTCACGAACGGCGCGTTGCGGCCGTAGAGCGAACAGAATATTCTTTTTGACAGCACACAGCCTATGAGTGTGACGTCGCCAGGGTCGCCGGGAGCCTCGTCCAGGAAGTACGTCGGATAAGGGGACGACAGGCCGGACGCCCTGCATGGGAACATGACTGGCCCGTTTACCTCGGACGACAGTTCCATAAGGTCTGTTTCTACGGCTTCCGCGACGATCGGGAGGTTGACGAATCCAGATGCCAGAGCGGTTCGTACGAGGACGCTGAGCTTGGAAGGGTTTGGCGGCGTCACGTCGACCACCCTAAGCCGCAGGGGAGACAGCTCGCTTACGATGCCGATGTGCGAGAACATGCCCTCTATAACGACAGTCTTCCCCGAATGTTCTGACTGCAGAGCCGCAAGCGCGGGGATGTTCAGAACGTCGATCCTCTCGTCCTTCAGGAACACCGTGTCGTCCGGCAACGAAACTATGTCGTATCCTTCCACTCTCCTGAACAGGCTGTCGCCCGCCGCCTTCCTGAGCCTCAGGACGGCGTACCCGTCGTTCCTGAGCACGAGGTACTCCGTCCGGACGTATGCGTCCCAGCTTTCCATGAGGGATGCGATGCCGTCCTCCGTGAGAGGGACGTCCACGCTGCGAACGGAGATGTCCTTGCAGTGCATGACAGCATGAACGCACACATTCCGTTTAACATTGATGTTTTGAGCGGACGGCTTAAGAACGAAGCATGCCCCCCGTCTTTGGAACTCGTGGGTTTCGTAAAGGGCGAGACAGGAGCGGAAGAGGGAACGGTACCCCTCTCAGTGGGGGGTGGGGGGCCATTGGCATGTCGCGTCGCTGAAGTTTGAGTCGTGCTTCGAAAATGCTCGGGAAGATGGTCTGGGCGCGGTTTCGAAGGCGTTAACTGCCTCCGTCAGTCCTTTTTTCGGCACCTGGTCGCGAGCCTCCTGCGCCGTCGCCCGATCTGTCACGACCGATATCGTGTCTGGCGAATCAAGAAACGCAGTTTCTTACAGGAAAGCATTTAATAATCCGCTCCGCTAATCGACACCAGCTCATGAATGTCATCATAGTAGGCGCAGGCAACGTGGGTTCTACGTCCGCAGACGCCCTCTCGAAGGCACACGACGTCCTCATTATCGAGAAGGACCCTGAGAAGGTCGACAACGCCCGCGCCTCCATCAACGCGTCCGTCCTGCACGACGACGGCAGCAACCCGAAAGTGCTGGAGGCCGCCATAGACCGCGTGGACGCCGACGTGATGCTCTCTGCCGTTCCGGACGACAGCCTCAACCTGTTCATCTGCCTCATGGCCAAGCGCATAAAGCCCAGCATCATCACGGTGGCATGCCTGCGGGACCCGGACTACATCGTGAAGACCGCAGAGGAGGGAGAGGCAGGCATAGACATCCTCGTGTCGCCAGAGTTGATCACCGCCGGAAAGATAGAGAAGCTCGCGACTTTGGAGAACGCGGTGTCGTACGACGACGTCTCCAACCTGGGAGTGGCGCTTGCCACGTTCCGCATACGTCGCAACCACGGCCCTGTAGGGAAGGTCGTGATGGACCTTCCCCTTCCGGAAGACTGCGACATAATCGCCATCTACCGCGGCGACAGCGTCATATTGAACTGCGAGACGGCAGAGATACATGCCGACGACCGCATATGCGTCCTTGGAAGCCACGCCTCCATCGAGCAGGTGAACAAGATCGTCGGCATCGACAAAGAGGCTAAGGAGTTCGTTATACTAGGTGCGAGCATCGTCGGGATAGAGGTTGCCAAGTCATTGCTCAAAAGCGGAAAGAAGAGGTTCATAAAAATCATCGAAAAGGACGAAAACCTATGCAGATATGCGTCGAGAGAGCTGGACAACGCCATAATCGTCAACGCTGATTTCGTGGATCCTTCCGTCCTGCGCTCCGAGAACGTTCACAGGGCGGACGTCGTCATAAGCGCGTCTGCGATGGATGAAAGGAACCTCCTCGCATGCATGGCGGCGCTAAGGTTCGGAACGAAGAAGATAATATCCAAGTATTCAAAACGCGAGTACGAGGGGATTTTCAAATACACCGGCATCGAGTCCATCATCGGATACCACCGCGTGATATCCAACGAGGTCACTAAACATCTGGTCTTCGATGACCGTGCGATACTCAACACGGGCCATGAGGGCGAGTATTTCTTTGCCTCGGTCCTTGACAAGCATTCCATACTTGTCGGCAACCGGCTCGGGGACGTCAACATGCCCGAAGGCATGAGGATCGCCGCCGTCATGAGGGGAGGCGAGCCGATCTATCCGCACATGGACACCATGTTCATGCCTAACGACAAGGTGCTTGTGTTCACATACATGGCCAACCCTGTGGAGATCACCAGGCTCTTGGGACAGAAGACTCCGCTGGGGTTATGAGCTATGTTCGTCATACTGCGCATGCGCATAAAGAGCTTGGAACGATGGGACAGCAACCTGCTGAAGATCCTTGGGCTGATCGAGCTCGTCTTTGCCGTGACATTCCTGGTTCCTGCAATCGTGGCGTTGCACTATCACGAGGATGCTCTGCCGTTCTTCATGCCGGTGCCGGCGTTGTTGGCCTGCGGCGCCTTCCAGTACCTTTTCTTCCGCCGTGTCGAATCGACGGTGCCCGCGACCGGAGTTATAATGATCATCGTAGGATGGCTCATCGCCTTCATAATCAGCTCTGCGCCGTTCTTCCTCAGCGGTTTTTCACTCGTCGATTCGTTCTTCGAGGGGGTCAGCTGCTTCACAACGACGGGAGCCTCCGTCGTCACCGACTTCGACACGACTCCTCGCAGCCTGCTCCTTTGGCGCTCTCTCCTCGAATGGGCAGGAGGCATAACCGTGGTGCTGATGTTCGTGTTCATAATCCCGATGATGGGGCTTGGCGGGCGGGCGTTCCTCAACAACGAGCTCTCCGGGTCGGGGAGCTACAACTTTTCGATGCGCATGAAGAACGCCGCCAAGAACTTCATAATGATCTACGTGCTCCTCAGCGCCGTCGAGGCCGTGCTCCTCGTCGTATGCGGCTTGGGTCCGTTCGATGCCGCGTCCCTGACGTTATCCACAATATCCACCGGCGGCATGAGCGTCGACGGCGGAGGCATCGCGATGATGGCCTTTTCGGTGCAGCTGGTGGTGCTTGTGTTCATGTTCCTCGGAGGCACGAACTTCTACATCCACTTCCGCGCCCTTTACGGAAGAGACCCTGGCGCATACAAGAAGAACCAAGAGTTCGTATGGACGATCGTATGGTTCCTTCTGGCCGCCGCAGTGGTGTCTGTGCTGCTTATAAACTCCGTCGGCATCGCAGGGGAGGCGGCAGAGAAGGTCTGGACGACATTGTTCACGGTGGTGTCTTTGGGCACCACCACCGGTTTCGAGATTTCCGACCTGAGCGTTTGGCCGCCTGCGGCGCTGGTCATAGTCATAGTGCTGTGCATGGTCGGCTCCATGTCGGGGTCCACGTCCGGCGGCATAAAGGTCTATCGCGTCCTTATCGTGAAATCTTTCGTTACCAACGGCATATACAAGATGCTTCACCCATACACGATGAAGGATGTGAAGATTGACGGACACTCCGTCGGAAACGAAGCGGTAACGTCCGCAGTGGTGGTGCTGTTCCTTTTCGTGTTCACGTGGGTGGCCGCCACGATTCTCATGCTTCTGCTAGAGCCGGGAATGTCGCTTTTTGACGCAGCGTCCTTCGCGTCCTCCGCCCTGAGCACTTCCGGCACAGAATTGGCGGACACTCCGTTCAGCAACCTGTCGGACGTCGCCAAGGTCCTGCTGATGTTCGTCATGTGGGTCGGACGCGTCGAGATCGTCATGGCCCTTTGCCTGTTCACAAGGACGTTCTGGGAGGACGTGTCGTTAGGCCTCAGGAAGAACCCGCGTCACGGGAGCGGCCGCCTGCGCCGACGGAACTGACGTCACCGGGACGCCGATTCTCGGGCGATGCATGCCTTTATGATCCTGCATGCCGCCGGGTCTCCGGGGCTCTTCTCGTTTATGGCGCCGGCGACGATTTTGGCGTCTTTGTATCTTCCTTTCTCGATCATGCAGAATGCCAACGTCTCCATCGCGCCCCTGTGCCCGTTGTCGATCTTGACAGACTTCGCGGCATATGAGGCGGCCATGGCGGTCTTTCCCTGCACCCAAAGGACATAAGCCGCAAGGGCATTGTGGTCCGCTGACTCTTTGTCGGATTTCAGAAGCGCGTCCACATAGCTCTTCGCTGCTTTCACGCAATCGGCGGAAAGGAGCGCCGCGCAGTAGCATTTGCAGGCGTCGTATGTCGTCGGCTCGTCAGACAGGAGGCTCTTTGCACATTCTACGGCCTCCTCATGCAGGCCCAGCGCAGAAAGGGCCTCTGTCCTTACGACGCGGTCTGACGCAGAAGGATCCGATATGAGGTCCAGAGCGTTCAAGGCCTCGCCATACCTTCCTGCGGACAGGAGGAGCGAGGCTTCGAGGCCCTTGACGCCCTCGACACCCGACGATCGGATGACGCTCAACGCCTCGGAAACATGACCCATCCCTCCTAGGCCAGCGGCGATGTCGGCCGCATGTTCGCCGACAGGGGCGCGCGTGATCTTCGAAACGGCGGCCG
This sequence comes from Candidatus Methanoplasma porotermitis, assembly GCA_031290095.1. GTDB lineage: Archaea > Thermoplasmatota > Thermoplasmata > Methanomassiliicoccales > Methanomethylophilaceae > Methanoplasma > Methanoplasma porotermitis. The sequence continues at coordinate 18,215 of JAITOF010000045.1, forward strand.
CTACGCCGACGGCGTACCCCGTCGTTGCGGACAACGATGCGCACGTAAGAAGGGTGAACGGGTCGTCGGAGCATGATATGAGCTCGGATATCATCGCAAACGCCTCTTCGGTCCTTCCCCCGATTATGTTGGCCTTGATTCCTTTGAGGGCGGCGTCGTTTTCCATCGTCCGCCCCCTATCCGGTCATAAGAAATAAAGATTGAGTGTGCTTAGCAATCTCGAGGCGAAGGACTCTCGCATGTTATTATACATTCAAAGAGATACGCGGGACATGAGGCTTGTTGCGTTCTCGGTGTATGGGCTGTTCAACGAATTCGACTATGAAATCAACCTCACCGACGGTCCGATGACATTCATCCACTCTCAGAACGGATACGGCAAATCTACAGTCATGAGGCTTATCCACTGGGCGCTGTCCGGCGACCGGGAGAAGATAGGAGAGGTGTTGTTCAGCCGCATGGATCTGACGTTCAGCGACGGCAGCTGCATGATTTTGGAGAACAGCAACGGCGAAGTCGTCGTTCAGATGCAAAAGAACGACCTGGAGGAGCAGGTAACTGACAACGAGATGAAGATCGTGATGCGCTCCATGTACATCTCCCCTGAGAGGTATGTCGTGCCGTCCGAGTCATGCGGGCACTACGACCCTGCGCTGTACGTGTACCACAAAGAGTTGGCTGAATCGATGAGGGACGCCGTGGAGGACGGCGACTTGCCCGCGGCAGACGTCAGGTCCGTCTCTTTGTTGTCGGACGAAGAGCTCGAGTTCAGATGCAAGGACCTGAAGGCGAAGCTCGACTTCATGAAGCAGGCAGGCATAGAGCCTGACATGCCGTCCGGCTACAGGTTTCCCCCCGCGAGGTACGAGATAATGGAATGGCGCAAGGATTACGATAGTCTTGCGGCGTCCGTCGAAAGCTATGTCAATAAATATTTCACATTGGCCGAATCGCTCGTGGTGTATCTTGACATAATCAACGGCATGTTCATCAACAAAGAGATATACATCAACGACAAGAACGGTCTGAACGTCAGGATGACCAATGGCACAGCTTTGCCCATCAACAGGCTGTCTTCGGGAGAGGAGCAGCTGTTGATCATATTCTACCAGATCCTCTTTCAGACCGCGGCCGGCTCGCTTGTGATAATCGACGAGCCTGAGATCTCCCTTCACGTGTCGTGGCAACAGAGGATAGGCTCCATCCTCGTCGACATCGCCAGGCTCAGGGACCTTCAGATGCTGGTCGCTACGCACTCTCCCCAAATAATACACGACAGATGGGATGCGGCCGTGGAGCTCAAGGCTGGACAATGATAGACAAGCTGACTGCCGAAGACATAGCCAACAGCATATCCATGCTGAGATCGTCGCACAGCGGGCCCGTGATGATCGTGGAAGGCGTCACAGACTGCCGCCTGTACGGGAAGTTCATCGACAGGAACGAGGTGGTTATCGTTCCCGCCCACTCCCGCGACAACGTCAGAAAGGCCCTTGCAGAGGCGTGGGGGCATAGGGGGGACCGCAGGGTCATAGGGATAGTCGATGCCGACCTCGACATCCTTTTCGGAAAGGCCAACCGCCCTCCGCTGTTCTCTACGGACAAACGCGACCTTGAGGCCATGATGCTGTCCACGAGGGCGTTCGAGGATGTTCTTTCGGAATACGCCGACGGCGACAGGCTGGCGTCTTTTGAAAAACGGCATGGCGACGTCAGAGACGCGGTGTCAGGCGCCTGCGTGATGCTGGGCCTGATGATGTTCGTCTCCATCCGAGACAACATGGGACTCAGCTTCAAGGATATCGACCATTCTGCCTTCATAGACGAGAGAAGCCTGAGGGCGGACGTCCGCAAGATGACGGACGAAGTCTTCGCCGGGTCGATGAACGCCAACAGAGGGAAGCGGGACGTCATCGACGCCGTCACGGCGGAAGCCGAGGCCATCGACGACCCTTGGACGGCGGTCCGTGGGCATGATGCGGTAGCGGTGCTTAAGATCGGGCTGCTGTCGGCGTTCGGCGCGTACAACTCCAAAGGTCTGGAGGAGGGAAGGCTGGCAGGATCGCTCAGGCTCGCGTTCGGCATGGGTTATTTCACTGAGACGCGTCTGTACGCGGACATATTGGAATGGGGCAACAAGAACAATATGGTGTTCTGGATTAGTCGATGACCAGATCCTCCTTCTTTGTGCCTTCCGACGTTTCGATGAGCTTCTGCACCCGGCGGTCCGCCTCGTCCAGTATCTTCTTGCAACGATCCCTCAGCACTGTCGCCCTCTCATAGACCTCAAGTCCTTTGTCAAGGTCCAGATTCCCGCTTTCCAGCTCCTTCACGAGCTGTTCAAGCGTTTTCAGGCTCTCCTCGAACGTCATGCTCTCCGTGTCTTCATTCGCCATGTATCTCAACCTTCTTGATCTCTGCGTCGGCACGCCCGTCCCTCATCCGTATCGCTATTATCGATCCTGGCCCGAGCGACGCCGCCGAAGTCACCGCCCTTCCCTCGCCGTCCGCGACAAAACAGTACCCCCTGTCGAGAACGTTCAACGGGTTCAATGCGTTCAAACGCTCCGAGAATCCTGTTATCGCCCTGTTTCTGTCGCCTATGAGGCGTGCGCCGCCGTGATTTATGCCGTACGACGCCCTGATCAGCCTATCCGTCCTGCTCCTGGATATCTCCTTCAATCCGGAATCCATCCTGTTGGATAGGTCGTCGATACGCATGGAAAGCATGGATACTCTATCCTGGGCCCGCCTGGGGGCGATTTTGGAGTCCACAGAGGCATAGCGGCCCTTCATCCTGTCTACGATAGCCGACAGAGACCTTCTCATGCGCGCGGCATCGACGTCCAACTGTTTGTTTATCTCCTTTCTGTCGCGGAGCGCCATCTCCGCCGCCGCTGTCGGCGTGGGGGCCCTGGCATCGGCTACCATGTCCGATATCGTATTGTCGGTCTCATGTCCGACCGCTGATATTATCGGTATCTTGGATGCCGCGATCGCCCTCGCGACTATCTCCTCGTTGAACGCCCATAGGTCCTCGATGGAGCCTCCGCCCCTTCCGATGATTATGACGTCCACGCCGTGCCGGTTAAGAGACTCGATGCCTGCTACGATCGACTCTGCGGCACCGTCCCCCTGCACCTGCGCCGGAACAAGAAGTATGTCCGCTGGAAACCTGCGCCCTGACGTGGTTATTATATCGTGTATCACCGCGCCCGTGGGAGACGTTACCACCCCTATGACGAGGGGGTATTGCGGAAGCGGCCTCTTGCAGGAGCTTTCGAACAGCCCCTCGGCCTTCAACTTCTTTTTAAGCTCTTCCAACGCCAGATAAAGTTCTCCAACCCCCGATTTGCGCATGTTGGCAACGACGAACTGGTATGATCCGCGTTCCACGTACAGGTCGACGTTTCCGAATGCCGCTACCTTCATGCTGTCCATAGGTTCGAAGTCCATCCTTCCACGGGAATTTTTAAACAGGACGCCTCGAATCTCGCTGCCGTTGTCTTTGAGTGTGAAATAATAGTGTCCCGAAGCGTACTTTTTCAGATTCGAGATCTCTCCAGTCACCCATAAGTCGCTGACCGCCGTGTTCCCGTTCAATATCGAGCGTACGCGGGTGTTCAGCTGTGTGACCGTGATCGTCTCTGCCATCGGAGGATGTATGCGCATGAAGGATTAATCTGTTTGCCGTCAGCCCCGAGCCTGTATCGTCACGCGACCGTCAATCTCTCTTGCGGGGATCTCGTACTTCTCCTTACTGACGATCGGGACCCTCCAGACGCCTCCCCCTATGCGGTACGTCACTGCCACGGACCTCCCTCCGCTGTCTATGGAGAACACGTACGCCCTGTGTTTATGCGCCTTTTTGGCACCGACTATGATTATCCCCTCGCCAATCGTCGTCTTCACGACGTCCAACGGCTTCCTTAAAACAAATCTGTATAGCGACGTTATAACTGCGGCCGCCGCCGCGCAAGCGATTGCGACTGCCAGCCAGACAAGACCGGGGCCTGATGCCTTCACGACGGTCACCGACACGCTGAATATCGTGAAAGCGCCGTCATCGCCCGTGACGGATACCGACGCCGTGTACGTTCCAGGGCTGAGGCCTCTGACAGGTGTGACAGTGAACGTGCATTCGTCGGCAGAGGAGGGCAAGTTCCTTTCCGACATCGGGCCGATGACGAACATCCCCGCATCGCGTCCGCCTATGGCGGCTCTGAGCCCATTTACCGCTCTGTCGCCCGCATTGCGTATGGTGACCTCGAGCGAGTCCTTGCTTTCGTAGCCTTCGACGAGGCTGTTGTATCTGTAAAGCTCCTCCCCGATGCTGTCGTCTATCAGCGCGCTTCTGTACGCGCTTACGAAGAACGAGACCCTGAAGGAGGATTCGGTCCCGTTTGTGCCTGTGACTGTGACGGTGGACTCGTATGTGCCGGGAGACAGGCCATCGGCCGGCCTTAGCGTGAACGACTGCTTTCCGCCCGGGCCGAACGACTGCCCCGACAGGGCGCCTGCCACGAACCACGATGGGCCGTCTCCTGAAATGCTCACTTTGAGATGTGATATGGCATGGTTCCCCACATTGTAGACGACGACGTTCACGGCGGCCTGCTGGCCGTATTCGGCCATCGCCATAGGGAACACGTATGGGTCGCGCGGAACGTCGGCGATTATCTCGTATCTCTCTTCATAAGACAGCACATATTCGCCGGATGGCGTTGAGATGACCGCATATTCCAAGTCAGCAGTGTAACGCATGCATTTGGCCGTGTCTTCGTAGGAACTGCCGTCGATGGCCCTTGCGACTACAGCTCCGTCCAGAATGTCCGAAGTCACTGATGCGATGTTAATCTTCGCACCCGATTCGAGGCCGCCTGCGACGGCAATGACGGCCGACCTTCCAAGAGCAATGCCGTTGTCTGCGACAGAGATGCCGACCCTAGGGGCCCCGGATGCGTTCAGATATGCTCCCGACTCCACGTATATCCCGTCTCCATCGAAAGCGGAGATGTTGCAACTTACGACGCATTCCCCGCTCAGGCTGAGAATGCTTCGGATTCCGACCAGTATTCCGCCCGCGATGCCGCTGGATTCGTTGTTCGAGACTTTGACGTTGCCGCTCATCCTCAGTTCCGAGGTGCCGTCGCCCGAAGTCAGGCGTATGCCTCCTGCGGTCTCGGCAATATTGTCCGTGACGAAGCTGTCTCCGGACATCTCGAAAAGAGAGTCTAAAACATAAACTCCTCCCCCCTCCGCCGCGCGGTTGCCGGAGACGCCGGCGCTGCCGCTCATTTGAAGGCTTCCTGACTCAACGTACACGCCGCCTCCGTTCCTGCCTGCTGCGTTGCCGCGTATCGATCCTGAAGTGAAATTTATCGACACGTCGCCTGTTGCGGCGACTGCGCCTCCGTCCAGGCCGGCCGTGTTGCCTTCGATGGTTCCACCGGTGATGCTCAGCGCAGAACACGCCGTCGAACCGTCCAGAAACACCGCCCCGCCCGAGCCGTCATGTGCGAGGACGTTGCCTGTAAGGATACTGTGCTCCCCGAGTATCAGCGTCCCTCCAAACACGACTACCATGCTTTGGACCGCTCCGCCCAGGACGGAGCCGTCGATAGTGACGCCGGCTAAAGACAGAGACGCCCCTTCAGAAACTATGAACATCGGCCCGACCATGCCAGGGCCCCTGACGATACGGTGCCCGTTTCCTTCGACGGACGTGTCGGATGTTATATCGACTGTGCCATCAAGCGCCAGATCCTCGGAGAGGGAGACTTCGCCTTCAAAAAGCACAGCGGTCCCGCTGTCCGCCTCTGTGTTGCAAGACGCGGAGGCGACCAGCGTAACCATGACTGACACAGCCACGGCTGCCACGGTATAAAGCGTTCCGTATCCCTTTTTCAAGGGCATCCCATCCATGTCCTGTATGTCGACACAATCTTAAAAACTATTTGTTCACCTGTTCTGACGGCCCTAGCGCCCCGGTCCAAGAAGACGATGGAGCACGCCGAACTGCTAGACATGCGCCTCGCGTTCCTGCCGCCGTGCTCCTCTCGCCTGAACCATGGTATGAAGAGGCTCTTGTCCAAAACACGGGCATCGACCGCCATGTACTCCGTTCGGCGACGGGTTCCTCGCCGAGGCCGCCAAGGGTCCGTACTGCAGATATTGGACATGGATTTTTAATGGATAATTCATCAATTTAGTTAAGTAAATGACTATAAAAACCATCTGTCTGTCCTGATCCATACTGTCCGCATGCCCTCGTACCACGCATCCTGCGTCCGTCGGCACCGATGCGCCTCGAGCGACGGCCTCCGATGGGAGCGGGGGAGGCGTGACGTACCACAGACGACGTTATTTCTACTGAATTTTAGGTAGATAAGCCATCATCAAATAACCTGGCGCGATTCATAAAATCCAACCGCATGCACAGATAGCGGCAGTGTTGCGCAGGAACGCGACGGCACGGCAAAATGTGCTGCGGGGGGCGACCGATCATGACAGCACATTTGAAAAAGGAGGGGGGGGGGCCAGCCTTCGCCTAGCTCTATGTTCCGTGTTCTCGGTGGACACGGCAGAATCGTTATCCGAAAGCTTAACACGCGCCTTCCACTCCCATAGGGGCGTGAGTGAATGAAACCGCGTTCTTATGCGGCGATGCTGGCCGTTGTCGCGGTACTCGCAGCGGGCGCGTTCCTCGCCTCCGACCAGGGCGCGCCTTTGTCGGACGCCGACGCGCCCTACGACAGCGGAAACATCCATTGGAACCTGACGGAAGGAGTGCTCACTCTGACCCTGAACGGCGCCGGAGGCACGTACATGGAGGACTATGGGTACGGCGACGCGCCGTGGTACGACTGCCGTCTCTACATCGCGGAGGTCGTCGTCGGCCGCGGGATAACGTCCATAGGCGACGGGGCGTTCTACGACTGTCGCGCCCTCTCCTCCGTAGTCGTCCCAGGAAGCGTGGCGTCCATAGGCGACGGGGCGTTCGCCAGCTGCTACAACCTCTCCTCCGTAGTCATCTCCGACGGCGTGAGAGCCATAGGCGACAGTGCGTTCTTCGACTGTCACGCCCTCTCCTCTGTCGTCATCCCCGGAAGCGTGACCTCCATAGGCGACGGGGCGTTCGTCGACTGCAACGCCCTCTCCTCTGTCGTCATCTCCGACGGCGTGGTGTCCATAGGCGGCAGTGCGTTCGCCAGCTGCTACAACCTCTCCTCCGTCGTCATCCCCGGAAGCGTGAAGACTATAGGGGACTGTGCGTTCACATCCTGCTATAGCCTATCCTCCGTCGTCATCTCAAAGGGCGTGACGTCCATAGGCGACGGGGCGTTCAACTACTGCGAAACGTTGCGCAACATCCTGTTCGAGGGCTCTACGCCTCCGAAGCTCGGATATGGTTCTTTCGACTTGGCAGGCGAAAGCGGTTTTGCAACGGAGGCATACGTGCGGTCGTCGATATGGACGTCGCAAGAGGTCCTCGAAACCGTCTTCACGCGCGAAGTCATAGGCGACTCCGTCGTAAAATACGGAGGGGGCGTAGGCGACCCTCCAAACTCGCCTTCAGGTCCCGCAGGCGCGGACTGGAAGTATGAATGGTCCTCGGGAACGCTGACGTTCTTTGGTACGACCTTTCCCGACCGGGGCGAATGGGCCTCAATCCGGCCATGTGTGCGGCATGTGGTCATAGGAGAAGGCATAGATTCCATAGGCATCGCGGCGTTCTCCGGTGCTGCGCCCTCTCCTCCGTAGTCATCCCCGGAAGCGTGAAGACCATAGGCGGCGGGGCGTTCTCCATGTGTTACGCCCTCTCCTCCGTAGTCATCCCCGCCAGCGTGACGTACATAGGCGACAATGCGTTCCTCTTCTGCTACTCCCTGCGCTCGATCGTAATCCCCGCCAGCGTGACGTACGTAGGCAACAATGCGTTCTACCGCTACTCCACCCTATCCTCAGTGACCATACTGGCGCCCGGCCTCGCCCTGCCTGCCACCGTGTTCAACGATGATTACGCTCTCACAGCCATGTCTATCTACAACCCCGACGCCCCCGAATCAGGCACATTGTACATCGTGGCAGACGCCGCGAACCCCGGCGCGATAGTGGTCTACTACGACGATAGCTTGGGCGGCGACGTCTACGCAAAGCAGTCGCCGTCGAAGGGGTCCCTGACCCTCTCAGGGTTCCCTGACATGGGTGCGGCGAGGATAGGCACGAAGACATGGATCGCTGACGTCTATGACCTAGCGGACCCCGCCGACTACGAGCAGATGGTCCTTGACGGCTACGCCCTGACGGCCCTGGACGGCGTGCCGTTCCCCACGTCGAAGCTCGGCGGCGCCAGGACCATCTACGCATCCTTTGGCTACTACTACGTCGTGTCCGCGTCGATCGCTAACGGCGAGATCGCGCCGTCTGGCGACGTCGGCGTGGTGGGCGGCGAGATCCGCGTGGCGGCGCACGGCGACGCGACGTTCGAGTTCGCCGCGAACCCCGGCTACGCCCTGCGGAGCGTCGAGATAGACGGCGACGGCGGCTCGCCCAAGGCTTTGGCCGCCCTCGCGACGGGTACGCACACGTTCCCCGGCGTGTTGGAAAGCCACACGATATCGGTGGAGACGGAACGCCTGGAGTTCGTCGTGACGGCATCGGCGGACTCGAACTCTACGATAGCCCCGGCAGGCTCCATGGGCGTCGCTAGAGGGGGGAGCGCCTCGTTCGCGTTCTCGGCGGGCGCGGGCTACGCCATAGCCGACGTGGTCGTGGACGGGGCGAGCGTCCCGTCCGCCGCCGCGTCCGGGTCGTACACGTTCGATAACGTGACCTCCAACCACACGATAAGCGTGACGTCCGCGCCGTCCGTCGGCAACCCCGACATTGGAGACGGCTCAGGCGACGGCGAAGGAGGGGCGGACAGCACCCCTTCTGGTACGACAGACATCCTGGCGATCGTCGTCGCGGCCATATGCATCGTTGCAGCATCGCTGTTGCTTCTGATCGCCCTTGCGCGACATCGGTCTAAAGAATCGAAGTCGCCCTGAAGCGCCTGTGTCAGACCGCCCCCGTCCCGCGAGGCCGAGCGTCCCAGAAACCTCTTCCCCAAACTGCTTCTCGACATTTTTGAGTTCTGCCCACGATTCCTCCGACCTTGCCTCCTTATGAGATTGGCACGCAGGCGACACGTTTTGAGGCCCTCGCACGTCCGAGCATGACGGACTCCGGCACAGAACAGAGGAACCGCCACATGCTTCACAGGAGCCGTGTTTCTTGGCTCCGACCGCGTTCATGACGCGCTCTACGACGACATGTGCCGCATGGCACTGGCCCTTTGACAATCGCATATGTACGCTGCCGCGCCGGGCAAATTGAGAAGCATATTTCTTCACAAGGTACTGTTATATATGTCACATCGGATTATTGTTTGAAACGCAGGGAGGTATGATGAGCCTTGTATCAATAGGTAACCGTGACGGCGTGTCCGCCGTGACGGCGGTTTTGGCAGTCGGGGCCGCGTTGATAATCGTGGCCACATGCGTCTACTTCGTCTTTGGAGGAGAAGACGAAGAAGAGAGCCCTATGGGCGACAGGCTTGCCGAGGGGTCCCAATGGATTTACGGCGCCACAGGAGAATTCTACACAGGCGATGCCATCCTCGATGTTGACGGAACGATAACTTTGGAGGTTGTAGGAAGCAGCGACACGCACTATTTCCTGAAAATGACCTATGACCTGTCCATGAACGGCAATGCCCGCCCGATGCCTCCTGACTACAGGACTGTCAGCGTTAAAAGCGGCGTGCCCGACGGTGCCGACAGCAACGGGGTATCGACAATAGAGACGTTTCAAGGAAAGAAGACAGCATCGGTGTGGAGCCTCAAGGAAGACCCCTCTACAATCAGATATTACGTGGCTGACAACATGGCATACCGTTTCTTCCTGGACCCTAACAACAGCGACACATACATCAGATGCGACCTCATCCAGCTCAAGCTGATATGGGTCGAGGACGAGGTTTCAGAACCGGACGTCGCCGAACGCAACTTCAATGCATTCAGCATCGAAGGGGACCTTCTGGGGGTCGCTACGATGAGGGCCGTGACTGCCAATGACGGAGACATCGGGTACGTTGTGGACGTGTACGCATCAGACAAACATCTGACGGTGAGGTACCTTGGAAACGTTGGGGGGATGCCTGACGACGCCGAACGGTCCGAGGTCCATGACGCGGCCTCGACCGGCGCGAGCGGAGCATATGCGGCGTCGTTGAAGCAGATCGGGTCTGAATGCGTGTTCTACGAAGAGAACGGCAGCATCAGCAGCATCGAGGTGTACTTCGGGTCGCTGTGCGCATGGGTGTTGCTGGTCCCCTCAGACTGAGCCGCTGTTCCCGGCATGCCTTCTGTCCAACTCGTTATGGATGACGACGATGCAGTGGTCGGCATGGAGGCTGTTAGGGCCTATGGACAGCTTTGCCGGCGACTTGGCCAGAATCACGTCCTCCTCCTCTTCGGTGAGGTCCTTGTTGTCTCCGAGAACGAATATGGGGTTGTCGGGCAGGTCGCACTCCCTGCAGTCGCCGCCGTCCTCTTTGAGATAGACGAGGCTCCCGCGCTCGGAAAGCTCGGATATGACGTCGGAGAAGGACATCCTCGACACGAACACGCCGGGAGAAGACTTGACCTCCTCTCCGGGAGGGATGGGCTTCATCAAGGCGTTGCGTATGAGGGAGGAGGTGCTCCTCTCGTCAGGATTCAGATATCTCAGGCTCTCTCCGGAGAACCTCACCGTCTTAGGGGCGTCGTCGCCCCCTTCCAGAACCAAGAACGCTTCTGCGTCCTTCCTTATGTCGTGGCTGAGGAAGAACACCGAGTTGACGCATCTGACGAGAATGTCCAGCCTCCCCGCGCCGCCTGCGATGTCGTCGAGTTTGAAGTCTCCTGTGGTGGCCGCCTTGTGGCCCGTGACGACGAAATATCGAGTCATGTCACTGGCTGTCCTGCAGGCTGTCTAGATCCATGCCGCCCAGCTGCTTCATCATCTGCTTGCGCATCTTGCGGTCCTTTCCGATGGATCCCATCATCTTCTTGCTCTGATTGTATTGTTTAAGGAGTTCTTTTACATCATGGGACGACACGCCCGCGCCGCGGGCGATCCTCTCGATCCTCTTTCCTTTGATGATGTTGGGCTCGTCCTTCTCGTTGACGGTCATGGAGTCCATGATGACCCTGAACTTGGAAAGCTTAGCCTGCGACGCCTCATAGTCGATCTTGTCCTCCATGTTGCTGAATCCCGGAATCATGGACATGACCTTCTGCAACGGCCCAAGCTTAGTGACGGCGGCCATCTGCTGATACATGTCGCTGAGGGTGAAACGCCCAGACAGCATGCTCCGGGCCAGCTGCTCCATCGCATCGTCGTCGCCGATCTCCTCCTTTGCAAGACGCACAAGCGACGCAAGGTCCCCCATTCCGAGAAGACGGGATATGAACCGGTCCGCCTCGAACGGCTCCAAGTCGCGTATATGCTCCCCCGTGCCGATGAATACTATCCTGGCGTTCGTCTTTGCAACGGCAGACAGCGCTCCGCCTCCTTTAGCGGTTCCGTCCATCTTTGTGAGTATGACTCCCGTGACGCCGACGGCGTTATGGAACGCTTCCGCCTGAGGCCCCGCCTGCTGCCCGACCTGCGAATCGAGCACAAGCACCCTCTCGTTCGGTTTTGCCACGGCCGCGATATCCTTGACCTCCTGTATGAGGTCCTCTTCCAGCGCGTGGCGCCCGGATGTGTCGATGATGACTATCTTCTTGTCAGAGAACTTTTCTAGCCCTCTTTTTACGATTGCCGCGGCGTTCTTCTCGCCGGTCTCGCCATACACTTCTGCATTGACCTTCTCGCCCAGCTGCTTCAGCTGGTCAAGGGCCGCCGGACGATATATGTCTGCTCCGATCAGTCCGACCGTGAAACCTTTCTTGATGAAATATTGCGCAAGCTTGCCTGTGGTAGTAGTCTTTCCCTGCCCGTACAGGCCGACCATCATTATGGTTTGCGGCTTCAGCGCAAGACCTTCCCCGTTGTCCAGAAGGCCGACCATCTCCTTGTAGATGATGTTGATGACGTGGTCTTTGGAGCTCTTGCCTGCTGGAGGCTTCTCGCTGAGCGCACGTTCCTGTACCCTGTTAGTAAGTTCCAAGACAAGCTGGACGCTGACATCGGCCTGCAGAAGGGCGCGCTGAAGCTCTTTGGACACTTCTCTGATGAGGCTTTCGTCCACAATAGTCGAACTCCCGACATGTCCGATAACGTCTCTCAGAGACTTTCCAAGGCCTTCCAACACCATACGATCGAGGCCTATAACGGGGCTGTCCTATATGAATATGCACGAAAAGCGATAGGGTGCGTCACGGGCCGTAAGTGCGGAATCTCTTGTTCATGACCGTGGACGCCACCACGCAGCCGACTACGAGGGATATCGCCACCATCGCCGCAGAGACGTTCGCCCCCTCCCTGAGATCGATGTCTGTCACCAAAGAAAACAGGCCCGACGACTCGGAGACGAAGGTTATAGATCCCTCGACCATGCCGTATTCTACGTATGATGCGGCATTGTCGAACTCTCGAACCACCGAGACGTCTCCGTTGGGAACGGCGATGCCGGTGATCGTCACGGCGACTCCCACATCGGGAACATATTCCTTTCCTGTAACGGTGTCGACGAACACCACTTTGTAAAGGACAATTATCCCGTCTCTGGGGAGCTCTGCGACGAACCTCTTGTAATCGTCGCTTGATTTCGATAAACTGTCCACGGTCATGCGAACGTTCCAAGGAAGGTCCAGCGCAGACGCGGCGCCGCTTGTATGGTTCACCGTTGCAGATTCGCTCATGCCTTTTTCCATTGCGCTCATGACCGTCTCGGACACCTGTTTCTTTGCATCGTCTGCGAGGGACATGTACGAACGGTACGCCACAGACACTTTGTCTGCGTCTTCATAAGTGTATACAGAATTGGGTATGGACGAGATTTTGGATATTGCATCCCTTATGTCCATCGTAGGAAGTATGCGCATGATGCCTGGAACGAACGTTATCTGGTAGTTGGACGCCGACTGGGCTGGAATGACTGAGCGGTCCAGATGGATGTTGTACTCGAGGCTCTGCATGATCTGATGCTCGCCAACGTCGTAGCCGTCGTACACTACCATGCCGACGATCTTGTCATTCCCTATCGGCGCCTTGGAGTAGGTCACTGTGAGCATGGGGTCGGGGTCGTTGAAGTATTTGGCCTTGTCATCCGCTTTGACGGTAATCTGCAACTTAGACACCGTGTGACTTAAGGACGACTCGACAGACGTGCCCGCATCCCCGTAAACCGCCTTTACTACATGGCTTCCGGCCTGCAGCCACTGGTATTCGATAGAGAACGTGGTGCTGGTCCCGCCATTGAAATGGAGGCTCTTGACAGGGGATAGCCCGCCATCGACGTATATCATGATGTCGTCAGACAGCAACTCTCCGGTCCGATCTAGCGTGAATCCGGCAGGAACCCCGTAATCCGTCACGCCGCTGCCAGATGGAGTCAGGTTGATCACAGCGCTGGTGGGCGAACCGTCGGTCGATGACACATCTGCCGATAGGACTAATGCAGATGCCGCAACCAGAACAATCGCCGCAACCAACATCAACTTCTTCATAGCCCCGCCTCCGCCTGATATGCTCGCTCATCGCGTCAGGCATATATTTCATTTTACCTTGGCCCGTGTCGGTGCAATCGTCGCTTACAGATCAAGCCGCGGCCCATGACTTGGCATCACGGAGCACGCGGGCTGGTCGGAGCAGAGGCGGATGCCAGGCCGGACGATACGTTGATCCGTCCGGGGCGAGGAGGGGCGTGAGCCCTGAGGCCTCAGGCGCAAGACATCCTCGCACCCGTCAGACGCTGTAGAAAAATCGTGCCTTATGCAAGAAACGTGAGAAAAAGCCGCCGTTCAAGACAGAGCAAAACTGAAGTGCGGGAATAGGTCAGCCAGTCAGAAGGGATGGGATGCACTCTACGGGACTGACCTTTTTCCCCGGAAGTGATTATCTATTGGGCCGTATTTAATTGTTTCTTAAAAAAGAAGTAAAATGTTTGAGTAAAAAGAGGTTTTACGGACGGGTCCGGCGTTGTCAGAGATATCCTGACTTCTGAAGCGTCATCAGGTTGTCCGTGCTGAGCTTCTCTCCGGCTTTGAAGCGCTCGAAGATCTCCTTGGCCTCCTTCTTGGTGCCGTCGTCGACCCTCTTCTTCCTTGCCGCGCTCTTCTTGTTCCTTGAAACCATGACGTCCTTGTCCATCTCGTGGACGGACTTGATCTGCTCTATGTGTTTCCGGTGTTCTTCGTCGGCGGCCTGCTTGCACTCGACAAACTTGGCTTGTGCGGCATCGGCCTCTTTTCTAAGCCCGTCGGCCTCCTCGTAGAGCTTGAGCATCTTGTCGTGGGCATGTTGCGCCGCCTCGGCGTGCTCGGAGACCTGCTTGTGGCAAAGCTCCGCCTCTCTCTTGGCCTCTCTGAGCTGGTCGATGATGTTCTTGATGTCGTCGTTCTGCTCCAGCGACTTCTCGCGCTCCTCGATCTGACGCGCTATCTGCGAGATCAGCTTGACGATCTCGTTCTCCTTGTCTTTGCCAAGGGACTGCGTCTGCTGTCTGTGTTCCAGGTCCTGAAGCTGCTTCCTGAGCTGTTTTACGGACATCTCGCCCTTGTCCTCGGAGGGTTTGTCGGGCCTGAGGACCGCAATCTGGTCTTTGAGGGCGGAGACTTTCTGGTTGTGCTCGTCTCTGACAACCTTGGTCTCCCTGACCTTCTGGTTGAAGGAGTCGCGCTCCTCTCTGCACTTCCCGGCCTCATCGACAAGTTCGCGGACGCGCCCGTTGAACGCATCTCTTTTCGCCTTCCACTCTTTTGTTTGACCGTTCAGCTCGTCCCTCATGCGCCTGTGTCTGTCTGCATCGTTGTTCACGATGCTACGCTTCTGCTCAAGATCCTCCAGATTCTCGGTCGATGCCTGTCCATCGGCCTCTACGGCCTCGGCGGGCTCTTCAGTTGAAACTTCCAGATCTTCGGCAGACACCTGCTCCTCAGCCTCTTCAGTTGAAACTTCCAAATCTTCGGCAGATGCCTGCTCCTCAGCCTCTGCAACCTCGGCAGGCTCTTCGGTCGAAACCTCCGAATCTGTCGGGACGTCTACAACCTGTGCCTCCTGCTCTGTAGCAACATCGACGGTGTCCGCCGTCTGTTGTTGCTCTTCCTGAGAATCGACCTGCTTTTCCTCCACAAACTCATCCATAAATCATCACTCATTCATTCAACTTGGCCAGTGATAGAAGCACGGCCCACTTCCTAGTTGGGGATAAGCATATGCTTTATAAGTATTTCCATGAAAGACTGTGATTTTATCTGCGTGCTGGTTTCACATGCGCCGCACGCGACTATAGAATATAAATAACTCAACGCGATGCGACACCTGATGTGAAATGGAAGACTCCATATGTCCTCTTGACTAC
Source organism: Candidatus Methanoplasma porotermitis (assembly GCA_031290095.1). Taxonomy (GTDB): domain Archaea; phylum Thermoplasmatota; class Thermoplasmata; order Methanomassiliicoccales; family Methanomethylophilaceae; genus Methanoplasma; species Methanoplasma porotermitis. The sequence continues at coordinate 33,771 of JAITOF010000045.1, forward strand.
CGCTACGGGCGCAGGGAGATGAAAGCAATCTTCTCTGAGAAGGGACGCATCCAGTATCAGATGGATGTCGAGGCTGCTTTGGCCCGGGCGCATGCATCGCTCGGCACGATACCTGGATCGGACGCCGATGAAATATGCCGCGTGGCATCTCTCGCCGTCGTCAGCGTCTCTCGCATAAAAGAAATCGAGAAGGACACGAACCACGACCTCATGGCGATGGTGAAGGCGATGACGGAGAAATGCGCTGGAAGCGCAGGAAAATACGTCCATCTGGGTGCGACTTCCAACGACATCGTGGACACTGCCGCCGCCCTGCAGATCAAAGCCGCATTGGAGATCATCCAGAGCGATATCGATGCGTTGCTCCTTACGTTCGCCAAGCTTGCGAAGAGGGAGAGGGACACGCTTCAGATGGGCAGGACCCACGCGCAGTTCGCCATACCCATAACGTTCGGTTTCAAAATCGCAGGATACATCGCCGAACTGTTCAGGCACCGCGAGAGGCTCTTTGAAATGACGCCGCGCATATGCGCGGGAAAGATGGCGGGCGCCGTGGGTACCGGAGCCGCCCTCGGAAAGAACTTCTTCAGGATACAGATAGACGTCATGATGGATCTTGGCCTCACATATGAGCCGGCCGCGACGCAGGTCGTCGGACGAGACAGGTACACCGAGCTCATATGCCTGCTTGCCAACATCGCAACCTCGCTCGAAAGATACGGCACCGAAGTCAGGAACCTTCAGAGGTCGGAGATAGCAGAGGTCTCGGAACCGTTCGACTCCGCAAAGCAGGTCGGCAGCTCCACCATGGCCCAGAAACGCAACCCCATCAACTCGGAGAACGTCACCGGCTTGGCAAGGGTCCTCAGGGGATTCGTGATCCCCACGTTCGAGAACCAAGTGCTGTGGCATGAGAGAGACCTCTCAAACTCCTCTGCGGAGCGCTTCACCATACCTCACGTGTTCGTCATACTTGACGAGATGCTCGTGAAAATGAACAAAGTGTTCGGCGGGCTCGAGGTGCATTCTGAAAAGATGCTCGTCAACATAGAATCCGCAAAAGGCCTGATAATGGCAGAGCCCGTGATGATGAGGCTCACTGAGAAGGGAGTCGGCCGCCAAGACGCCCATGAGATCGTGAGGGGGGCGTCCATGAGGGCCGTCAAAGACGGCATCGACCTGATACAGGCACTCCTCGACAGAGACGACGTCATGGCCGTCCTGTCCGAGGAGGAGCTCTCTGCCGTCATGGACCCCGCGAGTTACGTAGGCGGGGCCCGCGAGATCGTAGACAAGATGGTCGGCAACGTGGAAGAAGCCTTGGGGAAGAAGGTATGACCCCGACCTCGGAGCGAAAACGAACGAACATGAGGCACGGGGCCATTCTGGGCGCCGTCGTCGGAGTGGCGCTGTTCGCCATGTTCTATTGGATGGGGGGAGGCGTCGGGAGCATGCTGATAATCCCGTTCGCGGCAGTCATGGGATTTGCCATGCAGTACGTCAAGGTCGAAGAAGAGTGACCTACCGGAAGGATTTGCACATTAAGGGGCCTCTTTCCCTTGTCCGCTGATCGCGTCAAACCGCTGTTTGCCTGAGTCTCTGTTCATGTCGCACGGATTATCAACTGTTGACTTTTGAATCCGATACCCGAGACCGAAATCATTATATCCCCCCCCCATCAGAAAGTATGTCGGAGTTACGTTACTGTCCAAAATGTGGGAAAAACACATATCTCAAGGTCAAAATCAACTGGATAATCTTTATACTCCTCTTGATTTTCACGATTGTACTTGGCTTAGTATATCTTCTGTACTGCGTGCTTGCCAAGCCCAAGGTCTGCGAGCAATGCAAGACCCGGGCCAATGCGATGGAGCCCCCCAGATTCAACGCCCAATGATGGGCTTGCTCTGAATTCCTGTGTCGTCCCATAGGGTTGACCCCATGGGAAATTCCGGCGGGTTGCTCTTGGCGATTCTCCTCCTTCCGTTGGTACGGTGGCACGTGCGTTCAGACCTTGTTTCCAGCTTTTGGCCCGGGCGTGGTGTAGAAGACGTCGGCGATCCTCAGCTTCAGGAGGTTCTTTGCGGGGAGGGTTTCTTTTCGGGAGTGCGCGAATTGCACCGCCTTCTCATAGTCGGCCCCAGAATTCTCTATCGTCACCGTACCTTTGATCTGGTAGGAGTCGGGGAACTCGGGGTTCCAGACGTAGAACGACGCGTTCGGGTTCTCCTTAAGGTTCGCCAAGGTCTTGTTCATGAAGTTATCGACAATCCACACCGTCTCGTCATCCTGCTGAGGGATCAGCATGCCAATTGGAGCCACATTGGGAATCCCCGCCTTTGACGCCGTGGCGAGAGGGAACGTCTTGACGCTTGCAATCACTTTTTTAACGTCGTCGTTGAGTTTTACCATGATGTCGAATGTAGTTTCTACAATAAATCATATCGCTGCACATGGTGGCCGCATCGCCCTTGATCAACGTTCGAAAGATTTTAAAGCCGAGAATGAAACCATGAATTTATATACGTCCAAAATTTCTTCACTCCATGGCGAAGAATGACGGCGACAAGCCCGGTCTAGGGCGCAGCCTGGTAATGGGGATTCTGTTTACTTTGGTATTGCTGATCATCGTCCCAGCGGTTTGCGGACACTTCCTTTCCAAATACGTCGTCGATATCGTCGGCGACACCGAGCTTTTGAACATGTCCTCGGCCGTGCTCGTGAACCTCGTCATGTGGCTGATAATCATCGGGTTCACCTTCGCCCTTGGAGGGGGGCGCATACTGAAGAAGTACGGCGTAGTAGGCATCGTGGGCCTGCTTGTCGCATATTACCTCCTTGACGACCTTAAAGGCGGCATATTCGCAGTAATAACCCTGATTGTAGTCAGCGTCCTCATCTACCTGATTAAAAAGAAGCTTAAGAAGACGTGAGCAACCGCCGTCATCTATGAGGCTCCGACTGCCTCGTGGCTCCAGATGCGGCATCCTAACGCCTTTCCATGATGAGCCGGCGTTCTGCGTAATGCGTCGAGGTTCGTTGCGTTCGGTTAAAACGACGGCCATAGATCGTTTCGAAGTCGAGAGGTTGCCGCATCGGTTGCGGTCCGGCGCCCGTACAACATGACTGAAACATTTTTCCGTGTCGCCGTCTATGCAGGCGCATGTTCGAGTTGTATGTTGTCACCGATGCCGTCATGTCTTGCGGCAGGCCCGATCACGAGGTGGCCCGTTTGGCATACGAAGGCGGCGCAGACGTAGTCCAGCTTCGAATGAAATGCGCTCCGGCGGGAGACATGCTCAGACAGGCGAGAATCATAAAAGAGACGGCCGACGACCTGTCTAAGCTGTTCATCGTGAACGACAGGGTGGACATCGCCGTCATTTCAGACGCCGACGGAGTGCATCTGGGGATTTCGGACATTCCCGTCGGAGATGCGCGCAAGATGCTTGGCGACGACAAGATAATCGGCGCCACCGTCCACAGCCTGCGCGAGGCGGTCATAGCGGCAGAAGCGGGCGCCGACTACCTCAGCGCCGGGTCCGTCTTCACTACCAATACAAAATCGGATGCCGTGCAGGGTATCGGGCTTGACGTGATATTCGAGATCAAAGAGGCGTTGGACATCCCGTTGATAGCGATCGGAGGCATCGACAAAGGGAACATACAGGATGTCATCAGGGCAGGTGCGGACGGCATCGCCGTGGTTTCCGCCGTGGTATCGAAACCTGACATCTCTGCCGCTGTGCACGAACTCAGAGACATGATATTGAAAGTAAGACCAAATATCTGATATTGCTATGGAGTGATGATACAATGAGAGTCAACGGAGCGGAAGTGAACCTCGATCGGCCCTTCACACTGTCCGAGTACCTAAAAGCGGCAGGATACGACTGTCTCAGAGTCGCGGCCGAGCTTAACGGCGCGATCGTCCCGCGTGCGAAGTACGATGTCGTCGCCCTTGACGACGGAGACAGCCTCGAGATCGTCGGGTTCGTCGGGGGCGGCTGATGAAGGTCACCGTGAACGGGGTCTGGAAGGAGACTTCGGCCGGCACGGCGTTCATGCTGAGGGCGGAGACGTTCCCGGACAGGGAAGTCCTGGTGCTGAACGGATTCCAGATAAGCGAAGATGCCGTCCTGCACGACGGCGATCATGTCTATATCGGAAAGAAGGGGGTCTTCCCTGAGAGAGACGAGTTGCACGCTCTGATGTCGGCCAGGCATACTCCCGGGGTGCATGCCCGGGTTAGCGGCGCCACAGTGGGCGTGGCGGGGCTGGGGGGCCTCGGATCTAATATAGTCGCCATGCTGGCGCGGCTTGGCGTAGGCCGGCTGGTGATTGCAGATTTCGATGTCATAGAGCCCACCAACCTCAACCGCCAGAACTACTATGTCGAGCACATAGGCATGAGCAAGGCGAAGGCTACGGCAGACGCTGTCGGAAGAATCAACCCCTTCATCGAGGTTGTGACGCATGACGTGAGGATAACGCCGGACAACGCCGCCTCCATGTTCGGAGGATGCGACGTCGTCTGCGAAGCGTTCGACTCCCCTACAGAGAAAGCGATGATCGTCAACACATTGATGGAAAAATGTCCAGGATTGGCGCTGGTATGCGGTTCCGGCCTTGCAGGGTTCGGGGACTCCAACGACATACACACTGTAAAAAGAATGGGCAACCTGTACGTATGCGGCGACGGGTTCAGCGCCGCCCGGATAGGGACGGGGCTTATGTCCCCAAGGGTCGGCATATGCGCCGGCCACATGGCCAACGCCGTGTTGAGACTGCTGATGGGCGAAGAGATACGATAACATGGACATGCTGGATCTTGGAGGGAGGAAGTTCAGGTCGAGGTTCATACTCGGATCTGGAAAATTCTCCCTGGACATGACAAAGAGAGTCATCGAGAGAGGGGGCGTGGAGATAGCCACGCTCGCAGTCAGACGAGCCAACGCCGGGGGAGAGGAGAACATCCTTGACCACATCCCTGATGGAATAACCCTACTCCCGAACACTTCGGGGGCTAGGAACGCGGAGGAGGCCGTCAGGATAGCTTTGCTTGCGCGAGAGCTAGGATGCGGGGACATGGTCAAAGTGGAGGTGGTCAGGGATTCGAGATATCTCCTTCCAGACAACCGCGAGACCATAAGGGCGGTAGAGCTTCTGAGCCGGGAGGGTTTCATCGTGCTCCCGTACATGATGCCCGACCTGTCGGCGGCACGCGACATGGCAACGGCAGGGGCAGCGGCCATAATGCCTCTGGGGGCGCCCATCGGAAGCAACAAAGGACTTCTCACTAAGGACTTCATCAAGATATTGGTCGATGAGATCGATTTGCCGATAATAGTGGACGCCGGCATCGGCAGGCCGTCACAGGCATGCGAAGCGATGGAGATCGGATGCGCGGCTGTGATGGCAAACACAGCTATAGCGACCGCAAACGACATACCTCTCATGGCGTCAGCGTTCAAGACGGCCGTGGAAGCGGGAAGAAAGGCGTATCTCGCCGGTCTGGGAAGGGTCAAGGACCGCGGGGAGGCGTCGAGCCCGCTCACGGGGTTCTTGGAGGACATATGAACCCGTCTGTCGATCGCTCAGAATACTGCGAAGGCATGGAACGTATTGGTTCAGACATAATGGAAAATGTGCTGAGAGGGGCTTTGGAGTTCGAGCCGTCGACGTTCACAGAGCATGACGTCCGTGCCGCGCTTTCTGACGATTCAGTCGGCGTCAGGGGCTTCGCGGCCTTGTTGTCCCCCGTTGCCGACAACATGTTGGAGGAAATCGCAGTCCGCGCGAAGGACGAAACGCACCGTCGCTTCGGGAATGCCGTGGGGCTCTTCACGCCGATATACCTGTCAAACCACTGCGACGGTGGATGCGTGTACTGCGGATTCAGCAATCGCAGCAAGATAAATAGGATGGCCTTGTCGCCCGAGGATGCGGAAGAGGAGATGCGGGCCGTGGCCGCCACGGGACTCACGGATGTCCTCCTTCTTACAGGCGAGTCGAGAAGGGAGTCCGGCGTGGGTTACATCGGAGAATGCGTAAGGTCGGCATCCAGATATTTTAGGAGCGTCGGAATCGAAGTGTATCCGATGAACACCTCCGAATACGCCTGTCTAAGGGAGTGCGGAGCCGATAGCGTCACCGTGTTCCAGGAGACGTACGATCCTAAGAAGTACGCGGAACTCCACCTCTCGGGACAGAAGAGGGTGTTCTCATACAGGTTCGATGCGCAGGAGAGGGCGTTGCTGGGCGGGATGAGAGGCGTGTCGTTCGGCGCGTTGCTGGGCCTCGGGGACGTCAGAAAGGATGCGTTCTCATGCGGCCTTCATGCCCATCTTGTCCAGAGGAGGTATCCTCACGCAGAGATCTCGTTCTCTGTCCCGAGGCTGAGGCCGTTCGTCAACTCCCCGTCGTACGTGAACCCTGTCAGCGAAAGACAGCTGCTCCAAGTGGCGATGGCATACAGGATATTCATGCCGTTCGCAGGCATAACCGTCTCGACGAGGGAGTCCCCCTCCTTTAGAAACAACATAATCGGGTTGTGCGCCACTAGAATGTCCGCAGGGGTCTCCGTGGGCGTCGGCAACCGCGTCGGCGAAGAGAGCGAAGGGCAGTTCGAGATATCCGACAGGAGAAGCGTTGCCGAGGTGAGGAGATCCCTTGAAGAACGGGGGATGCAACCGATATTCAACGATTACGTGAGAACATGATCACGGCCATAACCAACAGAGGCATAAGCCTTCGACCGTTTTTGGAGCAGGTCCGCGCGATAGCCGAGGCAGAACCAGACATGGTTGTTCTGAGAGAGAAGGACCTCCCGCGCAACGAATACGCCGAACTGGCACGTCGGTGCCTTAGGACTTGCGACGACAACGGGGTCAGGCTTTGCGTCAACACCTTCTCGGACGTCGCCAAGGACATAGGCGTCAGAGACGTTCAGCTTCCTATGCCCGTTTTCCGTGCCGAGGGGGCGAAAGGGTTCGATAACGTCATAGTGTCCGTCCACTCGCTCGACGAGGCGGTCGAAGCATTCGGCTTGGGCGCCGACATGTTGATGTTCGGCAACGTTTTTGAAGCAACATGCAAACCCGGCGCCCCTCCCAAAGGGCTTGACGCGCTGAGGGGCATATGCGACGCCGTTGGGGCGCCTGTCCTCGCCGTCGGCGGCATAGACGTGTCCAACATGCGCTCCGTCCTGTCGCGCGGCGCCGGCGGGCTGTGCATGATGCATGACTTCATGGAGTCGGAACGTCCTGGCGAGATCGTGCTTGCATACAGAAAAGTTTGGAAAGAGGCCCGCGGCGGTACGCGGCCTCAATCCTTCCTGTGAAGGAACTTCGGCCCTATCCAGTTCCAGTCTCCGAGCAGGTGCATCGCCGCAGGCACTATGTACGTCCTGACAACCAACGCGTCCACCAGTATGGCGAAGGCCAGCGCGAACCCGAACTCCCTGAACATCACCGTGCCGGACAACATTAGCGTACCGAACGCGCCGCCCATGATCAGCCCGCATATCGTTATGACGGACCCTGAGTGAAGCACCGCCGACGTTATCGCCTCGTCGTTGGTCATACCCTTGTGACGCACGTTCTCCTTGATACGCGTTGTCAGCAGTATGTCATAATCCATGCCCAGGCCGAGACATATCACCAGCAAGACTATCGGTATGATCCACATCACGCCGTATCCCAGCATGTCGGAGAACAGCAGGTGCGTCATGCCGATCGTCCAGGCGACGCTCATCAGTATCGTCAGTATGGAACGTAACGGCGTCAGGTACGCCTTCATGACCAGGAACAGCAACACGAATATCAGAGCTATTGCCAGGATCTCGACCTTGCCGAACTCGCTGCTGACCTTCTCCGAGATCTCGAACATCACTGCCGGGGATCCGGTTATCCATGTTTTTGTTACGAGGCCTCCGCTGGAGTCTATGAAGCTGTCCATCTGCCCCTGCACATGCCTTATCGTTTCCATGGACCGGTCGGACATCGGCTCGCCCTTGGTTATGAGGGTGAAGTTCACATATGTCACTGCAACGCTCCCGTCGTCTCCTTTGAGCCCGCCGATGGACCTCACGCCGTCATAGTTGACGATGCCGTCCATGACTCCGCCCACGAGCGCGTCGTCGTATTTGACCGGATGCCCCTCTATTGCCTCGACCTGCGCGACCACGGCGCCTATGACGTCGTCTTTCAGCATTGCCGCCCTGACGGGGGCAGGCAGGCCGTCCAAAGCCTTGCCGTAGACATAGATGGCATAATCATGGTCGCTCTTGCCGTCCGTGTTCGGATTCTTCGCCGCCGCGTTCTCCGCAAGCGCCAGCCAGACGTATATCCCCCATACTTCTCCGATGTTGTCGTCCGTGAGGGCCTCCGGGAACTTGAGGAGGGTTTGCAGTTTTGCTTCTTCCGTCCAAGCGACCACGGGTATGACCTGGCCCGCCGACGGCATGAAAGTGACGGTGGCTATCGGGCTGCTGAGCTCCATCAGGAGGTAGTCGGGCATCATCATGCCGCCGTTGCCATATTCCTCGATCTTCTGCATTCCATGGGCGGCGTCGCCGGTCGAGGTCGTGCTCACCATGTCGTATGACGAGGGGGCGGTGAACGTGATGTACGCCATCGGTATCGTGAAAAGCACCGCCGCGACTATGATTACCTTGGCATGCTTGATCGATGTGCGGACCGACCTCTTGAAGTATCTTTCCGACAGCGCGGACATCCTTCCATAGAACCCTTTGTGCGGGTTGTCCGCCCTTTCGATCTTCGAAGGCCAGAACAGCCGGTCCCCGAACAGAGCGAGGATGGACGTTATGAGCGTGAGGGCCGCTACAAGGGCGAACACGATCCCCATTGCAAGCACGATGCCCATCGTGCTTATCATCGAGAACGAGCAGATGGACATGGCTCCGAAGCCTATCATGACCGAGAGCCCCGACGTGGCGATAGACTCCCCTCCCCAGACGATGGACCTCTTGAGGGCCTCGTCGTGGCCGGCGCCGGCCTTGCGCTCTTCTTTGTATCTCGCCAGTATGAATATGCAGTAGTCGCACCCGGCGCCCATCATAGACACCAGCAGGAACATCTCGGCGATATACGACACGCTCATCACGGAGCCTATGAAGTAGAGCCCCATCATCGCCACGCCGAACGCCACGCCAATCGTTATCGGGGGCATCGCAGAGGTTATGAACGATCTGAAGAACAGGCCAACGAGTATCAGTATGAGGAGGACCGTGAAGGGGTCGATCCTCGAAAGGTCCTTGGAAGACTCTTTCTGCGTGTCGTAGTTTATCGCAGGCGACCCTGTCACATATGTGACGATTCCTGCGAGCCCGCTGTCGGATGCCGTGTCGGATATGAAGCCCCGCAGGTTGTCCGTGTCGTCTCTGACGAAGTCGCCGCCGTACGACTGGACGTACTCCACGGCATACAGGACGACGCCCGACCCTCCGCCGTCTTTGGTGAATACGCCTTCCTCCGCTATGACATCGATCTTCTTGTTCCCGTTCCCGTCCACGAAGCCGTCCTTTCTTTCATTAATCTTCTCGTATAGCGTCAATGCGCTCTGATAGCCCTGGGGGGACCGGAATTCGACCGCGATTATGAACCTGTCGTCGCCGTCCGCGCCGGAACTTCCGAAGAACTCCTCCATTATCTTCATTCCCTCCACGGATTCGGAGTCCGGGCTGGACATGGAATCCGTTCCATACTCCAAAGACTCGGACACTTTAGAGACGAACGGGAACGCGCATATCAGAACCAAGATCCACGCGACTATCACCATCTTGGCATGTTTACGGATAAACTCTGCCAATCCCTCCAATATCATGAGTCGGAAATGGCTTGCCACGTAGATTAACCCTTTGTTCAGACAGATTCGCCGAAACCGCGACAGCTTCCGCAAGCCGTCATGAGGCGCAATTAGGTTTATTATCGGCACCGAGATTAGGAGGTGATGAAGATAGCAGACGAACAAGCCGTGAAAGCGGCTCAGGAAAGATACGGAGAGCTCGTCAGGCAACAGCTGAAGAGGGTGGAGGACCTCAAAAACGAGGGAGATTGGGTCGACTACTCTCGATTGGACAGGCTCGTGATCGGCGTATGCGGAGGAGACGGCATAGGTCCTTACATCTGCGCCTCGGCGCAGAAGGTCCTGGAGTTCCTGCTGGCAGACAAGATCGAATCGGGAAAGGCGGAGATAAGGGCAATTGACGGCCTGACCATCGAAAGGCGCGCCGAGGTCTTGAAGGCGATACCCGACGACACGCTCGCCGAGCTGAAGAAGTGCCATGTGATACTCAAAGGACCTACCACCACGCCCAAGAAAGGGGACAAATGGCCCAACATAGAGAGCGCCAACGTGGCCATGAGGAAGCAACTTGACCTTTTTGCGAACGTCAGGCCGGTCTCGGTCCCTGAGCTTGGGATCGACTGGACCTTCTTCAGGGAGAACACAGAAGGGAGCTACGCCATGGGAAGCGACGGCATCGACGTGACCGCAGACCTGGCTATGGACTTCTGCGTCGCCACCGCCCAAGGGACCGAGAGGATAGTCAGGGCAGGGTTCGACTTCGCGAAGAAAAGCGGACGGAACTACGTGTCCCTCGTGACGAAAGCGAACATAATCAAAACAACCGACGGAAAATTCTTGACCGTAGCGGAGAAGGTGGCGAAGGAGTATCCCGAGGTCAAATGGGACGATTGGTTCATCGATATAATGACCGCGAAGCTCATCGACCCTGCCAGGAGGAGCGATTTTCGCGTGTTCGTCCTTCCGAACCTTTACGGGGACATCATAACCGACGAGGCCGCCCAGATACAGGGGGGCGTGGGGACCGCCGGCAGCGCCAACATCGGAAAGAAGTATGCGATGTTCGAAGCGATCCACGGCTCGGCGCCGAGGATGGTGGACGAGGGCAGGGCGCAGCACGCCGACCCTTGCAGCATGATCAAGGCGGTCGCGCTCATGCTCAGCCATATCGGCGAGCCCGAGAAGGCGAGGAGGCTGGACATGGCGCTGGACGTCTGCGTCCAGTTCGAAAGGAAGCTGGTTATGACCGGAAGAGACACAGGCTCCACAGGAGACGAGTTCGCCCAGTACGTCATGGACACCGTCAAGAGGGACGACCTGGAGAAAGTTTGGCAGGAGCACGTAGACAGAGCGAAGGCCGCCGTAGCAGGACGATGACCGCCGCGGCGAGACGGTTAGAACGCAAGATGCCCGCGAATTCAATTTATCTATGTGTACGTAATCTCCCTGCTATAACTAGGTGATTTGATGAAGGTCGTCGCTTTCAACTGCAGCCCAAGGGAGAATGGGAACACCAGCCATATGATCGGAGGCGTCCTGAAGGCGCTGGAGTCTCACGACGTGGAAACAGAGCTTGTACAAGTGGGCGGCAGGGACGTACACGGATGCAGAGCCTGTGGCGCATGCTTCAAGAACAGAAACATGAAATGCATCCAAGGCGACGACATTGTCAACCTTTGCGTGGAGAAGATGGTCTCTGCAGACGGCATCGTCATCGGGTCTCCGACATACTTCTCGGATGTCACGTCCGAAGCCAAAGCGCTCATCGACAGGTGCGGATATGTCACAAGAGCAAACGGCATGGCCCTCAGAAGAAAAGCTGGAGCCGCCGTGTCGGCGGCGAGGCGTGCAGGTTCAATACACTCGATGGATTCGATTAACCATTTTTTCACAATAAACGAGATGTTCGTCGTCGGTTCGACCTATTGGAACATCAGCCTCTCTCGTGCGGAAGGGGACTACGAGAAAGACGATGAGGGCGTGAAGACGATGAAAGACCTCGGCGAGAACATGGCGTGGCTCCTCTCACGGATAGGTGGCGCCCAATGAAGAAAAAGAAGATCCTCATCGTAGTGATGGACGGACTGGGCGACAGAGGGTGCAAGGAGCTCGGTGGACTCACCCCCTTGCAGGCGACGCCGACGCCCAACTTCGATTGGTTCACCAAGAACGGCATCGCCGGGACGTGCGACACCGTCGCGCCGGGCGTCAGGCCGGGGAGCGACACCTCGCACCTTTCCATACTGGGGTACGACCCGCTGAAAGTGTATACCGGCCGCGGCCCGTTCGAGGCCGCCGGAATCGGGCTCGTCGGCAAGCCGGGGGACGTGGCGTTCAGATGTAACTTCTCCACTTGCGACAGCAATCTGGTTATAACTGACCGTCGCGCAGGAAGGATAGACAAACCCGACACGGCCAACCTGGTGGAATCGCTCAAAGGCATGACCATCGACGGCGTGGACGTGCTCGTCAAAGAGGGGACGGAGCACCGTGCCGCGCTCATCCTGAGCGGAAACGGGCTGGACCCCCGGGTCACAGACGTGGACGCCCACGAAGAAGGGCCGATACACACCTCTATTGGAAAGGTTCCCGAAGCTGAGTTTACCGCGAAAGTCCTTAACAAATTCGTCAGGGAGTCGTATGAACGGTTGAAGGACCATCCCGTCAACAAGAAAAGAGTCGCTGAAGGCAGGCCTCCCGCCAACATCCTCGTACCCAGAGGCGCAGGGGACTTTCCCCACATATCCCGATTCCCCGAGCTGCACGGCATGTCTGCCGCGTGCGTCGCCGGCGTCGGGATGATAAAAGGCATATGCGGCGTCTGCGGGCTGGACGTCGTGGACCTTCCGGCAGAATGCACCGGAGGTGCCGGGTCAGACTTCGTTCTGAAGGCCGAGGCCGCGCTGGACGCCCTTAAGAGCTACGATTTCGTGCTGATGAACTGCAAAGCCCCCGACGTCGCAGGGCACGACCGCGACCCGCGCCTCAAATGCAAGGTCATAGAGAGGCTTGACAAAATGGCCGGGCGCCTCAGAGAGGACTTCCCAGAGGACCTCGTCATCGTGTTCACGGCAGACCACAGCACCCCGTGCTCGCTCGGCGACCACAGCGGAGACCCCGTCCCAATAACGATCTACACCCCCGGCAACGTCATGGACGACGCAGACACGTTCAGCGAGTCTGGTTGCGCCCACGGGCGCATAGGGCGCATAAGAGGGCATGAGATAGTACCCATATGCTTGGACTTGGCGGATCGCGCCGAGAAGTTCGGCGCCTGATCAGTACAGGCGCAAGGATATATGCAGCTCGCCTCCATAGGCGACGTCCACGTCCTTTTCGCACCCGGACATGCATTCGCCTGCGCCTGTCCCGAGGATCGCCGCATATTCTTTGTACTTCATTTCGAGAAGGTACGCGCCCGGTCGCGCGGTGACGCCGTCCAATATCTCTCTGAGGTAGTCGAGGACGTTGTCGTCGCCAAGGACCAGCGATGCGGCGATGACGTCAGTCAGAGGCAGGATGAGCTCGTCTTCCTTGTCCGTGACGTCGGATATGCGCACCTTGGCGGAGAACACCGCGTTAGTCACGTCGGAGGCCTCGTTCATCACATAATCGTCTCTCGATTGGTGCACTACGGCCACTAGCAGGCCGATTATCAGTATGAATATCATCGCATCGACCATCGCGGTCAGCCCCCGACGGTCCCTCAAATGCATATTGCCGCCTCGAACAACACTGTGATAATACGCCCGTCGTCCGCTTCCACCGCCTTCAGGAACCTCTCGCCAAAGACGCTGCCGTCCATCTTCCCGACGCTGAACTCCAGGGTGCCTGATGCTATGCCTCCGGGTACGCGACATGCTATCATCGCCCCCCTGTAGCCATGCCTTTCCATGAATTTTGCAAGCTCTTGACCCATGTCTCCGGAGAGCTCGCCGCCTTTCACGGTTACTACGTTTGCCAAGCTGCGGTCGAATGCGGGTTCAGTCTCGGTGCCACGGTCGGCGGCAAAGAACCCCACGTATGCTGTGAGGACGAGTATTACGACCATTGCGGCCATCATCGCCTCTGGGAACCCTAGGCCCCCTTTCCTGTCGAATGTCATGAGACAGGCTCGACATTGCAGATATTATAACGGAAGTCTTACGGTTATATGGTTAGCTGATTCCTTTGAGGTATGCGCCATAGTTTATGCTTCCGCACATCTCGGTTATCTTGCCCTTCATTGCAATGTCATTCTCCGCGAATGCCTTTGAGACAGTGCGTGCAAGCTGAACGGGGCGTTTCCGCAAATCGATGCCTATGGAGTCCACGCCCATCCTCCTCAGCTCGCCCACATATGGGAGGAGGAGCAGGTCCGAAGAGTTTAGAAAATGCGACAGGCCGAAATGGTCCTTGTACACTGGGAACTGGTAGCCTTTCTCGTCTGTCATGGTGCCGCCTGTCATTTCCGGGTCCCGTGTGCACATTATTTCTGTCCGTCCGAACACCATCACCTCCATCCGGCCGCTGTAGTGCGTCGCTATGAGCTCCGTCTCTGTTTTAGAGAGCTCGGTGGATATCGTCGTCTGATACATGGAGGCGGGAAAATCGGAGTTGAACATGTTCATGTTGTTGCTCCCATATACGCGACCGTCATGCCCATGTGCGATCTGCCCGACCGTGTTGACCATTATCGGCCCCGACAACGTCGGTACCATGGGAGCAAACCTCGGCAGATGGGCGACGCACTCCACCTTGGCGTCTTCGCAAAGGGACCTGGCCTTTTCCAAGTTGTTGTCCGCGTCATAGTATATGCGGTCGGCATATTCCAAGACGGACTCCAACACCTTAAGGGTGTTGACATAGAAGGACAGGTCGGGATTCTTGTTAGTCAAACGAGCGAAATCCATAAGAGGGTGCTTCACGACAGGCCGGTGCTTGACGCCGTTGAATTTCGGAGCAGGGCCGACGAGGTTCTTGACCTCGTCTATCCTGGGATCGTATGTGCGGTATATCTCGTATCTGCCGTCCGAAATCGCGAAGGGGACCACGATCTTATGAAGGTCGCTGACCTTGAACCCTCCGACCTTGACGTCTCCCTTGAAGATGGAGAGCCCATCCTTCAGACTGAACGTCTCTTCGAGTTCCGAGACGTCTACCCTTCTCCCCCTGACATCTGCTTCTCCAAGAAGGAACCCGCGGTTGTCTGCATACTTATGTTGCACAGGGGATGCCACGCCTGGAAGGTAGCCGTCGCAGAATCCGCGGTTGAACACCGTCTGGAGGAGGTTAGCCTCTTTAGAATATTCCTCGAATGGAAGCCCTTTATTGGCGTCGGAGTAGATTTTCGACGACAGGTAGGCATAGGCGGTGCTCCTCATCCTTCCTTCGATCTTGGCGGCGGCGACCCCTATCTCGTCAAGGCGTGCCAGCCAGTCTATGCCGTAGATGTCGGCGGAGCTGAGGATGAAACCCCCCTTGCCGTCTTTCGAATATCTCTTTCTGCATGGTTGGGCGCATTGGCCGCGATTTCCGCTTCTGCCGCCGATCACGCTGGAGAAGAGGCATCCCCCGGATATGCAGTAGCACAGGGCGCCTTGGACGAACACTTCGGTCTCGACGGGCGAGCCGCCGCTCACCATGGACTTGATCTCCTCGAACGTGAGCTCTCTGGCAAGGATCGCCCTGTCGATGCCGTTGTCCGCGCACCATTCGAGACCCTCGCGGGTGTGAATGCCCATCTGAGTGGACGCGTGCTTCTTTATGTCGAGCCTTCGTATCGTCTTTAAAAGTCCGAGGTCTTGGACGATGACGGCATCGACGCCGACATCCTGCAGGAACCTCACATAGGACAGGGCGTCGCTCATCTCGGCGTCCTTGATCAGCGTATTGACCGCAACATACGCCTTCACGCCGTTGTCGTGCGCGTATCCTATAGCTCCCTCTAACTCTTTGTCTGTGAAATTATCAGAGAATGCTCTGGCGCTGAATGCTTTGCCCCCCATGTAGACTGCGTCGCATCCGCCTTTTACGGAAGCCACCAGCCCTTCCGGGGACCCGGCCGGCGAGAGTATCTCCATAATGAACAGCATATCTGATAGTTAACATCTATATCCAAGTTACGATGCCGCAGGGCCTGCAACACAACACGACGGCCCAGTCATATGTGCAAAAACAATCAGAGAACGAGGCTTGCGACTATATCCTCGCAGACTTGCCAGCACCGTTCTGGCAAACTCGCAAAACCTGTCATGCGTGCATGCATGGAGTTAACCTTTCTTCGGCTAATTGTAACCCTTTGACTTAATACTCCCTGTTCGCGGATGCATTGATCATGAACATAGATTCGTTGCTTTCGGTGATTATAAAGAAGGCAGAGGCCCAGGGAAAGTCTGAACTGATCGATGATGCGCTCTGCATCGACTGCAGGGGGTGCGTGCGTGCTCCGGAGATAAGGTCGAACGAGTGCGTAAGGTGCATCGTCCGCCACATGGCGGACAACGGGTCCGCAAGCAAGGTGAGGATGAGGACTGCGCTTGACACAGAGCTTTCAGGCCCCGCTGTGGACATATTGGGCGAGCTTGCGTCGATATACAGGTCTGCCTCTTCCATGAAGAGGTCAGAGGATTCCCGCTCGTGCAGAACGTGCGACCACTCCTGCAAAATGGTGTTCAGCGCGGCATGGGCAGGCTTCCCCGACCCGTACTTCGACGCCGCAAGGAGCAGCCTCGCAAGAATCAAGACGACTTCCAGCGAGTGCACGGTGTGCGTCAAAAAGACGCTCAGGGCGATCGACCAGGCAGAGCTGTGCCTCGGCAAGGTCAAGGATGCCGCTTCCTGCGCGGGGGGCGACTGAATGGCACGCATACTCGCGGCGATATCTGACATGCTGTCGAAGAGGCAGGTCACGCCCATAAGCTACAACGACCGTCTGATAGTGAGCGACTACAGCGACGCGGACGCAAGCCCGTCTTCACGCACATGCTCCACTGATACGTTTTTCTCGCAACCGTCGGAGTTTCGCGAGTTCGACGCGCCGATCTCCATCCCGTCGAGCGTCTCTCCGCTAAGCATGCCTACGACGACCTCGGATCGCGTCCCTGTCCCGCGCGGCTCCTTCATGGACGACCTTTCGAAGATGGCGTTCGGACACCTGCGCAGCAAGCCCGTATATGCCGACTGTTGGCTCGTCGGGAACAGGGACGACCTGGAAAAGATCGAAGAGTACAGGACGCCAAGCGGGGGCGTGATGATAGGCCTTTCCACGGACGGGGAGACGGAGTACAACCTCGTTCCCAACGAATACTCCTACCCGGACGAGGTGAACCGGGTCGTCGAGACTACGATCAACGGCATCCGCGAGAAATACAGGAACGAAGGAGGGCGCCTAGACAGAGGTGGCGTGCTCAGCGCCGCGAGAGGCATTCTCATGGACTCCTCCGACACCTTGGAGAGAGCGTACGGGAACGACGGCGACCTCTTCGAGTCGATGGCAGAAGAAATCTGCGACACAGTATACAGGTACACCATGGGCCTAGGAGTGTTCGACATCCTATTGGCCGATCCTAAGCTTGAGGACATCTACATAGACGCGCCGTGCGAGAAGAACCGCATACACGTGACGATGGGCGGCATAACAGGGGTCAACTCTCATATCAGATGCCGTACGAACCTTACAGTCGACAAGAAGGAGGTCATGAACCTCATAAACGTCCTCAAAAGGGAAAGCGGCCTGCAGTTCTGCGAGTCGAACCCTGTTCTCGAAACGGACATGAGCACTCATGACGCAAGGGCCACCGTGGTCGGGTATCCTATGAGCCCGAACGGAGACGCCGTCGCCATAAGGAAGCATTCTGTCCGCCCTTGGACGCTGTCGCGCCTCATCGCCAACGGCACTGTGGACCCGAAGATCGCAGGACTGCTCTCATTCCTGGTGGACAACCGCGCCACGTTCCTGATCTGCGGCCCGCGCGGGGCCGGAAAGAGCTCCCTCCTCTCGGCGATGATGTTCGAGTTCCCTGTATCGCAGAGGATACTGACCATCGAGGACACGATAGAGCTTCCGGGGTCGAAGATGAGGAGGATGGGGTACAAGGTGCAGTCGATGCTCATAGACGACAGGATGACGGGCGACAGCCTGTCCCGCGCTGACGAGGCGCTGAGGGTGTCTCTGAGAATGGGCGAGTCGGCGATCGTCCTCGGGGAAGTCAGGGGCGAGGAGGCGAGAACGCTGTATCAAAGCATGAGGACGGGGCGTGCTGGAAGCTCGATCCTCGGCACGATACACGGGGATTCTGCCCGGTCTGTGTTTGAAAGAGTGGTCCATGACATGAACATAGCGCCAGAGGCGTTCATGGCGACCGACGTCCTCATGACGCTCGGGACCGTTCGCGACAGACGGTCGGGGAACCAGATAAGGAGGATGAACGAGATCGTCTCCACAGGCGACAATCCAGGGGAGTTCCTGAACCTGACCGACAGCGGCACTCTGTTCTCTTCGCCTGTGATGCGCAGGATAATGTCCACTTCTCAGATGACGAAGCCGGAGATAATGAAGGAGATACGCGCAAGGGCGCTGATAAGGGCGTATCTGGCGGATGCAGGTAAAAAGTGCGGGGAGAAGTATCACGGCCCGGAATGGATAATGTCCGCTAACGAGCATGTGTCGAAACAACACGGGGGAACGGCCGAAGACGTCCTCCAGTCGTTCAGGGACAAGTTCAGAAAATCCACGGGGGCGGACCTGTGAAGACGCATAAGATCAACCGGACGGCCTTCATGAACGAGGCCCCGACCGTGGTCGGCATGATGTCGGTCGTGATCGAAGGAGGAGGCTCCCTGGACACGGCTGTCAGAGACGTGGCGCTGAACGGGCCAGCACAGTCTTCGGCGATCTTCAGGGAGATGGTGTCTAAAGTGGACACGAGGGCGGCCCTCGACATAAAGACGGAGCTTACCGACCGCTTGTCTGCGCTGCCCTCGGGGCTGGCGCCGTTCCGCAGGTCGATGCATATGATCGCGGCCGCGTCTGAATCCGTTGACTGCGCTGAGAAGAAGAGGATGCTCGGGGACGCGTCCGACATGTCCGTCAACGGCCTGAAAGAGGCGGGAGAGGCGTACAGCTCGTCCCTCAATACCCCGTGCATGGTGATATTCGGCCTTGGAATAATGATACCGATGGTTATGATGTCTATACTCCCGATGATGAACATCGGAGGGATGTTCGGATCGTCGGCCATCGGCGCAGGCCCCATCACCCTGATCACCCTCGTCGTCGTTCCGTGCGTCATGTTGGGTGTGATACTCTCGATACGTAACAGAAATCCGTTCTCCTATCCCTCCGACATACAAGGACGCGGATACCTGGTCATGATCGCGGCAGCCCCCGTAGCGGCAGCCATATGGTGTTTTACCGGTGACGCCCCCCTTTCCGTCTCGGCATCCGCAGGCGTGGCTGGCCTGGCCGCGTTCGTAGCGATGTTTCCAAGCGCCAACGCAGAGAGAAGGAGGAGGATGCAGGAACACCTTTTGAACGATGCGGTCTTCGAGACGGGGAACAGGCTTGTGGCGGGAGAAAGCTTCGAGGCCGCTGTGACGGCGGCCGTCGGCATGAGGAAAGAGTGCTTAAGCCTGGCCGACTCCGTCACGAGGGAGATGTCTCTTTGCAGGGGGGACGTCTGTTCCGCTCTCGCGGCATCCATAGGGAAAGCATCGCCGCGCGTCGCGGAGGTGTTCTGTGACATCTACCGCAGCTCATTGAGGAACGTGAGGGACGCAGGTCGCTTGGCCATCTCCGTGGGAAGACAGCTCCAAGATCAGGAGTCGGCAAGGAAAGGGATACAGAACAAGCTGAAAAGCATGACAGACATGATGACAGGGACGTCGGCCGTCTTTGCTCCCCTGGTGCTTGGCATGAGCGTCTCCATGCTCGCTCCAATCTCCAAGATAATGGAAGGGGCGGACGCAGTGGGGACCTCGTCCATACTCGCAGCATATCTTGTAGAGCTGTGCGTTCTGATGGCTGTTCTGACATCGAGCCTGGGAGGATGCCCGGGGATAAGAGAGACAGCGTACAGGGCGTCCATGATGCTCCCGGCATCGTCTGTCGTGTTCTTCCTATGCTCGAACATCAGCCTTTGAGGGGGGGGGGGGGGACAACGTCGCATGAAGGGGATTGCGGCCGAAAACACCTTAGATTTTTAAACTTGGTTCTGTTTCCGGCGAGGTTGTCTGGACAGCCTGCATCCAACTCTCGTGAGCTTAATATGCTATCAGGCAATGCGTCTAACCGAAGGGACGAACACATGGAAATTGAGGATTGGCTAGGGGCGGACAACCAGATAGGGATTGACATATGGCAGAAGAAGTACTGTTACAACGGCGAGACTTTCGACCATTGGCTGGATCGCGTCAGCAATGACGACCCTGCCCTCAGGGAGATGATCGCACAGAAGAAATTCCTCTTCGGCGGAAGGATACTGGCCAATCGCGGTCTTCATAAGACGGGACTCAAAGTCACGCTTTCCAACTGTTATGTGGTGACCCCCCCCGAAGACTCAATCGAGTCCATATTCGAATGTGCCGGGAAGCTTGCGAGGACGTTCAGCTACGGCGGCGGCGTCGGAATAGACCTTTCGAATCTTGCCCCGAGAGGCGCCAAGATAAACAACACTGCATCGGAAACCTCCGGGGCCGTGTCCTTCACAGACCTCTACTCCATGGTCACCGGCCTCATCGGACAGCACGGAAGGAGAGGCGCCCTCATGCTCACGCTCTCCTGCGAGCATCCCGATCTGGAAGAGTTCATGAGCGTCAAGACGGACGTCAACCGTGTCACAAAGGCCAACATGTCCATAAGGATGAGCGACGAGTTTATGGAGTGCGTCGTAGGCAAACGCACGTACAGGCAGAAGTTCGAGCGTCCTGAGACTGGAGATGCCGTCGTCAAGGACCTGAACGCGTACGAGTTCTTCAAAAAGCTATGTTACGCAAATTGGGATTACGGCGAGCCCGGATGCCTTTATTGGGACCGCATAAGCAATTGGAACCTGCTCAGCGAGGTCCCCGAGTACTCTTATGCGGGAACGAACCCTTGTGCCGAAGAGCCCCTTCCGGCGGGAGGGAGCTGCCTCCTTGGAAGCATAAACCTGTCCGTGTTCGTAAAAGACGGCAAGTTCGACGAGGAAGACTTCAGAAAGACTGTCTCGATATGCGTCAGGGGTTTGAACGACGTCCTTGACGAAGGGTTGCCGCTTCACCCGCTTCAGGAGCAGAAAGACTCCGTGAGGGACTGGAGGCAGATCGGCTTGGGCATAATGGGCCTTGCCGACATGCTGATCAAGCTGGGCATAAGGTACGGGTCCAAAGAGTCCATGGACTTCTGCCACAAGCTTGGATTCGTCATGGCCGACGCGGCGATACGCGAGTCGGCCGTCATGGCGAAGGAAGTGGGCAAATTCCCCAAGTGCAACGCAGAGCTGATAATGGCCTCTCCCTTCTTCGCAGAGAACACGTCTCCCGAGACGAGGGACCTGGTGGCAAAGCACGGCCTGCGCAACTCCCAGCTTCTTACGATAGCCCCTACGGGGACGCTGTCGACCATGATCGGCGTGTCTGGAGGCATAGAGCCCATATACGCCGTCCATTACGAGAGGAGGACCGTGTCCCTCTCCGACAAGGATGATTTCTACAAAGTGTACACGCCCGTGGTGAAGGAGTACATGGACGCGAACGGCGTCACGGACGACTCCAAGCTCCCTCCGTTCGTGGTCACCGCCCAGAACCTTGACTACAAGGAGAGGCTGAACCTCCAAGGCGCATGGCAGATGCACATCGATGCGTCGATAAGCTCCACCGTGAACCTCCCCAACGAGATTCCCGAGAGCGAGGTGTACGACCTGTACATATATGCATGGCAGATGGGATGTAAAGGCGTAACCGTCTTCAGAGACGGTTGCAAGCGCCTCGGCATCCTGACTCCGAAAGAGAAGGAGGAGAAGGCCAAGAAGGAGAAGGAAGGCGCCGTCCCGGATTCCAACGTCAACGGCAGGCGCAAGAGGGGCTTCGTGGACAACGTCGCTGACGATGTCGTCGGAAAGAAGAGGAAGCTCGTCACCGGCTGCGGCAGCCTCCACTGCACCGCGTTCTTCGACCCCCAGAGCGGGGAGCTGTTAGAAGCATACCTCAACAAGGGGTCGACTGGCGGGTGCAACAACTTCATGATCGGCCTGTCCAGGATGATCTCTCTTGCCGCAAGGAGCGGGTGCGAGGTCAACTCCATCGTCGATCAGCTCAAGAGCTGCGGGTCATGCCCGTCATATGCAGTGAGGAACTACACCCGGCACGACACCAGCAAGGGCGCGTGCTGCCCTACTGCCGTGGGGTGGGCGCTCATAGACATGCACCAGGAGATGCAAAGGGAGATCAGAGGGATAAGCGTCGAGACCGAGAGGTCGGAGAAGGCCAAGAGCGGGAACCCTCCGGTCAACCCTTGCCCGAAGTGCGGCGAAGAGCTGCAGTTCCAAGGCGGATGCAACATCTGCAAGTCCTGCGGATGGACCAAGTGCGACTAATCAGGCCGTCGGGAACAGCATCGGCTCCACTTTGTGCCTGAACAGGAAAGCGGCGCCGATGCCTGAGACGACGCCGGTGGCGATCCTCGCCTCAGGGACGTCAATACCGAGCGCGGCCTCCAGAGTCCATTCCGCGAACGTCGTCGCGAACAGAACTGCGCCGACGAGCGTGGGACGGGACTTTCCGATATACGACGACGCCTTGTCGAACGCCAGGATTAACAGCCCTGCCGCTACTCCCGCCATGAACGACGTGTCCCTCATGCAGAACGCGACCTCTGACCCGTTGATTATGAACGATCTGTCCTGTTGCTGATGGCATAGCAGGTCCCCGAGAAGGTATATCGCCTTCGATAGCGGGTCGGCGTCCGGAATCCTGCCGTCGATGACCCCCGGAGACCCGTCTAGGTGCAGGAAGTGCCCGTAAGGGTATGCCATAGGTATGACGGCCATCAGAATCAACAAGGTTGCAACGAACGCCAACATTGATTTTTCCGGCATCGTCAGGCCCATGCGGTTTCATCTCCGACCGCCTATAAAAACAGGCCTGCGACGGCCGGGACCTTGACTATCGGCGACAGCCGTCGGGTGGGGAGTCGGTAGAGAGCCTTCATCATACGCGATTTTGCGGCTGCCCGACAAGCTCTGAGCCACCGGTTCCTTCGACGTTGATTCACAACGAAGTCTGTAGTTACGCTTAACCTCGTTGCGGAGCAAGAACCATATCCAAGTTGCAACACTCTTGTGCGAATGGAGATGTTGACGATAGCATGTCAGTAATTAGGAAGGTTGCAACAGCCCTTACGTTATCGATCATAATGTCCTTGTGCATGGCGTTTTTCATGACCGCCAAGAACATGGGGTTCAACGATCAATTCGTACGAGTATGGTTGACAGACAGCTGCGTGGGAGTGCTGGTGTCGCTTCCGTTGGCATATTACGTTCCCGAGCGCGTGCAGAAGCTCATCGGGTCTGTCCAGGATCCACGCGCTTGACAGCGGGCAGGGACCTATTGACGTGAAGAGGGAATTCGTGCAAAGACGCGAGGTGGCGAGAGGCTGAAGGCCTGCTCTCACAGATGGCCCGGCCACGGCTTGACCTGTACTCCATTTATCGGGGACGTTTGGTGACGTTATCGGGGACGTTTTCAAACAGCTTTTCGTCCCACGTTTGCATCAGTCTGCCCCTGCTGCGTGTCTGTGGCTATAGTCCAATGTCCTTTTCGTGACGAGCCTTCCCGCTTAACTGCCCCGGAGTCTTTCAATAGCTTCATGTTCCTTTTGATATTTCGTTCGTCGATCCCAACGTAACTTGCAAGGTTCGCCATCGTAATGGTTGGATTTGCTCTAATTGCTTCAATTATTTTTCTTTGGGTATCATTTACTTCAACGACGTTGTTAGTGACTGTGCGAACGTCACTGATGGGGCCATTTCTTGCATCGTTATATTTAGACGAGACGAAAAAGTTTGGCTTTACGCCGTCAATCAGGTTGAGCGAGCGCAGGTGTTCGGCATCGGCATCGCCTATCTCCTTATGTTTCTGAACCATGTCAAGCAAAAATATCGTGTCCAAGTTTAATTCGGGGTGGTCGAACAGGATGTGTGTAGTTCGTGTCAAGCGTCTTCCCATACACGCGAGCGACGACCTTGCGGCTGTCGCCGTACTCGTAGTCAGGCAATGGGAAGAAACGGTCTTTCTGGACGCGGTACACCTTGCGTATTCCCATTGCCGCCGAATCTATCATGTTGAACAGCACCATCGTATCCGCGAGAAGCTGGTTCCTGTAATATGGCGAAGTGTATTCTGGCTTCAGCACTTTGGCGATGTTGCCAGGCAGGAAGTCGCCTGGGTTGGATATGGCGAGCCTGTCCTCGAACTCGTCGAGATATATGCGCCCGCCAATGGAATAGTCCATGTGGGCGATGGCGTTGTTCAAAAGCTCGCGACAAAGGCTCTCGTCGTATTGATCAGTCTCGAAGGTGGACAGGGACTTCTTGTTTGGTATGTACCTATATGTGAGCTTGCGAACCATCCCGAACAGGCGGTCGACGACAGTGATGAACGGTATACGGAACTCGCGGTAGTCCAAGTCGACGTCGTTGCTCCCGTGCAGCCTCCACATCGCACGGGCCGGGGGTGACATCAGGTCGTCATGGTCGGGGTTGCCCAAGAGGACAAGGGCGGCGTTCGTGATCCTTCCACCCTCCATCAGCCGTATCTTCGTCAGGAACTCCTCGTCAGTCATGGCATCAACCTCTTTGCCGACGTGCGTCTTGTTAAGCTTGGCTTTGTAGCTGTTGCAGGCGATTGTCAGGGCCTCTGCGTCCAAGTGCTTAACGGACGAGCCGTCGATGAGCTGCTTCGACCAGTCGCGGCGCACCTGGCTGCGGATGCGGTCAAGTTCTTCGAGGGAGAGCTTGCCTATTGATTCGCCGTCGCGCCCATACCAGACACCTTTCCATGCAGTAGGTATGGCAACTACAGCGGCAGGGATTTTGAACATGACTACACGGTCGTCGCCGTCGTATACCTCAAAGACATCGATGAACGATATGCCCCCGGTAGTGTCTTGGGCAATTTCATGTTTAAGCGTTTCCAAGCCGCGTGCGTCTCTGTAATCCGAGCCGACGACCGCTTTGGCCTTGTTGCTCACGCCAAAGACGAGCCAGCCATACTGCAAGCCTTTCAGGTTCGCCTCGTTGCTGATCGCAGAGAAGTACTCTCCAATCTCATCGCGCTTGAAACTGTTGCTAGCCTCCTTGAACTCGACTACTTCGTTCTCCTAGTTCTCTATCAGCCCCCGCAGGATTCCGAGTAATTCCGAGTCTATGCCTATCATTGCAACTACATGCATGCGGCCTTACCGTATATTTTCTCCTTCGCGCCAATGACGGTCCGAGGGAGGTTCTGTCGTACCTTGCATGGGTTTGTGAGGAAGCGTCGGCAAAAGCCGAGCTTGGCATGTCCGCCTAGAAACCCTGCGGGGACGGCCTGACAAAGCTAGTATTTTATCCGTTCAAGCGATGCACATCATCATGCGGCACGCCCTTGTGGTGATCGACTACCAGAACGACTTCGTATCCGGCAGCCTCGGCTCGGTCGCGGCCGCCCTCATCGAAGAGAGCATAGTTGAAAGGATAGATTGTTGCCTGGCCTCGGGGGGAAGGCTGTTCTTCACCATGGACGCCCACGGAGAAGAATATCCCGACACAGAGGAGGGGCGTCTGATCCCTGTCGCTCATTGCGTCCGCGGGAGTCCTGGCTGGGAGCTGTACGGCAGAGTCTCAGGATATTCAGACAAGGGGACGGTCGTTGAAAAGGAGACGTTCGGATATGCGTCGCTACCCGTTTTGCTGAGAGGATTCGAGGAGATCGAACTGTGCGGCGTGGCGACGAACATATGCGTTCTAGCCAATGCCGTGCTAATAAAGGCCGCCTTGCCCGAATCCAGGGTGACTGTCAGGGAATGGTGCGTGGCAATCTATGATCAAGACCTTCACGCCAAGGCGCTAGACATAATGGCCGCGCTGGGGATACGGATTGTGAAGAGGGGCTGAGATGCCTGTCAGAACCCGCACTATACGCACCGAGCGGCTCGTGCTGAGGCAGTTCTCAGAAGAGGACGCGCCTGTCGCATACGACAACTGGATGTCCGATCCGGACGTGACGGAGTTCCTCACATGGAGCCCACACCGCAGCAGTTACGAATCATGCAGGATCGTCCGCAGCTGGATTCGCTCGTACCCCCAAGGCTCCATGGACTGGTGCATCACCGTGCTGCCGGGCCCAGAGCCCGTAGGGAGCATCACGGCGGTGCAGGACCACCCTGACGAAGGATATTGCGAGCTGGGGTTCTGCATTGCAAAAAAGCATTGGAACAAAGGACTGATGACCGAAGCCTTGAGGGCCGTTGCGGAGTACATATTCGTCAATACCGACTACATGTGGATCCAGACTCGTTATGACAAAGAGAACGAGGCATCCGGAAGGTGCCAGGAGAAGGCAGGATTCAAGAGCGTGGGGGAAGTCCTGCTTCCAAACCCGAAGGACGCGGATGCCATGCGCACATACGTGATGATGCGCGTAGACCGCCCCAAGACGCTAAGATGACGACTTTTTGTCGATGCCATAGATCGACAGGCCATGAAAACGGCCGTGTGCGTCACACCGATTCAAGCAACGCGAAGGATGTCATGTTGTCCTTGTTGTCCTCGATGTCCTCGTGCAGGAGCACGAGGCCGTAATGCTCCCCGGCGTTCCTGCGGCAGACCACCGCCACGGTCTCTGGAAGCTTTTCCTGCGCCAAGAGCTCAGCGGCGTACGCAGTGTCCTCCACTTCGGTCTTCGAGGCGCTCGGATACAGGCGGTCAAGGTTGTCCCGCGTCTGGAGCAGGGCCTGCACATGAGACGCCAAAACTGTTATCCTGGCATCCTTCCTTTTAACGAACAGGCAGTGGTGGATCGGCAGGTCTATGGCATCTATCGAGACGACCGAATCCTTGCCTTTCAGCGCGTCGCGCGTCTCGACGACTTCGCCGGCGTTGATATTGCGGGTGGCTACCACTCCGTAATCTATGCGCCTCTTAAGAAGAGAATCGACGACACCGGCCGCGCTCATCAGCGCGACCATCTCGAAACTGCTCCATCCCTGCCTGAGCGCGAACATCTCGGCGGCCTCCTCCGAGTTGGAGAATGGAATGCCCATGTAGCCGATGCGGATCATCGTGCCTCCGTATGATTCTGACATTAAATGTCTTTTTGCGACGTCAGGCGTCCTGCGTCGCTCCGTTGCGGCCCTTATGGTTGAACAATGCGTTCTTTAGGCTGGCTTTAGCCGCGCTGTTGCCCGAAAGCACTCTTTTTGCGGAATCGGGAATGCCGTAACGTATTATGTTGTCCGTCACCCCCACCTCGGCGCCCATCTCCTCTCTGACATGCTCATAATGGCGTACCGCCTCACCCATCACATCCCTCATTGACGACGTGATGCTGTAGATGTTGTGCGAAATGTATTCTGCCTTGTTTTGAAAGTCCGTGCAGTTCTGAAGGTACGGGTTGAACGTGCCGTTCATGTAGTCCTCGTCGAGATCGTCCACAGCGTCCATCACGTACACCATGGCGGCGAGCTCCCTCAGCAGGCCCGAGAGATGTTCTGAGCAACGGCCTCCTGCCAAAGACGCCAGTGGCCCGGCGACGGCTTCACCGAACGTCCTTCCCATCCGCACCGGGTCGGAGCATCCTTCCTCTTCCATCAAGCGCAAGGCCGTGAATCCGTCGCCGACGGCTCTGTCATACTCGGGATGTGTTTTTTCTGCCTTCGTTATCGCACGGTTGAGAGCCATGGATGCAAGATTGCTTTTCATAGTGCGATGATCGGTGCGATCGTCCATGAGCTCCCATTTCGTCAGTATCACCGTGTACGCGGCCATGCGCCTCATGATGTTGGAACTGCTGCTCGGCCTTCTCATAACGCACAGCGGAGAACTCCGCGTTGTTCGGATGTCCGATCCCGCGCCAGACACCGAGTTCAGCATGATGGCGTTGAACGTCATGTCGTAATTGACCGTCGCGGCGGAAAGGAGGCCGAACCCTGACTTGAGCTGGTGGCACCCTTCACAGTAATATCTACGGTAAATCGAAAGGTTCGAGGCCGACAGCCGACTGTACAAGGGCACCACATAACCGAACATGTCGTCGCCGTATTGACTATCAGAATCTTTAATATATCCGTAGGGTTTACTCGGAAACGTACCCGCTGGCATGGCGGACAGGTGAATTGATGACGCAGGATGCAGTTACCGTTGAACATTTGACCGCGCTCTATATGAATCAGTCTCCAGCGGCCTTCGTGTCTGTTGCAATGTCTGCGCACTCGGACGGGCCGCAGGACCACTCCAAACGCCGGGACGAAGAAACTCACGGCGGCGACTCTGGATGCGACTACCCCTGTTGTAACGAGAAGGGGTGCTGTTCCTCCGGAGGATGGTATCTGTGCCTATGCGGATGCATCGTGGTGCTTGTGGCGTTCTGTTGCTACATCACCAACGGCTTCAACGGCGTCTGGACATATTGGCCGTTCTGAGATGAAACCGTTCATCTCGGTCATTATCAAACCAACTCTGGCCTGCAACATAGGCTGCAGGCATTGTTACCACCCTCCCGAGGAAAGGACGGGCGGGTCTATAAGCCTCGAGACCCTGGACAGGTTGTTCCGCCTTCTTTCTGAGGAATACGAGTCTACATGGTTCATATGGCACGGGGGAGAGCCGCTGATGCTCTCTCCGCAGTTCTACCGCGATGCCATCGCCATGCAGGAGAGGTATTTTGGCAAGGGGTCTCACCGCGTAGGCAATACGATACAGACCAACGGCATACGCCTGAACAAGAGATTCATGGACTTGTGCCGTGAGAAGAAGATCAACGTGGGCGTCTCCTATGAAGGCCCTCGAAACGACGTCCTGAGGGAGCGGACGTCTGAAGTAGAAAATAATCTGGACATGCTGATAAAAAGGGAGCATGTGTTCTCAGTGGGCCTGACAGTGTCGTCGGACACGGCATCGGAGCAGGCCTCGCTCTACGAGCACTTCCGAGACCGCCACATAGCCGTCTCGTTCTCTCCCGTGATTCCCGCAGGGTGCGCCGCGTCATGTCCCGGGCTCGTTCCGGACGTAGACGAATATGTCAGAGGGAGCATTGACGCCTTCGACCTATGGCTCACGGACACGGACACGGAAATACCGTTGATGCCTCACTACCTGTATCTTTTGAACGCTCTGGGCGAGCCTTCCGAGTCTGACTGCGCCCACAGCTCGTGTCTCACCAAATGGCTGTGCGTCTATCCTGACGGGAGCCTGTACCCCTGTGCAAAAGGCTGTATTCCCGAATTCAGGATGTGCGGCCTGGAAGATGTAGAACACATATCGGACACGTTCCTCACCGACGGCTTCAGGAGGATGCTCGCAGGCACGATAGCAAGGAGGGAGAAATGCAGGTCGTGCGACATATTCGACCACTGCGGCGGAGGATGCAGCATGGACGCATGTTATGAGGAAGGGCTGGAGAACAACGGCAACCCTTCATGCAGAATCTACAAAGAGCTGTTCACTCAAATAAAAGACAGGGCAGACCGCATCGTCAGCGAGAAAAGGAACCTTTCCGAGTACAACAAATTCGTCCGGGACGCCGTGACCGGAAGGCTCATAGACCCGACGATGCCGCTGTGATCATCCTTTGTACGCCAAGGCCTCGACCTCTATCTTCGCCCCTTTGGGGATTGCGCCCACCTGAAAGCACGACCTTGCCGGGTACGGCTCTTTGAAGAACTCCCCGTAGACCTTGTTGACGACGGCAAAGTCGTTTATGTCCGTCAGGAACACTTTGACGGATACGACATCGCCGTGGCTCACGCCAGCCGCAGAGAGGACCGCGAGCACGTTTGAGAGGGACTGCCTAGCCTGAGCCTCTATCCCTTCGGGAATCAGGCCCGTCTCTGGGTTTACCGGTATCTGCCCCGACGTCGCCACGAGGCCGCCCGCCCTCGCTCCCTGAGAATACGGGCCGATCGCTTTGGGCGCCCTATCGGTGCTTATAGGCGCTA
Organism: Candidatus Methanoplasma porotermitis; assembly: GCA_031290095.1. GTDB lineage: Archaea > Thermoplasmatota > Thermoplasmata > Methanomassiliicoccales > Methanomethylophilaceae > Methanoplasma > Methanoplasma porotermitis. Next base: position 63,751 of record JAITOF010000045.1, read on the forward strand.
TCGCCATCTTACCTGCTCCTGTCGATATAGCGGTTGATCTCGTCCAAGTCGTAAGGGGTGCGCTGGTACACGTAGTAGTTGAGCCAGTTGATGAACAGGAGGGTGGCATGCGCCCTCCACTTCACCACAGGGTCGCGATGAGGGTCGTCTTCGACGAAGTAGTTCCGGGGAACCTCCGGGTTCATGCCGCGCTTAGTGTCCCTCTCGTACTCGTAGGCGAGCGTGCATGCGTCGTACTCGAAATGGCCTGTGACGAACACCTGCGACTTCTCCGACACGACGGCGCCGACCCCGGATACGTCGGACACGGCCACGATGTGAAGATGCGGGTTGTGATAGATGTCGGATGCACGTATCTCCGTGTGTCTTGAGTGCGGCATGTTGAACGCGTCGTCGAACCCTCTCAGGAGGGGCTCGTCCTTTACCAACGCGTGATGCTCGAATATGCCGGACATCTTTTTTGGCAGGGGGTACTTCGGTATCCCGTAGTGATAGTACAGGCCTGCCTGGGCGCCCCAGCATATGTGCAGCGTCGAATACACGTTTGTGAGGGACCAGTCCATTATCGTGCATAGCTCGCCCCAATAATCGACCTTCTCGAACTCGATGTTCTCCACGGGGGCGCCGGTGATTATCAGCCCGTCGAACTTCTGGCCTTTGATGTCCTCGAACCGCCGATAGAAGCGGTCCAGATATTCCTGCGAGATGTTCTTGGATTCATGCGACTCCATCTGCAGGAACGTTATATCGGTCTGCAACGGGCTGTTGCTGAGGAGCCTCAGTATCTGTATCTCTGTCTCGATCTTCGTCGGCATGAGGTTGAGTATCGCAATCTTCAACGGGCGGATGTCCTGGTGGGAAGCACGGTCCTCGTTCATGACGAAAATATTCTCTGATTCCAGAGCGGACACTGCCGGAAGATTGTCAGGTACTTTTATCGGCATCGGGGTTTCTCCTGTTCAGAGTCTCTTGTATCAAGTTCATATTAATGTACTTATCGAATATTATTCAAAATAAATATTCATATAATAATTATTATTTCCCGTTTGTACCGCTAACGGCCATCAGAACTCTATGCCTTTTCTTGCATGCACGCCTTTGTTGAAAGGATGCTTCACGGGCCGCATCTCCGTGACCAGGTCCGCATATTCTATTATCGGCGGCGGCGCGCCCCTTCCTGTGAGCACCACCTCTATGTTCGCCGGCCTTTTTTTGAGCATGTCCAGCACTTTGTCGGCATCGACAAGCCCCCATGACATGGCCACGTTGATCTCGTCGAGTATCACGAGGTCGTATTTGCCGGAATAGATCAGCTCTTCCGCCTTCGCGAGGGCGGCCTCCGAGACTTCCATGTCCTCTTTTCTTGGGACCTTCGATGCCATGTGGTCTAGCCCCAGCGGCAGGATGGTGAAATTATCGATGCGAGACGCGGAGATGTGCTCCCCGTAATCCTCCGGAGGCTTGAGGAATTGGACCATAACTACCTCCAGCCCTCTGCCTACGGCTCTGAACGCGAGGCCGAGCGCGGCCGTGGTCTTGCCCTTTCCTTCTCCAGTGTAGACTTGGACGAGGCCGAGCTTGTTCTTGACGTCCGGCGGCAGGTTCGACATGGGTTTGAATCACGTCTTGAGGATAAAACACAATCGGACGCCCGCACACCCCGTTCAGAGTGTTCAAAAACATCTTGACCTCGACAGTTGAGCCGGCGCTTTTAGCATTTGCCTGACGGCCCTGCCATCATTGGCCCTCCAGCAGCCATTTGATCACGTTCTTGTGTTTTATTCCCCCGGGGACGTTGTAGACGAAGCTGTCCATGGACAGCACCGTCTTCGAATAGCTGTCACGTATTTCGGACAGGGAAGAAACCTCGCGGTCATACGTACACTCGTCGATCATCGTCTTTGTGACCTGATAATACTCCGTCTCCGCGCCTTTCCTTGCGGTGAAGTCGACCTCCCTGTCTCCGTATTTTCCAACGGCGACCTCGTATCCTCTTCTTATGAGCTCCAGATAGACGATGTTCTCTATCTGCCTGCTGTCGTCCTCTTTGGACGATATCCCCACGACGGCGTTGCGCATCCCGGTGTCCGCCACGTAGTATTTCTCCAAGGTTTGAAGCAGCTTTTTCCCGCGAATGTCATAGCGCTCCGCCTTGTATATGACATACGCCTCCTCCAATGCTTGGAGGTATCTCCCGACGGTCTTGTTGTTGACCTCGCCGTGCTCGTCGGCGAGGTACGTCTTGGCGATGTTGTTGGAGCTGGTGACGCAACCGATGTTGGACATGACGAACCGGGCTACGTTTATCAGCGTGCGGGAGTCTTTGGCGTCCGTGTGAGTAAGCACGTCGCGTACCAGGACGGTGTCGAAGACGCCTTTCAGCTGGTCATGGACGAACGTCTCGTCGGCGGAAGGGTCCACCATCGGCAGGGACCCCTTCCAAACATAATCGTGAAACCTGGATTCGACGTTGTTCTCGGCGTCGGCCGGGTGCATGTCCAAATATTCCCTAAAAGACAGCGGGAGCATCCTGATTTGAACGTATCTCCCTGACATGTATGTCGCAAGCTCGGACGAAAGGAGATGCGCATTGGACCCTGTTATGTATATGTCCACATCGAAATCGACCATGAGCGCATTGACTGCCCTTTCCCACTCGGGTATCCTCTGCAGCTCGTCCAGCAGGATGTACGACCTTTCGTTGCGCGGGACCATCCCGTCTATCTGGTTCACAAGGTCCCCGTATGTTCTAATATGGCCATATTCCATCGATTCGAAGTTAATCAGGATCACGCGGCCCTCATCCACTCCCGAATCCACGAGTGCGCGTGCATACTGCTTCATCAACGTGGACTTCCCGCACCTTCTGACCCCCGTGATTATCTTCACCGTGTGCGTGCGGTCCCTTCCCACCGAAAGGCACGAGATATACGTGTGCCTGACGACTTCCTTCTCCATGAACGACAATGCTGCATTGTTAAAAAGTTTTGGTATTACAATCCCTAAACTCATAAAAATCATATACTTTCGGTATTAAAATACCTAAACTTTTGAACAAAAACGAAACACGGCGCAGATTGAAGCCGCATTGGATCTGGCAGGCCGTCTGGTGCGAGGCTTTGGGAAGCCATGTGAGGACGTTCTTGTACAATAACCGCCGGCGTCGTTCTACGTGCGGAAAGCGGTCGTGGCTTCCCTAAGCCATCATTCAGTCAGTCTTTAATACGAACGTCATATAGAGGTGGCATGGACGAGCTCAGGTCCTACTCTCCAAAGGATATGCGCCTAGTGTTGATAGCCTGCTGTGCGGGCATATTCCTCACGCCTTTGATGAGCACGATGATGAATCTTGCGCTCGTGCATATCGGCGCGGACTTTGACGTGGGCTCGCATTCTCTCGCGCTCGTCAACACGGTGTTCCTTCTGTCGTCGGTCGTGGCCATGGTCCCTGCGGCAAGGCTTTCCGACATACACGGGCGCAAAAAAACGATGGTCGCCGGACTCCTGGTGACGACGGCTGGAGCGGTCGTCGCTGTGTTCAGCCCCACGTTCGAAGTCTTTTTGTCGATGAGGCTTGTGATGGGGGTCGGAGCCGCCGCCATATCCGTTTCCAGCATGGCCCTGCTGACCGAGGTGTTCCCCTTCGAGAGGCGCGGGTGGGCGATAGGCGTGCAGACCACGTTCGTCTATCTCGGGATGGCCTTGGGGCCTACCCTGGGAGGGTTCATCTCCGACGGCGTGGGATGGAGGGGGCTTTTCTTCTTCATATTGCCGTTCTCCGCCGTATCCATGACCCTGTTGTCGAAATTCAAATATGACGTCGTGGCCGACAGAGGGGGGCGCATGGACAGCACGGGCTCCGCGGTGTATGCGGCTACCGTAGTTCTGACCATAATCGGCGCCGTGAACCTCCCTGCATGGTGGGCCTTCGCCCTGCTATTCGCAGGATTGGCGCTTCTCGCGGCGTTCGTCTCGATGATGAGGTCAAGGGAATCGCCTGTTCTCGACCTCTCGGTGTTCAAGCACAAGGTTTTTTCGCGGTCGTGCCTGGCGGCGTTCATGAACTACGCCTCCTCGTACTCCGTGTCGTTCTTCTTGGCCCTGTACCTTCAGCACATAGGGGCGCTTACGGCGTCGCAGGCGGGGCTGATCATGCTGACGCAGGCCGCGTTCCAGATCGTTCTGACCTCATGGTCGGGAGGGCGCTCGGACCGGATGCGGGACAAACGCATACTTCCAACCACGGGCATGGCGCTCACCTGCATAGCTATCGTGATGATACTCTTCCTGGGCACGGAGGTCAATTACGCCTATATAGCCGTCATACTGGCGCTTTTGGGGATCGGATACGGCATGTTCTCGGCCCCGAACAGCAATGCTGTGATGTCTTCCGTCCCTCCCAGGAACAGGGGCGAGGCGGCAGGCATGCTGTCGGTCGTCCGCCAGGTCGGCATGCTTACGAGCATGAGCATCGCAATGCTCTCGATATCCGTCATAATGGGGTCGGCAGACAATCTGAACCCGTCGACGTTCGGCGATTTTATCAACGTCATACGGGCCGCGTTCGTGGTCTGCCTCGTAATGTGCGTAATAGGCACAGCGGTCTCTTGGCTTCGCGGGCCAGACATTCTCGCAGACGTCCGCACATGAGCCAGATGTTTAGATATTCCTAAATATCGTGTTCAGGACATGTGTTAAATAGCAATGAACGTCATGCAACGGCAGATGGCAGAGGCGTCGAATCCGAACTACGAGTTCCAGCGAGTCATAGTCGCAGTCGGAGCCTCCCTGATGGTCATGAAGTTCATAGCGTACTTCGTGACGCATTCCATGGCGATACTGACTGACGCCCTCGAGAGCATCGTGAACGTGGTCGCCGGGGGGATCGGCCTTTATGCGCTCTATCTTTCAGCGAGGCCTGCCGACAGGTCCCACCCGTTCGGCCACGGAAAGGTGGAGGTTATCTCGGCATCGATCGAAGGGTCCATGATCGCCGTTGCAGGGTTCATCATCCTGTTCGAGTCGTTCATGAGGATGCTCTCTCCCGAAGAGGTCCGGAACGTAGACATAGGGCTGTTGTTCGTGCTGTTCGCCGCCGTTGTGAACTACGTCTTGGGACGCGGCGCCATAGCGAGAGGACGAAAGACCCGTTCCATAGCCTTGGAATCCAGCGGGAAGCATCTGTGCGCCGACACATACTCCTCCGTCGGGATATCTATCGGGCTTCTTGCAGTCCTTGCAACCCAGAAGATGGGGTACGACTATCTGTGGCTGGACCCGCTCGTCGCCATGTTGTTCGGCACCGTGATAGTGATCACGGGGGGCAGGGTCATAAAGAAAGCCATGGACGACATCATGGACAGGGCGGACCGCGACGTTCTGGACCAGGTTGTGAGGTGCCTTAACGAACACCGCTCCCAGGATTGGATAGACATCCACAGCCTGCGCGTCATGAAGTTCGGCAGCAGGATGCATGTCGAGATGCATACCACTCTCCCGTTCGACATGACCGTGGAGCAGGAGGAGGCCCAGAAGAGCAAGCTGCACGAGGCGGTGGCGTCGCTGTATGGAGACAGCGTGGAACTGATGATCATGCCGGAGCCGTGCAGGGAGTTCTCCTGCACGCACTGTTCTCGCGAATGCGTCAGCAGGCGCGCCAAGTTCGTCGGTCGCATGAACTGGACCATCGACAGCCTCGCTCAGGACCACCAGCACGCCTTTAGGAACAGGGTCATAATCGACGTTGACAGCGATAAATGATATACCCCTCCCACAGATACCCTGATATGCTCTTCAAAAGGTCTGACGTCCCTATGGAGGTCTCCAAAGCAGGGATGTCCGAATGGTATAAGGGGCTCAGCGAACAGGACAAAGTGAGGGCGTCCCGTTATTCGTCGGGCTCAGACACGACTTCCGTTGCGTCATTCGCCTTGTCGTTCATGAGGAAAGCCAACGACGAAGCAAATTATGGCATCTCCGCCGGCATCGGGGAGCATGTCGTCAGGACCGTGAAAGGCATGGAACGGTTTAAGGTGCTGGAAGAGCTGATCGCCGCCGATTTCGGCCGCTCGGAATACGACAGGTGCCTTGAACGATGCGAGGAAGGGCTGGCTATGATCCCGGAGCTGTTGGGCAGGCTAAAAGAGTCCAACGGCAACAACGTCCCCGAAAGGCTCGTCTGCCGCAACTCGAAGATCAACGTTCTTGTCGGCGTAAGGTTCGACTATGACGCGGCGGATGCGGCCCTGGAGGAGTTCCACAAGCTGGGGATACTGTCGTCCGAGGATCTGGAGTTTCGTAAACGCAGCCTGAAGGTGTACAGGCTTCAGAGGTCCTTCGACGGCGTGTTCGCCGTGAAGCTCAAGTAATGATCAGAGCCATGCACTCCAATCGTTCGCAGATATGACTTCGACGGCAGGCTCCTCGTACGGGTGGACTTCCCTGACCGTTCTCATTACTGCCGGAAGGTCGCTCTCTGCGACCATGAACTCTATTCTGAGCTCTTCAGCCACCGTTGTCTCTCCGACAGCCCCGTTGTAAGGCCTTGCTCCGGGCAGGGCCCTCCATGTGCCTGTGACGCGATACGTCATGAAGACCCTGTCATAATTGGGGCATACAGGATCCATGGCGGCGGTCACAGCGTCCATCAGCGCGTCTGCATATTCTTCAGGGATGTTCAGACAGACCTTAAACAACTCTTTTGTCGACATTAGAGTTCCTTTCGACGTGCAGATGCTCGGCTATGAGGGCGTCTATGTCCTTCAGCCTCTTCGGCATGTCTCTCATCATACGCTTAGCGCCTCTTCTCAGATAGTACGTGCTCATCAAGGTGGCGCTGAAGTTTATCGGCGGGAACAGATATGCGAACCCCCCCACAATGCCGATCGCTTTCATAAGGTCGGGGAGCTCGTTGATCTTCTCTATGAGAGAGCTGTGCTCCACATTGGGAAGCCTCTCGGCGAGAGATTTGTAAAGGAGCCTCTGTCCTCCCATGACGACCTCCATACTCCACTTCACGGCATCCAAGACAGGCGTGGTCCTGCCTGTCGGGACCGTCTTTTTTTCTTTTATTGCTCGTCTCAGGTCTTCAGCAGTCCTGCCCACAAACTCTGTCCAGCAATATCCGACGGTACGCACGGAGTGTCCGTCGCTGCCGGCGATCGGGGCCCATATGCCGGGATGTCTATCCATGACCATCTGTGCGAACTTGTTGGAATACTTGTCTGGATGGCCGCCGTTGAGAACCTCGAAACCATCGATGTTCACCTTGAACATGTTCTCGTTGAGGCCGCTCACGTGTAACGAGAACGGATGCGGCGCTATCGTGATCCCGCCCTGCGCTTTTATGATGTCCGCCGTCTCCTCGATGGTCAGGCCCATCTTGATCTTTTCGTTGATGAACAGGCCGATAATCTCGCCGTCGGACGTCATCACCTCTTCGCCGATCACCACTTCGATGTCGTCGAAGCACTTGGCATATTTCTCAGCGACGAACGCTCCGGCAGTTTCGTTGTGATCTGTGATGCAAAGGACGTCCATCCCGTTCATCCTTGCACGATCGACCTGAGCCTCAGGCCGGGTGACTGACTCAGGGAAGTGCAACGGACCTATGTTGGATATTCCCGAGTAATCCGTATGAACGTGAGTGTCTGCTTTCCCCGTCCTGTCCATGGTGGTAATTGTATCGCCGTGTTTATAGCGTTTGCTATCTTAACAATCTTAACAATCCTGCCCCTGGATGACTTCGAACGTCCCACGTCCAGCATGACGGCAGAATATCGGTCGCTGCCACGGTTGAAAAAACTCTCGTACCCCTGGCGCATATGACGGTGGCCTGCGGCTTTAGGAAAAACACGGTTCTCGGTCTGAAGGGCCTTTTTTGCATAGCCGCACGGGCATGCAGGAAGTTTTGAAGGGGCGAGAGACTCGCCTGCCCGCATAGACAGTCAGCGGATGTGCGAGGGCCGTCCGCCATGCGACAGGGGCGGGCGCAGGGCACGATGTTGCAAATCACAGAATGGCACGCGGCATGGCACCGGAGAAGAGGTCACTGCCGGCGTCGCGGGCGGAAGAGCGTGCGCCATTGTGGGGGCAAGGCGCAACGGCCCACCGCCGGCAATGTTTGATCCATGCTTCGAAGAGGTTTTTGGAAGAGGTTTGGAAGGAGTTTCCGGCTCGGCCGCTGGGTCAGCGGCGCCCGAGCACGACCCACAGGACCGCGGACCCCGCGGCTATGGCTATGACGACCCCGGCGAGGATGACTGCGACGGACACGCCCTCGTCGTCGCCGTCCCCTGCGCGAGAGTCGCCTGCGCCGTCGTTCGCGCCGTCGCTCCCGCTTCCAGAGCCGGAGCCGCTGCCGTCGCTGTTGCCGGAGCCTGCCGGCGAGGAGGCGGACGGCGCGGACTTCACGCT
>JAITOF010000063.1 GCA_031290095.1 Candidatus Methanoplasma porotermitis
CCCTATGCCGAGGGCGGATGCGAGGTCAGCCAGCGGAATCCCCCTCCATCCTTTCCATGCATGCTTTGCACCGGCATCCCGCCTTGCACGAGCATGCGCTCTCCTTCCCCGCACCGTCGGACAACAGTCCCGAAAGCAGGTCGGGAGGGCAACAGAAGCCGATCGACGCCATCTCGGGCGTTATCTTTGGGGTGTCGCTGACCGCCATCCTGTGGTTGAGGCAGGCTATGCGCTTGACGTCCCTGCCCAAGGCGCCGAGGTCGTGAGTGATCATGATTATGGATACGTCTCTGTTGACGTCCCGGAGGACGTCGTGGACGCAACGGGTCATCGAAGGGTCAAGGCTGGCGGTGGGTTCGTCCAGCATGAGTATCTCTGGCTTGGGCGCAAGCGCCCTGGCCAGAAGTACCCTCTGCAACTGCCCGCCGGAAAGATCGCTGATTTTCCTTTCCGAAAGATCCGCCACGCCTGCCGTCATCATGGCCTCGTCAGCCAACGCCCGGTGTTCCCCGGAATACATGGGCCTGACGCCCTTGCGGGACCTCATGCCCATGAGGACCACGTCCCTTACGCTTATGGGGTATGTCCAGTCGAACATGCCCCTTTGGGGGACGTATCCTATCCTGCGTGCCCCTTCGGAAGGAGGACAACCGAATATGGCGACGCTTCCTCCGGCAGGAGGGACGAGTCCTAAGATAACCTTGAAGAGCGTTGTCTTGCCGCCCCCGTTGGGGCCTATCACCGCAAGGAAGTCTCTATCCCTGAGCTCAAGGTCCACGGACTCGAACGCCAGGCTCCTGCCGTAGCCGGCGCTCAGGCCCTTGATCTCTAGAGGCAGCAGTCCGTCCATCAGCTGTGTCCGTGGGCGGGGTCTGCCGGGAACTCGCCTTTGTGCTTGTCCAGAAGCTCCAAGAAGTTCCTCATCTCCTGGAGGTGATGAAGAGATTCTGCGTTCGCTTCCTCGATCGTTATCCCTATCTGGCCTCTGTAGCCTGAGTTCATTATGAGGCTGTCGGGGGCGGCGAACATGACCGTCTGCCCCTGTTCGGATATAGCGCCGTTAAGGGTCATGATGTTGGTCACCGTGAGTTCTTTCACGCTGTGGCCCACCAGGTCCTGGAGGCTGAACTCGACGATGTGCTCTTTGCTGAGGAGGTATCCCCATGCCTCGTGCCAAACCATGACCATCTTGCCGTGTATCGCTTTGAGGGCCGTGTCCGCAAGGGCCTGTATCTCCCTTACCTTTTCAGAGTAGCTCTCGCATCCTTCGTCGTATGCGTCCGCGTTGCTCGGATCCAGCGCTATTAGCGCGTCTCGGGCGTTCGATGCGGCGATCAGAAGGTTCTCCGGGCTGCACCAAACATGCATGTCGTATGCCCCCTCTTCTTCATCGTCGTGCTCGTCCTCCTCGTGCTCGTGCCCGCCTTCGATCAGAGTCATCCCGTCCGTGGCTTTGTGGATCTTGCCTGCGCCGATGTCGTCTTTGACCTTGTCGTATATAGCCATCTCAGCTTCTATGCCCAGCTCGTCTCCGACCATGAACCAGGCTTTTGCAGCCTTCAGCTTGGTCAGGGTCTCCACGGACACCTGGCTGGGGTCGTGCGGGCTGACTCCAGGAGGAATCAGGAGGTAGACCTCGAACGCGCCCTCTCCTGCGATCTCGTCAAGCATCTCTTTCTGCCACGGCATCGAGACCGCGATTATCTCTTTGTCTCCGTCGTCGTCTCCTGCCGCGACGACGTATATGCCGGCGCAAAGAAGCACTGCGACCGCGGCTATCGCAACTATTGAAGTAGTCTTCATGTTGTGACGCTACAAACAGATATTATTAAAATATTACCCATATGTTAATAATTATTAACAATTTAAGATATAATTATTATTAATTACTCATTCAAGCAACCTCTGAATAACATCATCATGGAATGCCAAGGAGCCTCTGAACGGGCCTTTTGGCATTTCCACGGTCGGGACAGGGAACTCGGCCCCGTCTTGCGATTGCGACGCGTGCCTCCAGCCTCAATCCCTGAGGCACCCGATCGGAACCACCAAAACCCCGTCGGGCCTCTTGTATCCGAACTGTCCTGCGGTGAGGACCATCAGGAAGGACGGAGGCCTCATGAAGTCCGGGTCCACCATGTCCTTCAGCTTCAGCAGGTTCTTGGCGGCCGTATCGATCTCCGGGCCGCCCAGCTTCACTTCAATTGCGCCCCACCTTCCGTCAGGACGCTCTGCGATCAAGTCTACCTCGAACCCGTTCTTGTTGCGGAAAAAACTCACGTATCCGTCCATGGGCTCGCAGTATGCGCGTAGGTCTCTGACGCACAGCGACTCGAAGAGGGGCCCGAATGTCTCGTAGTCGCTCAGCAACGCGTCCTTCGTCTTTCCGAGCGCAGAGGTGGCGATAGACGGATCAGTGAAATGCCATTTGGGGGTGGTGACGAGTTTGGTCCTGGAGCGGGTGTGTGGGTTCCATGCAGGCAAGTTTTCAACTAGGAATATCCGCTCCATCGCCGCAATATAGTTTTTGAGGGTGTCGTCCGCCATATTGCCTTCGTCGCCGTTGACGTCCCTCCTTATGGTTTCCATGCTTGCATAAGTCGAGATGTTCCGAGCTATAGATGCGACGATCCTGCTCACGATTTTAGGATTTTTATTTATCCCGTCCACACGGGACAGGTCTGAGTTTGTCACGGCCTTTAGATATTGCGATGCCGTTCTCGACGCCTGCGTAGGGGCATCGTCAAGGCTTCCTGGCCATCCGCCGCGTGTCAGTGCGAGAGCCAAGCCGTCTATGGTCAGTTTGGAATATCCAGCGAAATTCCCATCGGGTTCGAATAGGCCGCTGAGGGATATCTTTCCGTCGGACTCCCCTGATTCGAACAGGCTCATCGGCCTCATGGTAACCCTTGCGATCCTCCCTGCGCCCGAATGCCTTGTAGGTTCTGCGGGAGGCACGGAGGAACCAGTCAGGATGAACTGCCCCTTCTTTCCACGACGGTCCACCTCGAATCGGACTGCGTTCCATATCTCCGGTACGTCCTGCCACTCGTCGATGAGCAAAGGGGTGTCCCCATCAAGGAAGTTGTACAGCCCGTTCTCCGTCGCCAGTTTTATCGACTTGATCTGATTGGGGTCTGCTATGGACAATATACTTTTGGCAAACTCTTTTGAGGTCCGCGTCTTCCCACACCATTTGGGACCTTCAATGAGAATTGCGCCCATGGAATCCAGATACTCTTTGATTTCAGAGTCCAATATGCGTTTAAGGTATCGGTCTACCATGTTTGAATAATGAAATGATAATAGATATAACTAGGTATTAATCCACCTCAAACTGTGGAACTAATCCACCTCAAACTGTGGAAGTACTCCAATAATATTTCAGAACTTTAGAGATTTTGTCGTAGCAGAATCATGGGGCCAAGCTTCGATTAAGGGACTTGAACTCCCCTATGACGTGCATGACGGCATTCTTGGCGCTGTCCACTGACGCTGCGACAGCGGGAGTCATGGCTTCGCTGACCGTCTGAAGGTCCTCGACCTCCACGGCTACGAACTTGACGGCCAACGGCATCATGCCCGGCTGAATCTGCCTTCCCACCTTCAAAGCTGTTGCGAGGTTGACGTCATGGGCCGGGACGTCCGCGACGGCCCCGTCGAAATCCTCCAGGTTGAATATAAGCACCGTTCCCGGAGCATAATCTCCCGTCTTGATGGCATCGACTATCACCGCATAGCTGTACCCCCTGACCATGGGGATTATCTCCAAGCCCCCGACGGCCTCTTGGAGAGCGTCCACGCCCGGGAGATTTTCCCCCTCCACAGCCTCTGAGACCTTCAGGCCCACCGCGTCGTCGGACATTATCGGGCTGCCCAATCCTATCACGACCGTCCTGCCGTTCAATATTTCCATTGCCAAGTGATGCAGGCGGGCCTATTATTTAGCTGCGGTTGCGAGGAAGGTCGGGCGGACCCGGCCCGGATGCGCGTTCATTTGGATGCTCGCGCCTCAGAATTCTGCCGGTCCGCCATGTTTTGGTAAAGGGTTTGAGGGCCTGTCGCGCTTCTCACGCTTTGCGTGTGTATGCCCGAGTGGCGAGAGGGGCGAAGATCAGCGCTATTACCGCCGCTCCAGCTATCGACATCCACAGGTCCCCGGTGATGGCCGCGCCGCTTATGAGTTCGCGCACGGCCGTCACGAGGTACGAGACGGGGTTGGCGCTCGCAAACGTCCCCAATACGGACGGCAAAGTGTCTACAGGTACGAATGCGTTCGACAGGAACGTCAGGGGGAACAGGATGATCATCGATATCCCCGTGACGCTTGTTGCCGACTTTACCATCACGCCCACGAGCACGAACACCCAGCTTATGCACCAGGACACTACTGTTACCAGCAACGCCGCCGCAAGGACCCCGATCACGCCTCCATCCGCGCTGAGTCCCATGACGAAGCCCATGGCGAACGTTAGCACGATCACTATCCCGAAGCGGACGATGTTGGCAACGGACGCGCCCACGAGCGGCGCCATGCGTGAGATAGGCAGAGATCTGAAACGGTCGAACACCCCTTTGTCCATGTCGTCTCTCAGCCCGGACCCCGTGGAGACTGACGCCATGATCACAGACTGCACCAGGATGCCCGGAATCACTATCGGCAGATAGCTCACAGGGTCTCCGGAGATCGCGCCTCCGAAGATATATACGAACATCAGCGTGAACATGATCGGCTGGACAAGCACGTCGACCAGCTCCTCGGGCCTGCGTTTTATCCTCAAGAGCGTGCGATAGGCCATTACAAGGGTCTGTTGCACGGACTCCCGCAGCCCTGCGTGGTTGACGAGCTTCTCGCTCGCGGCAACGGTCATGCCTCCACCCCCGCTTCGTCTTCGGCTGTTTTTCCAGTGATGGTGAGGAAGACTTCGTCCAACGTCGGCTTCTGTATGCTGATCGCTTGCACCTCCAGTCCTGCCTCCCTGAACCCGATGAGCAGGTCGGCCACGGCATCCATCTTGGCGATCGGGGTCACGATGCGTCCTGCGTCCGTGATCTTAGACCGGACTCCCAGCACGTCGAATATGATCTCCTGCGCCATGGCTGACTGGTCGGAAGACCCCATGTCGAGGACCAGCGTCGAAGATCCGACGGAGCTTTTCAGCTCGTCGGGCGTGCCCTCCGCTATCACCCTGCCGTGGTCTATGACCGCTATGCGGCTTGCCAGATTGTCCGCCTCGTCCAGATATTGCGTGGTGAGCATCACGGTGGTGCCCTTCGCCGCCAGCGCGCGTATGGTGTTCCACATCTGCGCACGGGTCCTAGGGTCGAGGCCAGTGGTCGGTTCGTCCAGAAACATCAGGTCCGGGATGACTATCAGGCCTGCGGCGATGTCCAGGCGCCTGCGCATCCCGCCCGAGAACTTATGTAGCGGCCGGTTAGCGGCCTCGGTCAGCCCGAACTCCTCGAGAAGCTCTGCCGCCCTTTCAGCCGCCTGTTTTCTTTTCAGGCCCCGCAACATCCCGAAGATGACCAGGTTCTCCGTCGCAGACAACGATTCGTCCACCGAGGCGTACTGTCCCGTCACGCCTATCATCTTGCGGACGATATGCGCCTCTTTCAGGACGTCGTGGCCGAAGACTTTGGCGCTTCCTCCGTCAGACTTCATCAGCGTGGCAAGGATGTTGATCGTCGTGGTCTTGCCAGCGCCGTTCGGCCCGAGGATGCCGTATATCGTGCCTTTTGGCACGCGCAGGGTGACCCCGTCCACGGCCCTGTTGTCTCCGAACGTCTTGACTAGTCCGTCTATCTCAACAGCGTACTCGGTCATTTCTGCCCCTCCTTTTTCTTTCCGGCGCTGTCGCAAAGGGTGTACAGAGATTTCTTGAACTCCTTGATCAGGCTTGTCAGCTCCTGGTTCTTGTCTTCGTCCCTTTCAGACATGACGGCCCTGACCAGCTCCATCACTTCGGAGAGCTCGTCTCTGACGCGTTTCATCTCCTCCCAGTCGGCCCTCTTCCAATGTCCTGTGAGCCTCCCGTCCATCTTTTTTACGAAGCCGACGCCCTCTTCGGTCAGTTCGTAGGTCTTCCGGTCGCTGTCCGTAAGCATTCTCACAAGCCCCTTTTTCTCCAAGGTGTCCAGCGTGGGGTAGATCGACCCTGGGCTGGGGCGCCATGCGCCAAGGCTGCGCTCCTCGAAGCTCAGGATGATCTCGTAGCCTGTCTTAGGGCCGTCCTGGAGTACGAACAGGATCATAGGCCCGATGCTTCCGCGCCTTGCCCTGAACCCGCCGAGGTTCGTGGCGCCACTCCTCGAGAACCCTCCTCCGCAGCGGCTCCGTTCATCGAAGCCGTCGTTGCTCCAGCCAAGACCGCCGGCCCCGCTGGGGCCTTCGTCGCCAAAGGCGTTGTATCTGTCGTGCATGTTGAAGTTGACCATGTGTTTCCTCAGTTTTGTCTCGTGTGGCCTGCCGTTCGCATCGACGAGTCATCACGATATATCGTTATTAGATATTGAAGTATAAAGATATATCGTTATAGACGAAAAGCAAAACCCTCCCAAGTCGAATTGCGCCCTGTTTTTGGCATGATATCGGTTAAAGACAAGTCAGATGCAGGGGGTGTCTGGTCCCATATGCCGCAAGGACTGGGGAGGCTCGTCTTCGAGGAGGCGTTGGACGGCAAGAAAGGAGACAGCGTCTACGTGTAGTTCGACGAGAACACGAAGATGAATGGCAAGTACGCGAAGCAGACGATATATAGGACGCGGCGGACAAGCGCGAAGTCATCGTTCTGGGGAAGGGCGTGATAGGTCCGCAGACGACGACGCCATGCAGGCGCAGGACTACGTGGCCAGCGCGGTGGGGAAAAGCGTCAACGCGCCCACAGACCGCAGACACGTCGAGAAGATACCTATGGCGAAGACAAAGAACGTGGAGATAGAATAAGGGTTCCTGGGGCTGTTCGGACACTCGAGCAGTAGATTCCAGGCTCCAAGATGTCATGAGGGTCCGCGTACTTAACGGCTCCGAACGGCGGAAAAGACGGAGGCAGGAAAGGGTTGTAAAAGACAACCAGTTTTTCCCCCACTCTCCAGATGCTCTTGGCTTTAAGCGATATTTAAAGGCGACTGCACCGAGCACGTCCGAGAAAATCAGGACGGGGCACGGACTTCCGACTTATTGGAAGACCCTCTGCCACCAAGGGGACTTGGATATGCTTCGTATCTTCTTCTTCTTCTTCTTCTTCTTCTTCTTCTTTTTCGGCTCTTTGGGCGGGCCTGTCGCAGAGAGTAATATATCGGCAAACACATCGACATGCTATGAGTATGTGTCAAAGTTGCACCATGCCGATGTCCGATATCAAAAAGCATGGGACGAACGCAGACGGCACGCCCAACGCGGACTATTGCCGTCACTGCTACTCGGGCGGGAAGTTCATACATGACCTCACGGTGGAAGAAGCCGTGGAACGGTACGTCCCGTTCTTGTTGCACGAGATGTCAGAGGATGCGGCACGTCGCAAGCTTTCAAAGCAGCTTCCGACTTTGAAAAGGTGGAAGACAGAGCAGTGAGGGCGCAGAGGTTGCCACGAAAGCGCCATTTCTAAAAAACCTTGTGGATCTGAAATGACAGTCTGCACGCTCGCCACAGCGGGCCGCGCCCCCGAACTTGGGCTGAAAGAAGATATTTCAACCGCCGATGCAATCACCTCGCGTGAAGCTATCGGTCAGGACAGAGCAGGTGATCAACGGACGCGCCGTGACTAATCGTCAGCTGGAGACCCTGGCCGCCGTCGCGGAGACAGGCAGCAAGACTGCGGCGGCCGAGAAGATGGGCCTCTCCGTGCCGGTGGTCCACAGATACATTGCGGCGATAGAGGAGGCTGCAGGCTTCCCGTTGACCGTCTCCACTCCCAAGGGGACCGTCCTCAACGAGAACGGCAAGACCGTAGTGGAGACCTACGTCAACACTGAGAAGAGATGCTCCGACGACCGCGGCTTCACGATATGTTGCACCCCTGTGACCGAGGACCTTCTGATGTCGGTCCTTTCCGCCCTCAAGATGACGGACGCGGAGCTGGTCATCTCCGACGACGTGCACAACATCAGGATGATGAAAGAGGGCCTGGCTGACTTGGCGATAGTGGACGACCCCCTGTACCTGTTCGACGCGGAGGAGTTCGAAGGCGAGGAGATAGGGTACATGGGCATGGTGTTCGTGGACAACGGGCCGTCGTTCATAAGATACAGATACGGCGCCCAAAGGGTGGCATACATGTTCTTGGACACGATGGGAAGGAAATATACGGTGGACTATGAGACGTTCTCGCTCCCGGAGCTGCTGGGGTCCAACAAGAGCTTCTTCGTCGACGAGTTCCTCCTCGTAAGGAAGGGCCTCAAGATGCGCAGCGCCGTGGACCCGAAGATCCTGCGCCACGCCATAACCGCCATCTTTCGCAGGGAGACCAAGGCTATATCCAAGATAATAAACTCCCTTCAGGCAAGGAACATAAAATAACTGTTACCTTTTTAGGTAATACTATGTTGCAATTATAATCTCTGTTTAAATACATTGATGGAATCCTCGATTCAAGGTGATTTATTACGGAGATAAAGCCTAACCCAGAATTCGAGAAGAAGGTCGCCGACCTTGGGGGCGCGGACGTCAAGATGTGCTTCCAATGCGGGACATGCACCGCAGGGTGCCCGTCCGGAAGGCGCACTTCCTACAGGGTCAGAAAGCTCATGAGGCTCGCCCAGCTCGGACAGAAAGACGAGATTGTGAACAGCGAGGAGCTGTGGGAGTGCAGCACCTGCTACACATGTGTGGAGAGATGCCCCCGTGCGGTCCCCATAGTGGACGTCATAGTCGCGCTCAGGAACATAGCCGTTTCCGAGGGCCACATCTACGACAACCACAAGAAGACCGCCCAGAACCTCTACAGGATCGGCCACACCGTCCCGGTCAAGAGCGACATAACCGAGCTCAGGAAGAGCCTGGGCCTCCCGGACAACCCTCCGACCGTCCTTTCAAACAAGAAAGCGCTCGAAGAGGTAGACATAATCCTGAAAGCGGCGGGATTCGACAAGATAGTGGGGTGACTAGAATGGCAAAATACGCATTCTTCCTCGGGTGCATCGCACCTCTCAGGTATCCTGGCGTCGAGAAGTCCACAAGGGTCGTCTGCGAGAAGCTTGGAATAGAGCTCGTCGACCTCGTCGACGCAAGCTGCTGCCCGGCGCCCGGCGTCATAAAGTCGTTCAGCAAGGATTCCTGGCTCGCGGCGGCCGCAAGGAACCTCTCCTTGGCCGAGGAGCAGGGCCTTCCGATAGTCACGATATGCAACGGGTGCTACGGCTCTCTCTTCGAGGCCGCCCATGAGCTCAACCACCATCCTGAGATCCTGGCCAAGGCCAACGAATACCTCGCCAAGATCGGCAGGAAGTACAATGGCACCACAAAGGTCTACCACTTCGCCGAGGTCCTGTTCAGAGAGATCGGCGTCGACAAGATCAAGGAGAAGGTCGTCAAGCCTCTGGATTACGGCGTGGCCACGTTCTACGGGTGCCACTTCCTGAAGCCAAGCGAGATAAAGGAGTTGGACGACCCGGAGAACCCCCACCTGTTGGACGATCTCGTCGAAGCCACCGGGGCAAAGAGCCTGCCAAGGAAACAGAAGACTCTCTGCTGCGGGTCTGGAGGCGGCCTGAAAGCCGCCTTCCCGAACGTCGCAAAAGAGTTCACCAAGACGAACCTGGAGAACATCAAAGAGTCTGGCGCGCAGTTCATCATCGACGTCTGTCCTTTCTGCCACCTGCAGTTCGACACCGTTCAGGGCGATTTGGGGTACAACATACCCGTGCTCCACCTATGCCAGCTTTACGGCATCGCCTTCGGCATGGACGAGAAGGAGCTGGGCCTCTCGGCCCACGTAATACCGGTCGTTCTCTGAAACCAAAAACACGGGGAGCAATCCCCGTGTCTTCTATTTTTACATGGCCCGTCCTCAAAGAGGCTGGTTGATTGCGATTCAGTTACATATAAATATAAGTGGTACATCCTAATTAGGATTTTTTTTCCATAAAATGATATCAAAAAACATGCTGGCTGTCAATGGAATTTGATGCCGGGATGACTAAACATATTAATACATCTATCAAATCCCACTTTCAATTCGAATCATGGAGGATTCACATGGCAGGAGCATCTACAGCATCAAAAAGATCAAAAGGCAACGCAGGCCGCAAGGTCAAGGACAAGTGGAAGGCAAAGGAGTGGTACAACGTCCATGCCCCGCGCATGTTCAACGAGACCGTCATCGGGGAGACCCCCGCATCCGACCCAGAACTTCTGATTGGAAGGACAGCAGAAGTCACCGTTCAGGATTTGACTGGGGACTTCTCCAAGATGCACATAAAGCTTAAATTCAAAATAACAGGCGTCGACGGTCACGAGGCCAAGACGGCGTTCATCGGTCACGACCTCACCAGCGACCATGTCAGAAGGCTGACACGCAGAAAGAAGACCAAGACGGACCATGTCGTCGATGTGACCACTTCGGACGGCTACTTCATCAGGATAAAGACCATGTCCATCGCCGAGAGGCGCATACAGACGTCTCAGGAAGTGGGGATGAGAGGTTGCATCGGGGTAGCCCTCAACGAGATCGCCAAAGAGACTACGCTGTCCGGGATCGTCAAGTCGATAATCTCCGGCGACCTCTCCAAAGATGTCGCCAGGGCATGTCGCGTCGTCATACCGATAAAGAGGATCGAGATACGCAAGACAGAAGTTCTCAAAGCGGGAGAGACAGAGCCGGAGTCCATCATAGAGAACATCCCTGAGCCGAAGCCTGTCGAGGAGACGGTCGAAGAGGCGGCAGAGGATGTTTCCAAGAATGACGTAGCGGCGGAAGCTTCCGAGAAAGAGGCCCCAGTAGAGGAAGTAGAGGACTCTGGCTCAGAAGAGGAATCCACGGAATAATCCTATATGAATATTCCGAAACCTTTTAATTCCGATTACAGTTAATCGGTCAAACACATTATGCCGGGGTGGCTCAGCCTGGTGGAGCGTCGGACTCATAGGGTTCTGGTCAATAGACCTCTCCAGGGAAATCCGAAGGTCACGGGTTCGAACCCCGTTCCCGGCACTTATCTTTCTAAAGCTTAGCATTGTTCCATAAAAAGTGGCCCGTGAACGACTGCGCCCTATCGAATCGAATTGATGTTTCCACGGCATGCGAGTCCGTAGGCGGACATGAGTGCAAGCGGAGATTGCAATGCGGGGCATGATTTTGGCGCGTTCCGTCTCCTGTGTCCGGTCAAGTAGGATCGCACAGGTTGGATTCATGGCGCGGCCATAAAGGACTATCGAATGATTTGCGGCGATGCGCCGCCAGACGCCCACAGGGAACGTGATTTATTTTGGGACGCATATAGCCTCGCGATACAGGATGACCGAGCCGACGGAAGAATGGACGCCCAACAACGAGAAACTCGCTGAACAATACAGATTCTACATGGGATTGAGTGCCGAGGAGAAGGCTGTCGTGAACCGGCTGGTCTCGATCGTCCGAGTTCCGCAGAATCTCAACGTAAGCGGCAAGATATCAGGCAAAGGGGTGAGAATGGACGTTGCGGACAAAGTCATAGAGGAATGTCTGGCGAACGGTATAGCCGTCAGGCCGTACGGGGCTGTCAGAGTGGACTCCGAATTCGCTTTGTTCATACTTCCGTTTCTGAACCCGAGGCCGCTGTTCGACATCTTGACGGGCGTTTCGAACTACGACGTCTTCTCGCTCACAAGCACTCTGCGCTATCTCCTGTTGTTTCTTGATGCAGACGGCATCGCAGACGGAACTTCAGAAGAAGATCTGGACGGCATCGCAGAAGGCATGAAAGTCTGTGAAAAGGGCGCCCTTCTGTTGCTTTCCAACGTGTTCGACTACCCCTACTACGCGCACCTCCTGCCACGCATGGACCAAGACGTTCTGGAGGATGCGATGCGCCTGAAATTCTCAACGGACGCCGTCGCCCTGAAAGACGTGAGGGGCTTGGCCTATACGACGTACGGCGTATCGAGCGGCCTCCCTGCGTCGTACGGCGCCCTTCGAGGGGACTTAAGGACGATGGTGGCAGACGGAAGGACGGAGTCTGACCGTCAGTTTGCCGCAGGGTCCATGATGTTCCTGACCGAGGACGACGATGCGGGGGCGATCGAGTGCTTTGACAAGGGCATGAAGTTGCAAAATCCGTCCTGCAACGACATCGATGCGTCGACGTTCCCGCTTTGGATGCTGTATTCTCTCTGCGTTCACCTGAACATGTCGCCGTTCGAATATGGCCCGGCGTTGGAGAGGATGGACAGGCTCTTGTCCAGATTAGTCGACGGGTGGTCTCACAGCCTGTCCGCTGTTTGCAAGCATTTTCTCAGGCCAGACGACAGTTCGTATGACGCCGGCCTCCTGTCCGCCGTGAAGCGCGACGACACCGGCTACTCCAGCATCTTTGCGTTCATCGCCTTGTACCTCACAGGCAGCAAAGGCGACGACAGGGTATCGGACCGCATATTGGAACACGTCAACACCGCGCGGAAGAACGGACACACGGCCATCGCGCTAGAGGCTGCATACGCACTGTCAAGGATGAGCGACCGGTCCGACGCTAAGGAGGCGTACGATCTTCTAAGGGGAGAAGCGGGGTTCGATCCCGCGCTGTCCCATTTCCATCCGCTGGAGAAGTGGGCCTTGAACCTCGACAGGCTGATGACCATAATGAGCAAGGACGTCATGCCTGATGCAGACGCCAAAAACGCCGTCCGCATAGCTTACGAGGTTGACCCGGAACGCTGGGACGTGCAGCCGATGCTACAGAAGCGGAAAGCGAGAGGAGGGTGGAGCAGCGGAAGGAAGATGTTGCTCACGGACATGGGGAACAAGCACAGGGACAGCATGACCGAACAGGACGGTCGCATCGCCAAATGCCTTACGAGGTCGCATGACTGGGGCAACAGGCTTGCTCCGAAAGGAACGATATTCAAGGAGATGGTGGGCCACCCCAACCTGCTCCTGAAAAACACCGGCATCCCGCTGGAGCTGGTCCCAGGGGCGCCGGACGTGATGGTCAGGCGGACGGCGAATGGCTATGAGGTTGGGACCGATGTCGCAAACATCAGAGACAATATCTCGCTTGTGAAGGAGACCAACGCACGGTACAAAGTCATCGATCTGAGCGACAAACAGGCAATGGTCATATCCGCCATAAGGGGAGAGAAGATAGTCGTGCCCGAGGAAGGCGCGGAGAAACTTGTGCAGACTGTGAAGGCTCTTTCCTCGTTTGCCACCGTCCATTCGGATCTGGTGCAGGGCGTCTCGCAGGATGCTGAGACTGTTGAACCCGACTCTCGCATAAGGGTGCGGATAACCCCTGCGGGCGGTGGGCTGAACGCGGAGTTCTTCATCAGACCGTTCAACGACCTCCCCCCGTATCTTAAACCCGGGGTGGGGGGAAAGACCGTGGTATGCAACCACGACGGAAGGACGTTACGTGCAAACAGGGATCTCGAGCTGGAAAGATCGCACTATGATGCGCTGATGGCTGACATACGGGCGTTAGAGAGCATGTTTGAAGATGACGGCTTGATATCCATAGGAGACCCGCTCGACTCGTTGGACCTTCTGGAGGTCCTGAAGAGGCACGAAGACATATCAGTGACGGAATGGCCAGAGGGGGAGAGGTTCAAGATATGGGGGGCCGCAGACTTCCAAGACCTCAGCCTGCGCCTGAAGAGCGGGGGCGACTGGTTCGACCTAGAAGGAGACCTGACGATCGACGGTATGAAGGTCATGACCATGAGGGAGCTTCTGGATGCCGCGTCTAAAAGCAGGCGCCGTTTCGTGGAGCTCGGGAACGGAGAGTTCCTAGCCCTAAGCAAACAGCTTAAGAGGCAGCTCGACCAGCTGTCTGCGGTGGCAAACACGAAGGACGGGGTGCGGGTGAACCGTTTTGCCATGGCGTCTGTCGGAGAGCTCATGGATTCGGTGGATTCCCTGCGGAACGACGCCGCATGGGTCGATCTGAGATCTAAGATCGGAGGAAAGGTGGAAGAGGAGATGCCGGACGGGCTTAACGGGGAGCTCAGGCCGTATCAGGCCGACGGGTTCAGATGGATGGCCCGGCTGTCCGCATGGGGGGCCGGAGCCTGCTTGGCCGACGACATGGGGCTGGGCAAGACCGTCCAGGCGATATGCATGCTCCTTCGCGACTCAAGGTCTGGGCCGGGGCTGGTGGTCTCCCCGGTCTCCGTGATACCCAACTGGATCGGCGAGGTCAGGAAGTTCGCTCCCGGCCTGAACCCTGTCACACTCCCCGTGGACGGCAGGAAAGGAGCAATATCGTCGTTGCGTGCCGGCGACGTCCTGATAACGTCCTACGGCCTCCTTCAGTCCGAGGAGAAGCTTCTCGCGTCCCGCGAATGGGCCGTCGCCGTCTTGGACGAGGCGCACAGCATCAAGAACTACGCCACCAAAACGTCCAAGGCCGCGATGTCGATCCGGGCATCGTTCAAACTCATACTCACCGGGACGCCTGTGCAAAACAACCTGTCTGAGGCATGGAGCCTCTTCAATTTCATAAACCCCGGGATGCTGGGGTCGCTCTCGGGCTTTTCGGATAGGTTCATATCTGGAGGCGAAGAGGGAAGAAGACACCTCAAGAAGCTGATAGCGCCGTTCATCCTCAGGAGGACAAAGTCGTCCGTCCTCGACGAGCTTCCGTCGAAGACCGAGATCGTGAAGAAGATACGCCTGACGGACGAGGAGGCGGCGTTCTACGAGGCAGTGAGGCAACAGGCGGTGGAACGCCTGGACGATTGCGACGACGCGTCAGGCAGCATGCGCGTGCTGGCAGAGATCACGCGTCTCCGACAGGCCAGTTGCAACCCTCGTCTGGTCGATCCCGGCTCCGACATACAATCGTCGAAGATGTCCGCGTTCATGGACATCGTCCGCGAGCTGGCGGGGAACGGGCACCGCTCCCTGGTATTCAGCCAGTTCGTCACCCATCTGAGCCTGGCAAGGGCGGAGTTGGATGCCGAGAAGATAGACTATCTCTATCTGGACGGATCGACGCCGACCTCTGAGAGAGGCAGGCTAGTCGACAGGTTCCAATCGGGAGAGGCTGTTCTGTTCCTGATCAGCCTCAAGGCCGGAGGATTGGGCCTCAATCTCACAGGGGCGGACTTCGTCATACATCTTGACCCGTGGTGGAATCCTGCCGTGGAGGACCAGGCGTCAGACCGGGCGTACCGCATCGGACAGACCCGCCCCGTCACGGTGTATCGCCTGGTGGGCGAGAACACCATAGAGGAGAAGATAATCCGGCTGCACAGCACCAAGCGGGACCTGGCGGACTCGTTGCTGGAGGGAAGCGACAAGGTCGCTGGGCTTTCCGTGAAGGAGCTAAGGAAGCTGATCGAAGACATGTGAGCCTGTTGGCGGACCTGCCCTGACGCATGTCGGATAGAGGACGTGCCGGGCCGCCGAACGGCTTTTACGGCGGCCTGCGAGCAGAAAAGGCCGCTACGTCCGCAGTATGGTGTTGTCCCCATTTTTATACCATCAACACAGTCTGGATTTGTATGCGGACGATAATCTACAACGGCAAAGGGGGCGTAGGAAAAACATCGGTCGCGGCTGCGACCGCCCTCCGATCCGCCAAGATGGGGTACCGCACCATAATCATGAGCGTGGACACGGCTCACTCGCTGGGAGACTCGCTGGGCAGGGACGTGTACGCCGAAGTCACGAAAATCGACGACAACCTCGACGCCTTGGAGCTGAACATCATCCATGAGATGAGGACCAAATGGTCGACCATCAAGGACTACATCTCGGCGTTGATGGTCTCCCAGGGGCTGGAGGACATATCCGCAGAGGAGATGGCGATCCTCCCAGGAATGGAGATGGCCGCTGCGCTCTTCTACGTCCTGCAATTCAAGGACAGCGGCGCCTATGACGTCGTGATCATCGACACCGCCCCGACCGGGGAGACGCTGAGGCTCATGAGCTTCCCCGACGTCTCCAATTGGTACATCGACAAGATGTTCGGGGTCATGAAAAGGCTGCTCACGATAGCGAGGGTGACGGTAGGAAAGGTGCTGGACTTCCCGTTGCCTTCCAAAGAGGTCATGGAAAGCATCGAAGGCATCAAGAACGACATGGAGCGTGTTAAGGAGGTGCTGGAGGACCCGGAGCAGACGACGATACGCTTGGTGTTGAACCCGGAGAGGATGCCCATCAACGAGACGATGCGCTCTTACACCTATCTGTGCCTCTACAACAAGACTGTGGAGTGCCTCATAGTGAACAAGGTCCTGCCCCCGGAGGCCGACGGGGACTTCCTGAAGAGCAGGCTGGAGGAGCAGGCTGGATACATGCAGATGATACACGAGGCGTTCGATCCCCTGAAGATAATGGCGGCATACCAGTTCCCGACGGAGATGAGAGGCAGATCCAAGCTTGAGGCCCTAGCCGACATGATATTCGGGGATTCGGACCCCACGGTCACGTATGCCTCGTCGAGCCCGATGTATTTCACGTCCGAGGACAACGTGGACAAGCTGCACATAAAAATGCCCTTCATGGACCCGTCCGACGTAGAACTGTTTAAGACGAACGACAGCTCTATCATAATCAACGCGGGCTCTCAGAAGAGGAAGATAGCCCTGCCGATGACGTTGGCGGACGCCGCGCTCCTGGGAGCCGAGTTCGACGACGACGGCCTCATAGTGAAATTCCGGAGGAAGAAGCATGAATGAAAAGAAAGACGGCGGAAAGTACTCGGATCCAGATTTAGAAAAGTTCTTCCGTGATAACAGGAGGATGGTCGAGCGCATAATAAAAGAGGAGAAGGAAATCCTCCTGGAGACGGCCAAAGCCGAGAAGGCAAAGGCCGAAGAATGCGCGAAAGAACAGTCCGAACGCGTAAGGGGAGTAGCCGCAGACGTGTTTGCAATCATCAACGACCCTGAAGTGCAGAAGCATTTCACTGCCGTCGGCATCGAGTTGCTCCTAGGCATGAACGCCCTTCTCCAAGCATCGCCGATACCGGACAACCTCAAAGATTTTGCAAGCAACGCGGAACACCGGGCTAGGCAGTCAGCGGAATCGGCAAAAAAGGCGTCCGGAGAGGCCAAGACGGAGCCGGAGAAGGTCGACATAGACGTCGCTCCGAAGAAGAGGAAGACCACAAAGCCGAAGACGGACGAGTGAGATGGACGATCGGGACGGAGAGACTGCCGTGAGGGCAGCCCGGGCGGCCGCCGAGGCGGAGACGGAAGGCAGGAGCGCAGACATCAGCCTCCCCCCGTCGTTCTCTGTGCGCGGAGGCGTGTTCGTCACCATCTCGAAACACCCTTCAGGCGACTTGAGGGGATGCATAGGATATCCGGAGCCCCTCTTCCCGCTAAGCGAAGCTTTGCTGAACTCTGCCGTATCTGCATGTCACGATTCGCGATTTCCGGATTTGACTCGTGAGGAAGCGTCGGGATGCACGTTTTCTGTGACCTTTCTTACAGCCCCTTTGAGGATAGGCTGCTCTTCGCCCGAGGACCTGATGTCAAAAATAAAGATAGGCAGGGACGGCCTGATCATCGACCTGCATGGGAGGAAGGGGCTACTTCTGCCGCAGGTACCTGTTGAATGGAACTGGGATGTCGCGGAGTATCTTGCACGCCTGTCTGTCAAAGCGGGCCTTCGCGAGGACGCATGGACGGACCCCGGAGCGAAGATATCGGCATTCCAGGGAGAGATTTTCTCGGAAGCGAGCCCATATGGCGAGATAAAGAGAGGATAAGATGAATCTGGACGTGGTTCTTGAGGGAAAGGCCCTGATAAACGGCGAGATCACTTATGCCGAGATAGGCATCTCCGAAGGAAGGATAGCCGTCGTCGGCAAAGCAGTACATGGGGGAGACAAGAGGATCGACATGGGCGGCAGCAAGATCATTCTGCCGGGATTCGTGGACCCGCATGTGCATTTCAGAGCTCCGGGGCTTACCGACAAGGAGGATTTCTCGTCAGGGACGCTCTCAGCTCTGCACGGGGGAGTCACATGCGTCCTCGACATGCCCAACACCAAGCCTCCCGTGTGCGACGTGCGCACCATGATGGAGAAAAAGAGCGCGGTGAAAAGAAAGGCATATGTGGACTACGGGCTGTTCGCCGCTGTGACTCCAAAGTGCAACGCCGCCCTTCTGGCCCCGATTTCGGCGGGATTCAAGATATTCATGGGATCTACCACCGGAAACATCCTGATGAACGACGATGCCGAGATGCTGTCTGCGATGCAGTCTATAGCGAAGACAGGAAAAAGGACGAGCGTCCACGCGGAAGACGAGAGGTTCATACACAAAGGCGCGGAGACGTCCACACGAGACCATCTCCGAAACAGACCGGCGGAGGCGGAACGCAACGCCATCAGGAGGTTGGCCCGTTTCAAGGGCATGAGGATGAACATCTGTCATTGCACAACCGCCGAGACGCTTGCATCAGCGGCGGAATTAGGGTTCACCACAGAAGTGACCTTGCACCATTTGTTATTTGACATCGATAAGAACACGAACGCATACTACAAAGTGAATCCTCCGATAAGGGAGCCAGCCGCTCGCGACGCCCTGTACAAGGCGTTCCTCGACGGGAAGGCCGTCATGTTCGGCACCGACCACGCACCGCACACGCAGGCAGACAAGACGCAGGACTTCGATTCCGCGCCCAGCGGGATCCCCGGGATCGAGACGTCGATGCCGATAGTGATGAACATGGTTCGAAAGAACCAGCTGTCCGTGGAGAAGGCGTCCGCCATGGGGTCGCGTGCCCCCGCCGACGCATTCGGAATGAAGAAGGGCCGGATAGAGGCCGGGTTCGACGCCGACCTGTCGGTATTCGACCTGCATAAGGTGTCCGAAATCGATGAAAAGAGACTTCACAGCAAGGCGGGGTACTCGCCGTATCGCGGTTGGGAGGCGGTTTTCCCCGATACAGTATTATTGAGGGGGCAGATACAGCTGCAGGGCGGAGAGTTCTGCGGAGACCGCCTCGGAGAGGATATCTGTGGATGACTACGAGGTCGATTATTCTGACGTGGAAGGAAGGAAGGCGGAATGTCCGGAGGGATGCGGGATGTGTTGCCTGTGCCAACCGGAGGTGTTGCCGGAAGAAAGGCTGTTCTTCAGAGAGAACCACCATAAGGACCTTGTGAAGAGCAGGACTGCAGACCCTTATTTCGCGTTGGCCCTCAAGAAAGGGAGGGGGTCATGCGTGTTCCTCAACGGCAGGAGGTGCGGCATATACAACAAACGCCCGGCGTATTGCAGGCAGTTCCCGTACCATATCTATGTGGGAGATAGGGTAAAGGTGGAGCTGGATCTCTCATGCAGGGGGGTTTGGACGGGCAGAGGGAACGATGCCCGCGAAGAGGCGACGCAGATCGTCAAGGCCGCCGACGGAAGGATCAGGGATGCGATAAAGGAGGCAAGTTCAGTCTACAAGCAGTTCTATCACAACTGCAGAGATGCCGGAGTAATGTCGGACCAGGTGGTGCTAAGGTCGTCGGTCTCGGACAACCTTGCGGGATTCACCGATCTTTCCTATCTCGGCGCTGTGATGGACGCCTCTCAGATGGAGCCTGTAATGACGCTTGACGGACTGCATAAAAACACAGCGCCCGACATGGCAGAGCTGGAAGAGGCCGCAAGGTCTGCCGCCGCGGAGTCGATGGCCACCAACGACCCTCTCAGCGCCCCGATATACTGCGACAGGGAATGGAATTGGAACATGTTCATGGTCAACGAGTCCGAAGGGAACGTGGAATGGAACGTCATGGACGACGAGGGGGACATGATCTTCAAAGGAGAGTCCAAGATAGACTCGATACAGATAAAGCCTCTGAGCCCCGATGCGGGCAAGGTCTTGGAAGATTACATAAAGGTGCTCAACGGCAGAGACAGCCTCATGGGCAACGTGTTCTCCCTCATGGACTATAACGAATACGAGGACGACATGGCCAACGCCTACTACGGATGCATCTCGACGGCAGCCCTGGACCTTATGTGGAGGGCATCCATGCTGGACCATTTCATAGGTGTCGGAACAGGGGCCGAAGCGATGAAAGAAGCGATAATATTCTATGACATGGATCGTCTGGACGCACCTGCCATAGGCGCGTTCGTATGAGATTCCTGCCGGTCGGGCCTATGGAGATCATGTTGGCTTCCCGACCGGCATATTGTTCATGATGAGGCGAGCGCGGTGCCTAGCTTGCGACATTCGTCTGCAGCAGCGTTATCTGGCACCTCATTTGCGATCACCCCTTCCGACACAAGGTTAGCACCGAGGCCCTTACATCTGGATTCCCATGTGCGCATCCATTCTCCGTCCCCCCATCCGTAGGACCCGAACAGCGCCAAGGTCTTCCCGCCAAGCTGCCCCTCCAGTGATCTGAACATGGGTTCGAACTCATCCTCTTCGAGGACCTCGTTCCCCATCGACGGACATCCGAAAGCGATCTTCGCATATTCGGACGCCCTTTTCGCATTGAATTCCGATGCAGCATATACGTCGGCTTCGGCGCCTGTGCCGGTTATGCCGTCTTTGACGTACTCGCTCATCTTTTCAGTGTTGCCTGTACCGCTCCAGTAAACTACTGCTACTTTTGCCAATTTAGTACCTCCGATTATCAAATCGTTATTTTAGGATAGCCTAAATAATATTTTAAGGTATGCCTAAATTATAGAACATTATACATTTTCACACAGTGGAGATAAATAATGGATAGCGGCCCCGGAGGAAAAAGGGGCCGCTATTAGTCACTCTTCAGAACAGTCGGCGTTCTTGTAAAAACTGGCAGGTCTGGAGTTGAAGTATTGGACGGCGCCCCATATGGGCACGTATATCAGGATGACTGAGACGGCAAGCAACACCGACGACATCCCATAGACTGTGGAATTCCAGTACAGCAGGCAGGGCAGAAGCCCGAACAGCTGATAGAACACCATGACGAGGGCTATCCATTTCCATCCTCTTGGCGCGTACCATCCTCTTTTGAGGTCCTTGAACTCGGGGCTGGTCTTGGAGATGTAGTATGCGGCCAACGTGATTCCGATTCCAATACAATACGCCATGCCGGACGCGGCGATTATGGGTATCGGATTGCCTACGAATATCAGGAGGATGTTGATGACAAACGCCAGCAACATGGTGTAGATGGGCGTTCCAGTCCTGCTCAGTTTAGTGAATATGGCCGGCATCTGGCCTGCTTTGGCCAATGCGTACATGCTCCTAGACCCCCCCAGAAACCCGGTCTGGACTATAAGCAGCATAGCCACCAGCAGGAAAGATATGGCAACAGCCGACCCTAAGTCCCCGAACACTATGACGGCTATGGGCACAAGGGTGGCATAGCCTGCATTCTCCACCTCCCCCGCGCCCAGGGTCCCAAAGACAGAGAGCGACATGAAGAAATATAGAAACAGACAGATGAACCCGCAGGCGAACAGCGCTTTGGGAACATCGGAAGAGGGTTGTTTGTATTCGGACCCGTATATCACGCAGCCCTCCCATGCACATGAACTCCATTGCGCCAGGCCGAAACAACCCAATAACATCACAATATCTACGGACGACCATGTCCACGTGGACGGCAGCCATCCGTCTGAAATATTGTCCATGCGGAAGTCCCCCGTGACATAAGTCGCACCGAGGATTACTGCGATGGGCACCATCGATGCAAGGCCGAGCACAAGCCCTGCACGGGCTCCGCCAGAAAGTCCGCGCATGTTGATCAGCGCGAATCCCCCGATGACGACAATTCCGATGGAGACGCTCAGCAGAGTGTAGTTCATGCCTGCAAACACGTCGAAATAGCTCACGAGGTAGTCAGCGATCATTATCGAGAACACGGCGGGGGCCGGCGTCCAGGCGAACCAATACCCCCAAGCCCCGAACGCCGCGATGAATTTTCTTATATTATATGTAGAAGCATTCTTCGGAGTGAGTATCCTGTCGACCGCTCCCGGGATGCCAATCGTGTCAGGGAACGTTGTCACCAGTTCTCCGAAAGCAATGTTTTGCATGAACGCTTGGATGACCGACATGCTCCACAGAACAATACTGAACGCCCAAAGGATGCCGGACACGTCGAATATCGACGGCAGTATCAGCACGGGTATCCCCATGACGATGAGCGCTCCCTGCTTCCATGTGAGCGAACGTTGCAGTTCTGTCGGATTCGTTTTATTTGCCAATCAATCACCAAAAGGAACGCGGAGCCGAAGCCATGGAGTCATCTCTTCATCCTTGCACGATAGTTGTCGCAACAGTTGATTCGAATGTCGAGAAGATCCTCAATCTTCATCTTGGACTGTATCCCTCTGGAGGCATTCGGCATGGCGGTGACTACCCCTATGTCCAGCTTCTCCCTGGCCTCTCTCATCATGTATACGTCCGAGAGGTCGAACGGATCCACGCCGAGTTTCTTGGCGACGTATCTTTTGGCATCGTCCAATCTCATGTTCTTCGAGAGCTCCATCCTTGCCACCAAGTCTCCAGCGGCCCTCATTCCGCCGATTCCGGAAGCCGCCATGTGCGACAGGTATATTCCTGCGGGATCTCCCGCACCGATCTATATCCCGTCGGCTTTGGCAATCTCGACCATCGCTTTGCTTGCCCTGGTCGCCGCTTCCACCGGAGGCGTCTCGGACATCGGTATGCCGCCGACGCCCATTCCCATGTTGGGGTGACAGGGGATGTCGGCCTTCCTGACACATTCCCTTGTGATGGCAACGGCACGGGCTATGTTCCATGCCAAGCTTCTTCCCGTGTTGGTGTTAACCACCGGTCCGAAAATGTTCACACCCGCCTTTTCGGCAAGCTTAACCTGTTCGTGAGGATACATCCCGGCCACGACCTTCCCGTCATACTCTATCGAGCCATGTATGCCCAGCACGTTCTCCCCAGACATGCCCATTATTATGTTCGCCTCAGGACGGGCCTTTCTTAGTCTGGCGGCACCTTTGAGCGTGCCTACGAAGTCTCCGTCTCCTGCGGACCCGGCCGTGTCGAAATCAAAGCCGTCGCATCCCGCTTCCTGCATCTTGACCGACACGAACTCTATGTCGTCGGCCATATGGTCCGCCGCCAGTTCGGCCGCTTCCATCGCCTCCTCGATCTTGAACTCTCTCATCAGGTCGGCGGGATTTCCGTATGGCCCGTCAGGGGCGTAGTAGAGCCCCATGTTGGGCATGGCGCCGTATAAAAGGGGGATGGTCATGAGCATCTGCATTTGTTCCATAGTCTGCATCTCATGCGCTATAATCGGCTTTACGGCTTTGATGCTGTAATCCGTGTGGCCTAACTCGAACGTGTCCATCGAGAAGGACTTCTCGAATATGAGCGACCCCTCCCTCCTTCCTATCTCCACGCCGTTGCCGCAAGTGCCGCTGTCGATGCCGAGCCTGTTGGCGCCGAAGTCCTCCGTCATGACGACTTCTCTGCCGGGCTTCACGCCCACGACCCTGTCTTCGCAACATATTATGTCGCATATATGCTCAATCTCGTTTGCATCCAGTTCCGAAACGCCGGTACAGTCCACGGCATTCCCCACTCCGGCACCGATGTCATCGAGCGCCTGCTTCCGAGTGGTGAAGAATCTGCTGCCGTCACCCATGTTAGAAACATATTCCGTCATGACGATCACGCATCCTTCGCTTTTCTCGTGGTCTCGCTCGCGGACTCCCCGTAGATGTCCGCGCCGATCTTGTCCGCCCACGCCTGCGTGACGGGCGCCCCGCCGACGAGGACCGTTATCCTGTCGCGGACG
>JAITOF010000033.1 GCA_031290095.1 Candidatus Methanoplasma porotermitis
GCATTCGACAGACGGCCCGCGACCTCCGCCGAGATCGCCTCCCAGCTGCTGAAAACGGGCCTCTCCCTCGCCTTGCCCCTGCGAAAACGTGTGACCGTCGAACGGCGCGAGGGGCGCACGATCGACAGCTCCGACCGGCCGCCTATGTCGGCATCTCCGTCGAACAGCCTTCTGAGGGAGACGGACCCGTTGGATTCCAGCGATTCAAAGAGGCTCATGGGGCGCATGACCAGCCTTGATATCGCCCGGTGCCTGAATGGCGGGCTTTGTCGTCCTGCGGCACCGCTGACCCTATGAGAATGAACTGCCCCGTCTTTCCGCGCTCGTCCACGGCGAACCTGACGGAGTCCCATATGACCGGTGCGATCTGCCATTCGTCTATTAGCCTCGGAACCTTTCCCTCGAGAAGGAGCGAAGGCCGAGCGTCTGCCATTTTGAGATACGACGACCGGCTGTCAGGGTCTTGCATGAAAACGGCGCTGGCGGACAACTCCTTAGCCGTGCGCGTCTTGCCGCACCATTTGGGTCCTTCGATCAGCACCGCGCTGGATGACATGAGGTAGTCTTTTAGATATGGATCTATGACTCTCTTAAGGTAGACATCGCCCATATTGTTCCAGATATGCGTGGAAGTATCAGTTGTTTCCCATTATGACAGGATTTTACTTCCGTATTTGACATATTTTTACTTCCGTGTTCGGTAATATTTAACTTCCAATTTTGACGGAATTTTGTCTCCCACATATGGAGGTTGCGAAGTTTTCTGTGCATGGGCGATATCAATCAATCTAGGCACAATCGAAAAGTTAACGGTGCGGACTCTTCCGTATGCTTACGACTGCACAGTTTTCTTGTTGACCCGGCCTGCAAGACGTTATATTTTAATCTTGAAGCTTATCCTCGTAGGGAGCTTCGCGAAGGAGCCCATACTCAACTACCTTTGGAGCCATGGCATCGTCATTCCTCCAGACGGACCCCGTCCATTTACAAGACTGACTGATGGCCGATTCGACATGATAATGAAAGGGCCTCAAACCGACCTGAGCAAATATTGGAGGTAAAGCATGGATACGATATTACTGTCGATTAACCCCGAATAGGTAGAGAAGATACTAGATGGAACAAAGAAGTTTGAGTTTAGAAAGCGATTGGCGGACAAATCAGTCAACCGTATCTTAATCTACGCAACCGCCCCGACGAGGCAGATAGTTGGCGAGGTTCGGACATTGAGTGTCATATCATCTTCCCCATCCACACTTTGGGAAATGACAAAAGAACATGCTGGCATATCCCGTACAAAATTCCAAGAATATTTCGAAGGTTGCAAAACGGCATATGCCTATTGCTTAGGAGAGACGACCAAATACGGCCCGCCTAAAGAGCTTGCCGAGTTTAACATCAAGCAACCGCCTCAATCCTTCATCTACCTCCCTGATGTCGTCGTTGACGAAAAAATCAACATTCCAGTCAGCGCAAGCTTTGTCGCATTCGAAACAGGATCTTGAAATCACGACCAGGGATTTCCGACCTGCCGCCATCTATTTCCTCAAATCCTGACCTCGGCAGTCGCTGACCGTCATAGTTGATCTTTGTTTCCGGGTTTGACTGCATCCTAGCCGTCTCCTTACGAGCGCGTCAAGCCATGTCGAGGTGCCGACAGGATGCGGACGGTGAACGTTTTACATGCCGGCAACCACTGGGACGAGCCACGACAGATAAGAATCACCGACATGATCCAGAAGAAGGCCGCAGGAGCCGAAACTCATCGAGCACCGGCGTCTTCAGACAAATGAAAATTTTTGAGTTAA
The DNA here is from genome assembly GCA_031290095.1 of Candidatus Methanoplasma porotermitis. GTDB lineage: Archaea > Thermoplasmatota > Thermoplasmata > Methanomassiliicoccales > Methanomethylophilaceae > Methanoplasma > Methanoplasma porotermitis. Next base: position 1,809 of record JAITOF010000033.1, read on the forward strand.
ACGGTTTATTGGCTCTCGTTGAAGAAGACCCAGACCATCAGGATGAAGCCGAGTATGAGCATCAGGTACGATATTATCCAGCCGACGGTGAAAGCCCTTCTGAGCTTTATCGGGTCCTCCGTCACGGATCCTATGCGCTCCTTCAGCGATCTCACTCTGCGGCCTCTCCTTTCCTTTTGAGATGCTTCAGGCGGGTAGTGTTCTCCCTTTCCATCTCTTCGAGACGGAACTTGACGAACCTCTCCGACTCCTTCAGCTCAGGTATGATCTTGAACTCGAGCGCGTTGACCCTCCTCTTGGTCTTCTCGATCTCGTCCAGCAGCTTCTTCATCGTGGTCTCTATCTCGGCGGCGCGCACAAGCGTGTCGAGGAGCTTCTCAAACGCCACCGCGGCCTCTTCAATGTATGCGGAGGTGGAGATCACGCCATACCCCTTGTCTACGAGGTTTGTGTGTATGGCGGTGGCCTCTACTTTAGGAACCATCATTCCCATGATGCTCTTGCTGCCCAGCTTGACCTGCGGCTCCGCTTTGAGCGCATAAGCCGCGCTTCTGACGGCGATCTCGCCTTCTACGACGCGTGCTATGGTTATCTTCTCCATCGCCGCCTCGTAGTCGGAAGACACGCCCGCACGCATCTTCCTGGCCTTCTCCATGACCTCGAAGAACTCGATGATGAGGCCGTCCCGCTTCATCTTCATGATCTTGTATCCGCTCTGGGACAGCTTGATCTTCTTCTTGAGGTCCAAGAGGACCGAGCGCGTCGGGGTGACTTCTTTGCTGCTCATATGCCATCACTTGCCAAGGTACGCCTCGAGGTACTTGCGGTCGATCCTCGTAAGCTGGTCTACATCGAGCTCCTTAAAGATCTCCCAGGCTATGTCGAGGGTGTTCTCGATGGAGCGGTCCTCGTCGATTCCTTGGCGCACCACGCGGTCCTCGAAGAGGTCTGCGAAGTCCAGAAGCTTCCTGTCTTTTGCGGAGAGGGAGTCCTTGCCGACGATGGCCACGAGCCCGCGGAAGTCTTTTCCCTCCGCGTAGGAGGCGTACAGCTGGTCGGATACCGCCTTGTGGTCGTCGCGCGTCTTGCCTTTTCCGATTCCGGAGTTCATCAGGCGGCTTAGCGACGACGAGACGTTGACCGGCGGGTATATGCCGTTGCGGTGCAGGTCTCTGGACAGCACGATCTGCCCCTCGGTTATGTAGCCGGAGAGGTCTGGTATCGGGTGGGTTATGTCGTCTCCAGGCATGGAGAGGATCGGAATCTGCGTGATCGAGCCCTTCTTGCCTTTTATCCTTCCCGCCCTCTCGTAGAGCTGGGCCAAGTCCGTGTACATGTAGCCGGGGTATCCGCGCCTTCCGGGCACCTCCTCCCTGGCCGCTCCGACCTGGCGGAGCGCCTCGCAGTAGTTCGTGACGTCGGTCATGATGACCAGCACCTGCATCCCGAGCTCGAACGCCATGTACTCGGCGGTGGTGAGGCCCAGGCGGGGCGTGACTATACGCTCGACAGCCGGGTCGTCCGCGAGGTTCAGGAACACCACGGCGTTCTTCAGGGCGCCGGTCCTCTCGAACTCGGACATGAACATCTGCTTCTCCTCGTTGGTTATGCCCATGGCGATGAACACCACGGCGAACTCGTTGTTCTCTCCGAGGACCTTCGCCTGCCTCGCAATCTGCAACGCGATCTCGTTGTGCGGAAGGCCGGACGCCGAGAATATAGGGAGCTTCTGCCCTCTGACGAGGGTGTTCATGCCGTCGATGGTGGATATCCCGGTCTGGATGAAGTCCGCCGGGCTGTCCCTTGCCCATGGGTTGATGGCCGCGCCGACGATGTCCAGCTCCTTCTCCGGGACTATCCTGGCGCCTCCGTCGAGAGGCTCGCCGGAGCCGGTCAGGACGCGGCCGAGCATGTCCTTGGACACGGGCATCTTCATGGTGTCTCCAAGGAAGCGCACGGACGCCTCCCTGTCTATGCCTGAAGTGCCTTCGAATATCTGGACGACGACCAGGTCCTCGGACGAGTCCAAGACCTGGCCTCTCTTAGTGGAGCCGTCGGAGAGCCTGACGTTGACCATCTCTTGGTATCCGACGGGCTCGGTCTTCTTGACGAAGACGAGAGGGCCGGCGATCTGGGATATGGTCTTGTACTCCTTGGATACTTTCGCTGTGGATTTTGTTTTTGCCATGGTCACACCCCCAGTCCAGCGAACTGGCTGTCGAAGTCGGCATCGACCGCCGCGAGCTCTTCGTCGACCTTCTCTTCGTATTTGGCCTGGTTGAACCTCTGCCTTGCAGGGAGGTAGGCGATCTTGTCCACCTGCACTCCTGCAGCGAGGGCCTTGTCAGCCAAGTCTGAATATTTTTTGATGAGCGAGAGCATCTTGTACTGCCTGTCGATGGGGCAGTAGGCGTCCACCGGGTGGTATGCGTTCTGCTGCAGGTAGATCTCACGAATCAGCTTCGCGACTTCAAGGGTGATCTTCTGCTCGTCGGGAAGCGAGTCGGAGCCGACCATCTGCACGACGTCCTGAAGCTCCGCCTCCTTCTGCAGGATCTGCATCGCCCATCCTCTGAGCGCTGGGAAGTCCTCGGCCACGTTCTTCTTGTACCAGCCGCTGAGCTGCTTGTCGTACATGGAGTAGGACGTGAGCCAGTTAATGGTGGGGAAGTGCCTCCTCTCCCTGAGCTTCGTGTCGAGCGCCCAGAACACGCGCACTATGCGCAACGTGTTCTGCGTGACAGGCTCGGACAAGTCTCCGCCAGGCGGCGAGACCGCGCCTATGACCGATACCGACCCGGCGTCCCCGCCGAGGGACTTCGCCCTGGCGGCACGCTCGTAGAACTCGGACAGGCGTCCGGCGAGGTATGCGGGATATCCTTCTTCTCCGGGCATCTCTTCGAGCCTTGAGGAAATCTCACGCATGGCCTCTGCCCACCTGGAGGTGGAGTCGGCCATGAGGGACACGTCGTAGCCCATGTCTCTGAAGTACTCTGCAATCGTCATGCCGGTGTAAACAGACGCCTCTCTGGCGGCCACAGGCATGTTCGACGTGTTGGCGATGAGGACCGTCCTGTTCATCAGGGACTCGCCGGTCTTGGGATCGACCAGCTCTGGGAATTCCGTCAGGACTTCCGTCATCTCGTTCCCGCGCTCTCCGCAACCGATGTACACGACGATCTCCGCGTCGGAGTATTTGGCTAGCGACTGTTGCGTGACCGTCTTCCCCGTGCCGAAGGCGCCTGGGATGGCCGCCGCGCCGCCCTTCGCGAGCGGGAACATTGTGTCGAGGACCCTCAGCCCGGTTATGAGCGGAATCACCGGCTGGTACTTCTCGCTCACGGGCCTGGGGATACGGACCGGCCATTTTTGCATCATCTGCACAGGCTGCCCGTCGATCTTGGCGATGACGTCCTCCACAGTGAACTTGCCGGAGGATATGGAATCCACCTTTCCTTTCTTCAGGGACGGGGGCGCCATGATCTTGTGGAGGGTCGACCCCTCTTTCACGGTTCCTATGACCTGCCCGGCCGTCACCTCGTCGCCTTTTTTCACAGTGGGATTGAAGTCCCACTTCTTCTCTCTGTCCAGTCCAGGCGCGGAAACGCCACGAAAGATGTAGTCCCCCATCTTGTCCCTGAGAACAGGAAGAGGCCTCTGAATCCCGTCGTAAACCGACGTCAGAAGCCCCGGCCCCAGCTCTGCGACAAGAGGAAGCCCGGTGTTCGTGACCGGTTCGCCGGGTTTGATGCCGGAGGTATCCTCGTAAACCTGAATGATAGAGTAGTCGCCTACGATCTTGATGACCTCTCCCATGAGATGCTCTTTCCCAACATGCACCACGTCGTACATCTTGGGGGATATCCCAGTGGCGGTCACCACAGGTCCTGCGACCCTGTAAATTACACCTTCAGTGCTCATTTATTCATCCTCTGCCTTGTATAAATCAACGCCAATTGCTCTCTTGACCTTCTCGCGAAGGTCGCTCTCGTCCCCGCCCACCGGCACGACCACAGGCTGGATCGAGTCCATCACCTTGGCCTTGACGTTCGCCGGGAGGTATTCCAGGTCCTTTGCGTCGACTGCGAGTATGCCGATATTGGCATCGGTCATCGCCTCGACCATCTTTTCCTGGTAGTTCTCCTTTCCAGCGACGAATATGCGCCTGAGCCCGGCAAGCCTGAAGCCCAATACGAATTCGTCGCTGCCTATAACCGCTATCTCCATCAGATCACCAGCAGCCCTTTGACGACATCTCTGTCGAGCCCGCTCTCCGCTCCCCTGGCCACAGTCCGTATGTTGTTGACTTCGTTCTCCTTGTGGATCATGTAGTCAAGCACGGGTATGACCGACAGGGGATACAGGTGCGAGAATTTTTTTGCCTGATGCATCTCATACTTCTTCATCCCTGAAACGACCTCTCTTATGGTGGCCGCCTTCGGGTCGAGCGCATCCTTGATGTCCTCGTAGAAGCCGATCTGCGCGACTTCTGACACCGCTTCCTCCACGGTGTCCGCCGCCGCGAGCTGGGATGCCAGCTTCGAGTCTATCTGTTTCCCCCCGGGTATGACGTACTTCATCACCGGCTCGCCGCGCACGCCGTCCAGCTTGAGCTTCAGAATCGTCTCGAAGTTCTTTATGTCTATCTCCTTCATGACGTAGTCTCTGAACATGAGGGACGGCCTGTCCGTCGGCCTGACGACCGTCAACAGATGTTCGTAGTAGCGTTTGTCGAGGTAGTCCTCGATCTCCGCAAGATTGGACCTCGCCTTGTATGCGGCAAGGACGTCCTGAGGGAAGTTGATGTGCGTCATCCTGCCGAACGCGGCGAGGATGTCGTCGTCTGCTTCAAGCGAGACCAGTTTTTCCAATGATTCGGCGCCAAGGCTGCCCGCAGGGACGAGGTCCTCCCTTATCCCTTCGGCGTCCAGCCCATAGGACTTCCCGCGGAGTATGACCTTCAGGTTCCAGTTGTCCCACTTCGTGAGATACGCAGAAACCATGTCGTACAGCCCGCCGGTCGATGCCAAAAGGATGCTGCTGAAGACATTCGCCATGTTAGCGTACGTGGCGTGCTCCAAAAGGTCCAGGCCGCTCTCCCTGTTGGCGAGGTCCGTCATCTCCTTTGTGTAGCCGGCTTCGCTGATGTAGCGGGATATCTCCTGAGGGGTCATCATCAGCATCTTGCTGTAATCGTCCTCTGCCAGAAGGTGGGCCTTCTTGGCTTTCACCCTTGCCGCCGTGTACGCGTAGTTGCTTGCCTTTCCTTTGCGCCCGAACATGCGTCTCACCCGAAGAGTATGTCAGACAAGGCCTTGATCTCGCGGTCCCAGATAGCCTGTAGAAGAGTCTCGTACTGCATGTCGACCTCGACGGTGCCGTCCTCGCTCTGGAGGATCAGGCCGGAACGAATCCTGCCGTCGACTGCCACAGACTTCACGCCCAGGTCCTTCGCCGTGAACTTGTCGTTCTTGGAAACGAGCGCTTTAGAGGGCCCGATGACCGACTTCGCCGACTTGACCATCTGCCTGTGGCGCTCGAGCTTCTCTGCGTCGGGCGCGGACTCGAGCTCCGCGAGGGCGGACTCGAACGCCTGTGCGAGGATCTCCTTCTTCTTCGACAGGACGACCTTCTTGCTTTCCAGCTCTGCGCTGGAACGCTCCTGGCGTCTGAGGCGCTCAACAGAGCCTGTGAGCTTTTTGTCCTCTTTTTCTTTCATCTCGGCGATGGCCGCATCGGCCTCGGCGCGTATGGCCGAGACCTCCCGGTCCTTCTCGGCGTTTATCTCCGAGACTTTCAGGTCGGCGGATGCGACGATCTCCTTCGTAACGTTGTCTAATGCCATGGGCCGGCCTCAGACGTTCACAGCACGAAGAATGCCATTATAGCTATGACGAGACCGAATATGACGATGGTCTCGGGAAGGACCACGAATATCATCGCTTTACCGAATATGCTCGGATCCTCGGTGATCGCACCGATGGCGGCGGCGGCCGCATCCTTCTCACCGAGTCCAGACCCGATTCCTGCGAGTCCGACCGCGAGTCCAGCGCCTATTGCTATCAATCCAGTTGCTTCTGCTTCTGCCATTATTTATACCTCTTCTTTTGTTTTACTGTATAAAATCGTTTTCTCGCGTTTGATTCTCAGAGGCTCGTATTTCACTCCGCCGCCGTCGAAGAACCTAGTCATGAACTCCACGAACTGCAACCTTAGCGCGTGCAGCCCCGCAGAGAGTATGGCCAAGGTCCATACGACCAGATGGAGGAATCCGAGCATCAACAGACCTATGATGAGCATTATCGGGCTCACATGGAAGTCCGGGGTGCTTATCCCCATGATCATCCCAAACACGATGTAGTTGAAGGCCAGCGCCATGCCCGCCTTGGACATGCCGATAGCGGCAAGACGAGTGTACGAGAGCACGTTCCCGATGAGCCCGGGCAACTCGATCACCGCCTGCGCGCCTTCCATCTTGAAGTTTATTACCGTTCCGACCAGAACAAGCACTGCGCCGACGACGATCAGGTAGAGGGTCAGCCCCACAAACCCGTCGCCATCGAACAGCACCCTCGTCAGACCGTAACACAGCACTACTATGCCTGTGAAAGCTATGAGCCATCCCCCTTTCTCGAAGAGGGCGGCTTTGGCGCCGTGCTGCCTCGCCTTGTTGGCAATGCCGCACGCGTACGCCAGGACGAGGTGCACCAGGCCGATGTACACGGACAGCTTGAGGAGGAACGTGACCTCTACGAGCTTTCCGACGCCATGGTGCACGATCTCGCCCTCGGCGGTGTGATGGATGAACTCGGGCAGTATGCCGGAGAACCAGTCAGGGAAGTCGACTTTCAGGAGCGCGTCCCACGAGACTTGCTTCCCTCCGTCGGTTATGAGCTCGCCTCCGACGCCTACGAAGTGCATTCCCAGAGCCTCTCCGAAGAAGAAGAACCCGAACAGGAACGCCCATATGCCTCCGAAGAACAGGACCGTCGCGATGGCGCGCCAGTCCTTGTGGCGCGTGGTCCTAAGGCCGAACGCGCCCAAGATCATGAACGGTATAGCGTAGCCGCAGTCCCCTATCATGAACCCAAAGAACAGCGGAAGGAAGAAGGTGATCAAAATGGTCGGGTCTATCTCCTGATATCTGGGGACAGACACCAGGCTCACCGCGTATTCGAACTCTTTCGCCACCAAGCCGTTGCTCTGCTTGGTGGGCGCCTTCTTGAACCTCTCCTCGGCCTTCTCCTCGTCGTGGAGCTTCCTGCCGCGTGTCTCCTCGATCTCGACATGGACGTCGTTGCCCAGCCGGGACTCGATGTCCGCCTTGACAGACTCGGCCTTCTTCGCAGGGACCCAGGCATCCAATATGTATGAATGGTCGCTGACGGCAATCCTAAGCGGGACCTCTCCTTTCTCTATCTGTATGGAGAGCTCCTCCTCGGATGCCCTGAGGAACGTCTTGTATTTTTCCTGGTGAGCTTTCAGGTCCTCTTTGATCGCCTCCAGCTCTGCGTCCAGCGCCTGAAGGCGCTGCTCGACCAGGGTGAGGAGGTCCGCCGGAAGCCCAGACCCGTCGGGGACCGATATCTCCGCGAACCCGAACTCCGACAGAGCGGCCGCGATTTTGTCTTTTTCCGAGGCCCTGGCGAACACTGCGACGGCGCCGCCCTCCTTCTTCTTGAAGGAAACAAAATACTCTACGTCCTGAAGGGACTGCAGAGCCGACGACGGGTCGCTTTCTACTGTGCCGACGGTTGATGAGATTGAGCGGTATCCGGAATAGAGCTCCAGATCCACTGGGATTTTTGAAAGGATGCCAAGATTTTTCTTTTTGGCGTTCAGCTCGGCAATCTGCTGGTTCAGGTCGTTCCGTTTGTCGAGGGTCTTCAAAACATCGTTCTCGACGTTCTCGACGCCGCCGGAGGCGATCTGCCCCCGCACGTCTTCGACAGAGACCTTGGAGACGTCTGTGGCTTTCCCGATGGCCAACTCCTTTTCCATCGCCCTTATCTTCAGCAACCTCTCGGACGCTTTGGACGTGTTCGGCAACGGAGACCCGATTGAAATCCCGTCTGCGCCGGTGGTATGATCGATCAGGTGGAGCGATTTCACGTCATAGAAGGCTTCGATTGCCTCGTCGAGACGCGACTTCGTGCCCACGACCACGACCCTGCTCATCGACTCAGGAAGCAACATCTATGGCCCTCTCGAATTCTTTCACAAGGAAGTCGTTGACCTTCTTGATTTTCTTCTTAGACGACGTCTCCAGAGATTCGGCTTCCTTCCTGCCTGCGGCAAGCTTCTCTTCCTTTTCTGCGTTAACGGCCGCCTGTTCTTTCGCAATCACAGACTCGTTGTTGTTGCGGATGTCGGATTCAGCCTCCTGAATCCTTTTGACAGAATCTCTGCGGGCCTCGGCTATGGCTGTTTTTTTGTCCGCTTCGGCCCTTGCGATCTTTGCATCAGCCTCTGCTTCGACCGTCTTTATTTCCGATAGTATGTCAGTTCGGCTCAATTTACACTCCCCGACTTAGTGCGCTTCGTATCGCATGATTATACTTAAGGCTAATCGTTCATCCACTGCGTCGTCGAACGTCAAACGTCGATTCCGCCATTGTCGGGAAAACGACGTATCTTCATCTGGGTCTCGGACAATAACTCCTTAGACAGTTCGTCCATATATCCAGATTTATACACTACCTCCAATATTCCCGAGTTTATCAGTATCTTGGCGCACATGGAGCACGGAAACGTCGTCGTGTATATTGTCGCGCCGTTCACGCTCACTCCGAAATACGCCGCCTGGGCGACGGCGTTCTGCTCCGCATGCACTCCGCGACACAGCTCGTGCCTTGTGCCGGAGGGGATGTCCAGCTGCTCCCTTATGCACCCCAGCTCCTCGCAGTGGCGAGTACCCTTCGGGGATCCGTTGTATCCCGTGGACAGGATGTGTTTGTCTTTGACTATGACTGCACCTACGCGTCTGCGGACGCACGTCGATCTTGACGACACGAGCTCGGCCATGTCCATGAAGTACTGGTCGTTGGAAGGCCTTTCCATGCTAGGGGGATTCCGCTGTTAATATAACATCTTTCCATATGAACACGGCATGCAACCCCGTGTTTTAAGCCGAATCGACCCCTACCTATCATTTATTAACGAGTGAATTGTATTCAGTGTCAATGGAAAGGGCTACCAAGCACGTGATCGCCGCGATCATTGTCGTCGTTGCATTGATTTTTATAAGCATTGGCAGCCTGGTTCATTCGTCCGGCGTGAGCCCCCCGTTTACTACGGTGGATTCGCAGAGCATGCAACACGGGATTGGATCCCAGATAGGGATAATAGACACAGGAGACCTCATGGTCGTGAGGTCTCCGTCAAAAGTCACGATAAACTCCTATGTTGAGGGATATCAGAACGGGTATCGTGCGTTCGGCGACTACGGGGACGTGATCGTCTATGAACGCGGAGAAGGTAAAAATCCCGTGATTCATCGGGCCATCCTATATTTGGAATATAATGAAGACGGGACGTGGGACGCTCCGTCTCTTGCCGGATATCCGTCCGACTTATGGTACGCGACCAAAGGCGACGGCTGTAACAGCCTGAGCGGCACCCTCACCCTGAGGAACATGCGCTACACTCACACGCTGGACGTAAGCCTGGACTTAGACAAGCTGGCTGATGACACCCCCTGGTCCGGATATGTCACGATGGGGGACAACAACACCATGCTCGACCAAAGCATCGGCATCAGCGACGGACCCGTGCAACACAACAGAATAAGATCTGTGGCTTGGATAGAGGTGCCTTGGCTGGGCGCGGTGAAGATGACCTTCGCTGGCAAAGGCACAATCCTTGACCAGCAGGTTCCAAACACCATCCCGAACCTGGCCGCCATGTGCGTTATGCTGTTGTTTGTCTTAATAGGAGCGAACTTCCTCGCGGACTCCAGAATATATCGCAGAGAAAGACGCAGGCTGATAGAATTGATGCCCCCCACCCCTCTGTTTCCACTGGAACCGGATCATGACATAGACGAGTCCAAAAAGATATGATTTTAAAGAGACAAGGTAGTCTGTTTTTTTGGCTTGTAATTCAGAAGAGGCTTGAATATGTCATCCCTGGATATCATCTCGACTATGTCGTTGGTGATGTTAAGCTCTATCTCCTTCGTCCTTCCGTTACGCCCATAAGACTTCACTATGGCATGAATTATGCCAAGCATGTCAAGCTCGGATATTATGTTAGTGATTCTTCTCTGTGTTAGAACCTGGTGACCCAACACTCCGCATATCTCGCTGTACATGGAATATACCTCGCCTGTAGTCATCCTGTTCTTATTGCCTTCGCCGTTGTCCCTGTTCCTTATGATGCCCATAAGAACTATCTTGGATTGTATGGGCATTGTTTTTATCACTTCGCTTACGGCATCGAGCTCTATCCTGCTTCTTGCATAATTCACATGTGCTTCTGTAATCTTCACATCGCCATTCCTCTCTGCGATGTCCGCCGCGATCCTCAAAAGGTCTATTGCCCTTCTCGCATCTCCGGAGTCCTGTGCGGATATCGCGGCACAATACGGTATGACTCCCTCATCCAGGATTCCAGGGTTGAAGGCGGTCTCGGCCCTTTCCTTCAAAATATCCTTGATTTGCTCTGGCGTGTACGAAGTGAATATTATCTTCTCCTCCCCCAGCCTGCTCTTTATTTTCGTGCTGAGAAGCTCTGTGAACTTTGTATTGTTTGTAATCCCGACAATCGACACCTTCGACTTCTTCAGAATCTCGTTCATCGTCGTCAAAAAATAGAATATCTCGTCTCCTCTTTTCTGAAACGCCATGTCTATTTCGTCAAGCACGACGATGAACACTTTGTCTTCTTCGTCTATGTAGCTCACAAGTGTTTCATACACCTTGTCGAAGCTCCAGCCTGTAAAGGGGATCTTCTTTTCATGCTCCTTTATAATTTGATTGGAAATGTTATAAAGTATCGATGTAGGAGCATCGACGACCTCGCAGTTGACATACACATAACAACAGTTCTCCTCTTCTGGGTCTGCTTTCTTGAGTTCTCTTTCGATGTAGCTGAGAACTGCAGTCTTCCCGGTTCCTGTTCTTCCGGTTATGAGTATGTTCGAAGGCTTATTCTTTTGGAGAGACGGTGCGATTATTTCTGCAATCTGATCTATCTCTCTCTTTCGATGCGGCAGCTGATTTGGAATAAACGTGTTCTGGAGGACGTTTCTGTTTTTAATCAGATTCTTTCTTTTTGAAGTAAAAAGACCGAAGATAGAATCTCGAGGTTCTTCCTTCTCCTTTTTTTCAACAGTCTTATCGTTTACATCCATTTTTGCCCGCCTTTGCGCACATGCAGTCATCAATATATTTTACTTGTCTGTGCGAGTTTTGCGAGCGATGTGTTTGTGTTTTATAACTGAACGATTATATGGTCGATAGAGCCGAACATTGGAGACAAGATAATGAAAGGATGGCTTGTAATTGGTGCATGCATATTAGGCATAGTAGTGTTTGTAGGGCTTCTTTGGATTATAGGCGAGCCAGTTTAACCGTTCGCCTGCGGTCCTGATTTTTGGCCTTCCGAACAAACCTCATAAGACGTTTGAGCTTACGAAGTTTCCAGTGGAAGTGGAGGGGTGGGGGGCAGTTGTTGCGTGCTGACTGTAGTCAGCGTGTTTATAAGTCCCGACATCGAACGCCAGTGTCATGACGGGTGTTCCTGATAGATATGTCCTGCTGGCGGTTTCTGTGGTGATTGTGATGATTCTTACGATCGTCGTCGCCTCTCCCCGTTCTGCGTCAGACAGCGGGATGGGCGAGGAAGAAATCGTCGGTGTTGTTTTTGATATAAAGGAATCGGCAAAGGGATACACCTTCACTCTGGAAGACACCAGCGGCGCGGGGAGAAGATGCTATTTTCCCGAGATGCCGGTCGATGACGGCGTGTATGCCGTCACTGGAGAGGTTTCGGAGGACGGCATGATGTTTTTTGTGCGACAGATGAGGCTGTTAGCATAATTGTTATATCGGCGCGGCAATGACCTCGCAATGTATGTTGCAGTCGATGACACTGATTCGGTTCGCGGCAACTGCACGACGTTCCTGGCCACTGAAATCATACGCCGGTCGGGATTGGATCTCATAGGGTATCCGAGGCTCGTGCGCCTGAATCCCGCAATCCCGTGGAAGACGCGCGGCAACGGGGCGCTCGTGATGAGGCTCGGCCATGGCTTGGGAAAGAAGACTGTCGTGGGAAACATGGACGGCAAAGCCGTCCATTGTTTTGACGCATTGTCGTCGGAGCCGGAGCCGGAGGCTCTTATGAGGAAACTGTCGCCGATAGTCGACGAGCTTCATGAACCCGATGCGGACCCGGGCCTGCTGGTGAGCAGGGTCAAGCCCTCGCCTAGGCTGTATTGGGAAGGCGTAAGGACCATAATGGACCGCGAGCGCATAGACGCGGAAGTAAAAAGGATAGGCGCATCGAAGTATGAGCTGGGATGCGGACGTGGGATCGTCGGTTGCGTATGTGGAATGTCCTGGCGCCCGGCAGACCACACGCTGGAGCTGCTTTCGTACCGCCAAAAGGACAGATGGGGCACAGAGAGGGCGTTCGATCCGCAGACGATTCGGGAAGTCGAGCTGGGCATCCCGTCCACATTCAACAGCTGGGACGAAAGGACGGGAAAAGTCGCAATGGTTCCGTCTACGCCCTGCCCTGTGATGTACGGGCTGAGAGGCGACGACAGGGAAGACCTGATAAGAGGGTATGAAACCATATCCACCGAACCCCTCGACAGGTGGATGGTGTTTCTCACGAACCAGGGGACGGACGACCACATCATCCGCGGAGCCTCCGGGCTATCTCCAAACAGCTCGTATTACATCGAAGGGACGGTGGATTCCCTTGCGTTGCACGCCAAGGGCGGGCATGTCTTCATGGACATGACGACCCGTTATGGAACGATTGCTTGCGCCGCATACGAGCCGTCGAAGGAGTTCAGATACCTCTTCGACAGGCTGGTTCCCGGAGACAGGATCGGCGTGATGGGCGAGCTGCGCGAAGAACCGAGGACGCTCAACGTCGAGAAGGTCCGCGTCATGTCTCTGGCCAAGGCTTTTGTGAAAACATCCAATCCTTTGTGCGAGTCATGCGGGCGTGCGATGGAGTCCATCGGAAAAGACAAAGGATACAGGTGTCGCAAATGCCATGCGAAGATCGCCGCGCCGCCGCCGGTCAAAGCAGTCAGATGGGTGGTCGAGGGATGGTACGAGCCGCCTGCGCCTGCACGTCGGCACCTGTCAAAGCCGCTTAAAAGAATGGGGCTGGAACAACCGGTAGAGTTCGTCAATAATCGTATTATGTAACCGACAGTCATATATATGCTGTCAGCAAGTCACGCCCAATCATTTGACGAGGTGCGCATAATGGAAGAAGCAGTAATTCTCAGTGCAGTAAGGATGCCGATCGGAAAGTACGGCAAGGCCCTGAACGGAATAAAAATCACCGAGTTGGGGGCGGCCGTGCTTAAAGAGGCGGTGAACCGCGCAGGCGTCCTGCCGAGCGAGATCGAAGAATGCATCATGGGCAACGTCGTATCGGCGGGCCTCGGCCAAAACCCTGCGAGACAGGCGGCCGTATGCGCCGGCCTGCCTGTGGAGATAGGCTCGTACACAGTCAACGCCGTCTGCGGGTCCGGCCTCAAGGCGGCCATGAACGCGGCGGACGCGATCAAAGCGGGGGAGTACGACGTCATCGCCACCGGAGGGATGGAGAGCATGAGCAACATCCCCTATGTTCTGAACGGCGCAAGATGGGGGTTCACCATGAACGACCAGAAGCTTGTGGACGCGATGGTGCACGACGGCCTGTGGGACATCTTTAACAATCAGCACATGGGGTTCACAGGAGAGATCGTGGCCGAGAGGTTCGGGATAACCCGCCAGGACGCCGACGCCCTTTCTGCAGACAGCCACAAGAAGGCCGCGGCTGCGCAGGCCGCAGGGAAGTTCAAGAAGGAGATCCTGCCGTACACGATCAAGACGAAGAAAGGGGACGTCGTCTTTGAGAACGACGAAGGCATAAGGGCCGACACGACCCCTGAGACGTTGGCCAATCTGAAGCCTGTGTTCAAGAAGGACGGGGTCGTCACCGCAGGCAACTCGTCCCAGCTCAGCGACGGAGCGGCGGCGGTCGTCGTGGCGTCCAGGAGCTGGGCAGAGGAGCACGGCCACAAGCCGATAGCTTCGATCGTCGCATACGGCGAAAGAGGCGTCAAGCCCGAGCTGATCATGGAGGCGCCCATACCGACGACCCGACACGTCCTGAAGAAGGCGGGGATGACCATCGACGACATAGACCTGTTCGAACATAACGAAGCGTTCGCAACGGCGTCGTGCGCAGTGAAGAAGGAGCTCGACGTTCCTGACGAGAAGTTCAACGTCAATGGAGGGGCGGTCGCCCTGGGACACCCCATTGGATGCTCCGGGTCCCGCGTGCTGACGACGCTGATACACGCGTTGCATGACCGCAACAAGGACAACGGCCTCGCCACCCTGTGCCTCGGCGGAGGCAACGCGGTCACGATGATCGTGCGCAGGGAATGACGAAGGGCGGGGGCGCATGCCACGCCCTTCACCTATTTCATTTCAATCACGACTCGGCGCGCGAGCGTCCCGCAGCGCGGCGGAGCTGCGCGTCCGGCACCGACGGGGGCATCGACTGGAGCCTTTCCCGGGGCGTGCTGACGATATCCAAGGGCGCCGGCACGGGAGCCATGGCGAACTATGCTGTAGTCGTGACGAGACAAAGCAGCAGTGCGCCGTGGGGCGGATACGCAGGCGAGATCACTTCGATCCACATAGGCGACGGCGTGACGTCTATAGGGGCGTATGCGTTCTACCGCTCGGCCCTCCCCTCCGTGTCCATCCCCTACGGCGTGGTTTCCATAGGCGAGGGGGCGTTCTCCTTCGGCATCATGGGGGAGGTCTTCATACCTGCCAGCGTGACTTCCATAGGCGAAGGGGCGTTCGCAGGTTGCTTCCCGCTGCGCAACGTGGTCGTGGCCGACGGGTCCAGTCTGGCGTCCGTGGGCGACAAGGCGCTCGACCTCGACAACGGCACGTCGGTCCGCAGCTTGAACGTGCGCGTGTGGTCGTCCTCGGATATGGTCTACGGCTTGTTCAACACTATTTCCGTGAGCGGAACGTACGACAACGTCAGCCCTTTCACGGAGGATCCGACCGGCACCGTCACCCACACCACGATCAGCAGGGGCGCGTCCGCGGTCGCCCACACCGACCCGGACACCGGCCTGCCCTTGTCCGACAACGGCGTAGAGGTGTTGGGCGTCTCGTGGAGCTATGACGCGGGAACCAGGACGCTGATGTTCTCGGGGTCCGGCACCATCGCCCACACCTTAGGGTCCACGGACACGATGTCGACCTGGGACCACATAAGGCCGTTCGTGAAGCATATAGTCCTGGTAGGCGGCGACCTGGAGATAGGCAACAGGGCGTTCCGCAACTGCTACCCCCTCGTGTCGATCGACATCCCATACGGCGTGACGAGCATAGGGTCTGCGGCGATTTCGAACACGTACGTATTGGGGTCCCTCGTCATCCCCGCCAGCGTGACGTACATGGCTCCAAACGCGCTGGAGTCGAACCGGGCCCTCGCCTCGTTGACGATACTGGTGCCCCGGCTCGGCGACTTCCAAGCAGGCACTTTGATACTGGGGGGCGCTAACCTCTCGGTCGTGTCCGTCTACGATGACGGCTCGGGCTCCACGCCCACCAGGATCGACATGTCCGACGCTTTTGTCCCCACATCTTGGAACCCCGACGTGGTGGTCTACTTCAACGAGCATGTCGGCGGCCCGGTCTACGCGACGCAGTCCCCGCTCGGAGTCGTGACGCTCTCAGGGTTCCCGGAGAAGGGCGCGGTGAAGGTGAGCAACACGTTAGACGACAACGGCTACTTCAAGACCGTCCTCGACGGGGGGGGGGCCGTTCGACGCCTCGGACCTCGGCGGCAGGGTCGCGTATGCCTACCTGCCCGGACCCAGCTACGTAGGGTACTTCGTCGTCGGCGCGTCGATCGCCAACGGCGAGATCGCGCTGTCCGGCGACGTCAGCGTGGTGGGCAGTGCCATACGCGTGGCCGAGGGCGGCGATGCGACCTTCGCGTTCTCCGCCAACCCCGGGTACGCCGTATGGAAGGTCAGGACAGACGGCGTGGACGACCCGGCCGCCGCGGCGGCCGGGGCGTACACGTTCCTGAACGTGACGAGCAACGGCCACACGATATCGGTGGAGACGACGCGCCTGGAGTTCTCCGTGACGGCGTCTGCGGACTCGAACTCGACGATAACCCCGGCAGGCTCCGTGGGCGTCTCGAGCGGAGGTACCGTCTCGTTCGCGTTCTCCGCGAGCCCCGGCTACGTGATATCAGACGTGGTCGTGGACGGGGGGCGAGCGTCCCGTCCGCCACCGCGGCGGGCAAGTACGCGTTCTCCGGCGTGGCCTCCAACCACGTCATAAGCGTGAAGTCCGCGCCGTCCGCCTCCTCGCCGGGAGGCGCAGGGAGCGGGAGCGACGGCTCTGACGACGCCGCAGGAGGCTCGCGTGACGCAAGCGGCGGAGACGACGACGGCGTGTCTGTCGCCGTCATCCTCGCCGTGGTCGTAATAGCCATAGCCGCAGGCTCCGCCGTCCTGTGGCTAGTGCTCGGGCGCCGCTGACCCGGCGGCCGGGCCGGAAGGCGCCTCCAAACCTCTTCCGAACCCTCTTCCCCAAACCTCTTCGAAGCATGGATCAAACATTGCCGGCCGCAAGTCGCGGCGCCTTGCCCCCACAAGCGCGTGCTCGCCCGTCGCGTGTCGGCAGTGACCTGCTTTACGACGGCTCGTCCGGAGACGCGGGTTTTGCTGTCGCACCCGTTTTAGTCCCTTCATGCAACTCGAAAGAACTCCGAAAAATACCGGAAACGCGGTTTCGTTTTTGGAACACATTTATATCTCCGCATCGCAAACAGAGCCTCATGAGATATGCCTTGGTTGCAGACGACCTTACGGAAGAGGAGGCAGAGAGGTACGAGTTCCTCAGCTACGAGGACCTCTTGAACGAGGTCTCGGCACGCATATCGTCTGGACGGACGAAGGGCCTGCTCGTGAGAAGGCATTGTTGCAGCTCGGTGCATAAGTCCAGCCTCGACGAGGCCGGCGCAGCGCTGATCAGGGAGCTTGCGGGAGCCGGCCCGGACGCAGGGGAGAGGATGCGCATCGCCATCGATAACTGGTACATGGCGGGAAAACCGTCGCTGTCCACGGCAAGGAACAAACAGCAGACTGCAGGGTATGAGGCGTGCTTACGCGACAGTTCTGGCTGAAAGAGGGTCATGCCGTCTGGAAATCATTATGTAATCGCCTCTCCCTTCCAGATAGCATGGAGCGGGAGGAGGTTCTGAACAAGATAAGAGAATCTAGGGAGGACATGGTCCGCATCATGTCCGAGATGATCCGCATCCCGGCACTGGCTCCTGTGAACGGCGGCGACGGCGAGGGCAGGAGGGCGGACATGCTTCTTCGCCACCTCAAAGGATACGACAGCGTAGAGCGCATCGACGTCCCGGACAACACCAACCCCCGGGTCATGAGGCCTAACATCCTCGCGAAGAAGAACGGCAAGGGGAAGGGGACGGTCTGGATCGTGGCGCATATGGACACTGTCCCGGCAGGCGACCTCAAGGACTGGTGCACCGACCCTTTCGACCCGGTCGTGAAAGACGGAAAAATCTACGGGCGCGGAACGGAAGACAACGGGCAGGCCGTGCTCTCCGCGATGTTCGCCTCCAAGTTCATACCTGCGAAGAGCCTGAAAAGACGGTCCATAGGCATCGCCTACGTGGCAGACGAAGAGACCACGAGCGAGATGGGCATCGAGTATCTGATAAAGAGGGGCTGTTTCTCTAAGGACGACGTCTTCATCGTTCCCGACTGGGGCACCCCGGCAGGCGACCTCATCGACGTGACAGAAAAAAATCTGATATGGCTGCAGTTCAACATTACCGGCAAATCAGTGCACGGCTCCACGCCTGACGACGGAATAAACGCCTTCCGCGTGGGGGTGAGGCTGCTTTCAGAGCTCATGGACGCGTTCGAGACGGAGTTCAGCGATCGCGACCCCTCGTTCCGTCCTCCGAGGTCGACGTTCGAGCCCACGAAGAGCCCGAAGACCGTCCTGAACGTCAACACCATACCGGGGAACTACGAGTTCAGCATGGACATACGCGCATTGCCGCAGCACGGGATAGACGACATCGTCTCCGTCGCCGAGCGCCTCTCCGCGAGACACGCAGACGCCACCGGCGCCGAGATAAAGATAACAGAGATACAAAGGCACCTTTGCGGCAAGCCCTCCTCGACGGAGAACGAAGTGTTCAAGGCCCTGGAGTCTTCAATAGAAGAGGTTACGGGAGTGACGCCGGAGGCCGTGGGGGTCGGTGGCGCGACGTGCGCTAACTTCTTCAGGCTGGCTGGTTACGACGCATACGTATGGGAGTTTGGCGGAGGCACCCTTCACGGACCCAACGAGCATGTGGTGATAGACAACATGGTCACCGATGCGATGGTCTTCGCCTCGGTGTTCTTCAAACTGTGCGTCTGATTATTCAAAAAGACGGTCTAGCATCCAGTCGGCGTCGAACTTTTGGATGTCTTTGTATTCTTGGCCGTTGCACACGAACGCTATCGGCTTCCCGATCGTGTGCGCTATGGAAAGCGCCGCGCCGCCTTTTGCGTCCGTGTCTATCTTGGTCAGTATGATCGCGTCTATTCCCACTGCGGCGTCGAACACCTTCGCCTGTTCTATGGCGTCGTTCCCCGCCAAAGCGTCGCCGACAAAAATTTTGAGCGAAGGTTTGGATATCCTGGCTATCTTCTTCATCTCGTCGATGAGGTTGCTGTTGGTCTGCATCCTGCCTGCGGTGTCGATCAGGACGACGTCCCTTTTCTTGGACTTCGAATGCTCTATGGCGTCGTATGCCACAGACGCGGGGTCTGCATCTTGCGACTGCTTCACTATCTTCACCCCGAGACGCTCGGCGTGGATGCTGAGCTGCTCTATCGCCCCTGCCCTGAACGTGTCGCAGGCGGCAAGGACGACGCTCTTCCCGTCGTCCGTGAGGAGCTTTGACACCTTGGCGATCGCGGTAGTCTTCCCTGTGCCGTTTATACCGATGAACATGACGACCGTGGGCCTCGGCTGCCCCTCCAGCCATTTCATGAAGTCGAACTCGTTGACTTTGAGGACGTCGCGCACGGCGCCCTTCACCGCATACTCGACGACCTGCTCCAAACTGTATTCTCTGGCATATTTTTTGTTGACCAGGTTGTCGCGGACCCCGATTATTATCTCCTGCACCACAGGGTAGGCGACGTCGGATTCCAGAAGGGCAACCTCAAGCTCGTCCAGAAGGTCGTCAAGAGGGTCCTCTTTGATTTTTTTGCCAGAGGCGCCGACCATCCCGTCTGTAGAGAACCGGTCGGGCTTGACGGCCTGCCTGGATTGTTTGAGGGCTTCTTTGCGGGACGTCCTCTTTTTCGGGGCCTCTTCCTCATGCGCCTCTTCGACGGGGGCAGGCTCTGGAGGCACGGGGTCTCTTTCGATTTTTTTCTTAAAAATAGAGAGCTTTTCCAGCTTCTCCCGAGAAACAGGCTCTGGTACGGCCTCTTCCTCAGCCTGAGATGGAGGGGCGGTCTTGTGGGCTTCTGCCAGCACATGTCCTTCTTCAGGGGCAGGCTCCGGCGCGGTCTCGTAAATCTTCTCCGAGTCCAGCTTCTCAGACTTGCTGAAAACGTTCTTGAGCTTGGACTTCAGAGAGTCGAACATCGCCGCATCACTCGACAATCTGCCTGTTGCGGTATTCCTGTTGCACGGCGGAGGTCAGCCTCTCTGCCGCAACCTCCATCTCGGACAGCGCCGAGACGGACTTTTTCAGGGCCTCGGAAATCTCGTTTCCACGAGAGGCGATGAACTCGGCGGCCTCGTCCATGTCTTTTTCTACAGATATCCTGTTGCCTATGCCCACGATCGCCGTCTTCTTGCCTGAGACCCTTACGGGGACGAACGACCCGGTGCCGACAGGCACCAGGATCTCGTCGCCTTCCTTGGCGGCCCCGATGGCCTTCAGGGACTCTCTGGCCCTGCTGGTTTCCTGAAGCGACAGTTGCAGGACCTCTACCTGGCGAGTCAAGGCGTCAAGCTGGACGTTGTACGAGTCCAGAACAGCCAGCGCTCGGCGGAACTCGTCGTCTTCCATGTCATGCCCCGACTTCGTACTTGACGACCGGGTTCGTTATCTGGTCTACGGAGAGCTCGGTCACTTCGGTGATGTCGATGTCTCTTCTCTTGAGCCTGTGTTTGCTGCCGAGGGTGGACAGCGCCCTCTCCCTGACCGCCGTCTCATCAACAGCGGACAGCTCCATGGTGAACGGCTGTCTCTTCCTGGGGTCTGCGTATGAACCTATCACGCGGAATGCTTTCATAAAGATTACCTTGGCTCCACACAATTATAATCAATTAATAAAGTTTCCCTTTAAAAAAGAGGGATGCGAGCGAATTCAAAGTTTCGGAACGGCCCCGAACAAGATTTAAACGAAGGCGCAGGGCATGGCCGTCAGCTTTGGAGGGTGGGCGGGAGAACGAGGGAGTCTACGAATCTCGAAGGATTCCGAGCGTGATTGTTATATGCCTGTTTCCCTTTTCGATGGTGAGAACAACACGGTGGAAAAGGCAAGGGAAAAAGGGTCTTTCGGCCCTGTTTGACATTCTATGCCACATACCCGACGCCGTTCGACAGGGGCAGACTTCACCTCTGGACCCGTATCGTTCTCGCCGTGCGGGGAACATCCGGCGGACCGCGCACGTCAACACCCCCTTGCAATAAGACAACAATATAAGCGCGGGGCGCATGAACTCCATGCATGAGCGCCCCTCAGACAAAGATAGTCAATTTCTGCCCCGGCGGCTCGTTCCCGTCTGTGTCCGTGACAGGATCGTACTGCGCCGAGGGGTGCGAGCACTGCAAGGGGCGGCATCTGGGGCACATGGCGTGCGCGACCACGGACGAGGCCCTCTTGGCTTTCGCGGAACGCGTGCGCGAATCAGGCGGAGAAGGAGCGTTGATTAGCGGCGGATGCGACAGCCGCGGCCGCGTGCCGATACACCCTCACCTCGGCGCAATACGCAGAATGGCCGACATGGGGTTGAAAGTCAACGTGCACGCCGGGTTCCTCACGACGGAACAGGCGGAGGACCTTGTCCGCGCAGGCGTCGGATACTTCTCTGTGGACGTCCATCAGGACCCTGCGGTTATAGGGCCTGTGTTGCACTTGGACCGGAAGCCGGAGGAGTACGCCGGGCTTCTGCGCACGATACTTGAAGCAGGCGGGACGCTGGTCCCGCATCTGACCGCAGGGTTCGGGACGTGCGACCTCGTCGAATCGGCGGCGGTCGTCAAAGAGGCGGGGCTTTCAAAAGCCGTCCTCCTGAGCCTGGTACCCACCCCTGGGACGGCGTTCGACTTTCACTCCGTGTCTGAGGAAACGGTCTTGTCCGCCGTCGACGCGCTTTTGGACAGGGGTTTTGAGATAACCCTCGGGTGCATGCGCGACCGGTCCCACAGGTCGCTGGAGAGAGAATGCATACTTAGGGGCGTGAGGGAGATAGCAAACATGTCCCGCGACACGATAAGGTGGGCGGAGAAGAACGGCTATTCCGTAGCCGAGTCCCGCGCCTGCTGCTGCGTCCAGGCTCAGAACAGAGATTCCGTCCTCTCGGATAGGTACCCGTAATCGGCAACCTTTCTCCCAACGAGGAACACGGCGGCGTATTCAGGGACTTCCGTCTCCCCTTTGAGCGAGAAGTGTTGCCCTTTGATGTCAAGATCGTAATCCCTGCGCAGGGTGATCTTCGTGGGATCGTCCGAATATGCGGCGGGCACGGCGTCTTCCAGAGGGTCGAAGCCTGTAAGCTGGGTCCTTGTTATCGGCGTGACTCTGAGCCCCGACTTCCCATGCACCGACCCCGGAAGGCGGATCAGCCTCTTGATGTCGGGGGTGACGGGCTTGTCCACCTCTCCGGCCATGCTCGGCGCGACGTCCTCCTTCATGATCCTCACAAGCATCTCCTGGTGCGGGTGCGACAGGACGGCCATGTTGTTCCTTTCGAACAGGACCTTCCTGCTCCTGCGGACATCCTCCTGCAAGCCTGCCACCGTCTTGACCTGCGAGGGCTTGAGAGAGGGGTATATGCGTCTCAAGTCCTTGGGGTCGAGGTCGCACAC
Source organism: Candidatus Methanoplasma porotermitis (assembly GCA_031290095.1). Classification (GTDB taxonomy): domain Archaea; phylum Thermoplasmatota; class Thermoplasmata; order Methanomassiliicoccales; family Methanomethylophilaceae; genus Methanoplasma; species Methanoplasma porotermitis. The sequence continues at coordinate 24,177 of JAITOF010000033.1, forward strand.
GTCGTTGACGACGTCCATCAGGCCGTTCCTCATCTTCCTCTTCCATCCCCCCGTCTCCGCAGACGGTATCAGGCGGTCCTTGCTGATGCCGGGGAGGTTGCCCTGCGAAGTGCGCATCTGAGACACCAGGACCTGTTGGAAAGGGAACACCCAGTCGATGCTCATCCCCGAGCATGTGATGTAATCGACGAGCTCCCTTCGTTCATACGTTCCCAAGGTGAGGACGCTCTGATGCGGTATGTGCGCATGATATCCCCTGCCTCCCGAGAACGTCAGGTGTATGTCCTCCTCGCCGAACCCCAAGTCGGCCATTAGGAAGCCGTCCACCAGGTTGACCATCTCGTTGCGGATCTGCACGAGCATCTCCGAATACGACATGTTCTCCGCGCCAGCCAAGTGGTCTGCGTCAAGGTCGAATATGAGCTCCGCGCCCAGCCACTCCTTCTCATCCATGGTTGGAGCCGCAGGCTTCCTGTAATACGCCGTGGAGTAGTAGCTGTGGCTAGGCGCCTGGGAGATCATGAACTTCCTGAGGTCTTCGACGCCGCGGAACCCCATGTGCCTCTGGACCATATCCCTGTCGAAAAACATGAAGCCGAACTCCCGCTTGGTGAACCTGTCCGGAAGCAGGGGATGCTCCGTCTTGTAGTATTTCCGGAACGACTTCAGAAGAAAGCGGGCGTTGTGGTCCATCTGTCGGCTCCCAGGGAATGTATAATTATATTGTTTGTCCTTAAGAATCCCATGGGGCCTCTCCCGATTTACGATAATCACATACATATGAGCCCGTCCGGCAGGAATGTGGAGGCGCTTCTCGAGTTCAAAGCCGCTGGCGGCACGGGGCTGACCCTCGTGACCCTTCCGTACAAAGAGGTGCAGATATGCGGCGGAGAGGACTTCGTCACGTCATACGGCATAACGCTGGACCTCGCCGACAAAGCGAGGGAGAGGACAGGCTTGGAGATAAACGTCGCAGTGGGGCCGTACCCCGTGCTCCTGTTGCCTCTGGCCGAGCGCCTGGGAGCCGAGAAGGCCGAGGGCGCGATGCTCAGAGGAATGGACGACGCGGCGAGGCTCGTGGCGGAGGGCAAGGCGAGTGCCATAGGAGAGATAGGAAGGCCGCATTTCGATGTGAGCCAGGATGTTCTCGACTCTTCCCACCGCATCCTGCGCAGAGGCATGGAGCACGCCAAGGAGCTGGACTGCCCCGTTATAATCCACTGCGAATCTGGATCCTTGGAAACCAATCGCTATCTTTCAGAGACGGCCCGCTCAGTAGGGCTCGATCCCGGGCTCGTGGTCAAGCACTTCTCCCCGCCGCTGGTGTTGCCGGACGAGACCTTTGGGGTGATGCCGTCGATTCCCGCGTCCAAGAGCTATCTTGCGGAGGCGATAGGCAAAGGCACGCGCAGGTTCATGATGGAAACTGACTACATAGACGACCTGGACAAGCCCGGGGCGGTGATGTCGATAAACACGGTCCCAAAGAAGGTGCATTCTATGCTGGCATCCGGAAAGATGAGCGAAGAGTTCGTCCACCATATATGTAAGGAGCTGCCAGACTCCTTGTACCATCGCTGAAAGGTTATTCAACGATGACGCGCTTCTCGGTCGCATGAAAGCCACAATCCGCTGCATTTACGACGAAGGCGCAGAGGTGGGCACGAGCTTCATCGGCGCGAAGGGTTTCTCCCTGCTGGTGGACGCCGACGGTAAAAGGATGCTTTTCGACGTCGGAAGGCGCGGAAGATACCTGATGCACAACCTGTCCCAGGCGGATGTCGAGCCCGACTCTGTGGATTTGATTGCGATATCGTGCGGCCAAAAGGACCATACGGGCGGCCTGGCAGGGTTTCTCAGGGAAAGGGCGGCTCCGATAGACATATACGCCCCCGCGTCGGCCAAAGGGATGAAGTCGATGCTCGGGACAAAGGGGATGCACATCCCCGAAGAGGGCGCTGGCAAGGCGGTTCTTCACGAAGTGAACGGGTGGGTCAAAATCACCGACCACGTCCACATGTCCCCACCTTTGGCGTCCGGCGGCTCTGACGAATGTTTTTTGGTCGTCGACGCGGCGAAGGGCCCCGCCGTCCTCAGCGCCCGCTCTGGCTTTGGCGTTGAGAATGCCGTCGCAGAGGTGAGAGGCAGGTTCGACAACAGCCCCATCACCTATGTGGGCGGGGCGTTCATAGGAAAGAGAGACAACGCAAAGGCGGACGCAGTCGCGAAAGCCTTCTCCGACGCGGCATGCACGGACTTGCATCTCAACCACTGCACCGGGGTGCAAGGTATGTCCATGCTGAGGGCGATCCTCGGCCTCGACGGCGTGAAGGACTTCTACGCCGGGGCGTCTATCGAGCTGGATTTGTGATTACGCGTCCAAGAGCCAGTCGACGATGTTCGTGTGTTTTGTGCCGTTGCTGAAGTCGTTGGCAAGCACGTCTGTCGCCCTCGAGGGACTGAGTTCGTGGCCCGCATGTTCTTCGCAGGCTGTCCACTTAATTCGCATTTTACGGCATTCAAAAAAGTGTGTTTTCACACATTCTCAAATCCGCACAAAGCGCAACCAGACTGCCAAGCCGCATTCAAAACTAAAAGAATCAAATACGAACAAGACGTTCGACTGTCGATGAATCAAACGTGTCTAGATGAAATTGTTTGCGACAAACCAATAGTTGAACAATCTAAATCAGACAGCGTGAACGACTATCTCCGATCTGACTGTAAAATTCCGTTCTTTATCTGTTCGGGGGCGCTCGAATGCCTAAAACAATTGCCAAGCGAATCCATCGACTGTTGCATGACGAGCCCTCCATACTGGGGAAAAAGAAAATATGCGTCAGGCAACTTTGGCCAGGAAGAAACCTATCAGGAATATGTCTCCACGCTCGCCGAGATATGCGGGGAGGTTCATAGAGTCCTTAAACCGACAGGCTCTTTTTGGCTGAACGTCGGCGACACATACGACAACAAGACTCTGCTAAACATCCCGTGGAGAGTCTCGATAGAATTAATCGACTCTCAGAAATGGATCTTGCGCAATACTGTCATCTGGAACAAGCTAAAAGGCAATCCAGACAATGCTTCGGACAAACTGCGCAACATGTACGAGCCCGTGTTTCATTTTGTCAAGAACAAAAAATATTACTACGACATCGACGCGATAAGAAACGATCCAAAAGAATCGACCATGAAAAACGGAAAACCCGTATCTGCAACCGGGGTGTCTGGAAAGAAATATAAGATGCAGATCGAGTCGTCTGCGACGTTGACCGACTTACAGAAAGAAAATGCAATTTCTGAGTTGGACAACATGATAGATTGCATGAAAAAAGGTATGGTCTCCGATTTCAGGATGATTATCAAAGGGCAGCAGAGGGCCACGCACTCTGATTCGGAAGAAATATCCGGAAGAGCGAAAGAACTCAACGCCAAAGGATTTTATTTCCTGAAATACAACCCGAAGGGCAGCAAGCCTGGCGACATTTGGGACATCGTGCCAGAAGACACGCAGAACAGACTTGAGCATTATGCCGCATATCCCACAGAACTGTGTAAAAACCCGATATTGCTGACCTGCCCCGCAAACGGAGTCGTTCTTGACCCCTTTTGTGGAACTGGAACAACTATGCTTGCCGCATACATGTTGAACAGGAAGTCAG
>JAITOF010000035.1 GCA_031290095.1 Candidatus Methanoplasma porotermitis
GATGCTCTCCAACGACGGCAAGGTGTCGTATTCGGCTGCCATCCTCTTCTCTCCGAAGCCGAGGAGGGTCAACGACGGGGCGTTCCTCAAGATAGGCCAGTTCAATTCGAGGCGCCTGATCCAGAGGGAGGATTATGTCGAGTCCCCATTGATTATGGTGCCTGACGACGCGCTATCGGTCCTTTACGACAAGTATGTCCCGCCCGTGTTCGGTTTCAAAGGGGCGTCCCGCATACTCGTGTACAAGTATCCTTTGGAGGCCGTCAGGGAGCTCATAGTCAATGCATTGTGTCACATGGACTACGAGTTCCAGGAGCCTGTGACCGTGTCCGTGTTTCCGGACAAGATGGAGATATCCTGCCTCGGAGAACTTCCAAAGGGCTGGGTGCCGGACGACCTTAAATCTCCGCATCGGTCCGTCAGGCGCAACAAGACGATAGCCAACGTGTTCCATGCCGCAGGCTATGTGGAGAACTGGGCGCAGGGGATCGGGAAGGTCATGGAGGAATGCAGGAAGAACGGCAATCCGGAGCCGGAGTTCTCATTGGTCGTGGGAGGCTTGGTGGTCGCCATGTTCCCCAAAGAGGCTGCCGAATCCGATGAAGCCAACGACAAGCATCCAGTCGTCGAGCGTGAACTAACCGACGTGCAGGGGCAGCTGCTGGAGATTCTTCGTGCGGAGACGGCGATCACGTCGGTCGTCCTGGCTGAGAAAACCGGCGTGTCTGCAAGGGTCGTCAAATACAACCTGGCCAAGCTCGCGGAGAGAAACTTGATCGTCAGGGAAGGCAGCAGAAAGAATGGCCGCTGGAAAGTCCTCTGAGGCCGATTGTACTGATTGTACTAATCGTTGTACTGATTGTACTAATCGTTGTACTGATTGTACTAATCGTTGTACTGATGGTTCGAGACATCGGGATGCGGCTTCCGCCGTTGTTCCGGCAGGCGCCCTGCTCTGTGCCGAAAAATCACCCTGAATAAATGGGAAGGGCATCGAAGACGATATGCATCGGGGATGCAACAGAACATACATCATTCCAAATCACATCGATGCTGCTACGGAGGAGGCATATTTGGGCGGTTCTGAGAGGGAAGAGTACAAGCAGTCGTGGCATTACAGCCGCCTGTCCACGCTATGCGCTTTCGCCAACGGCGGCGACGGCGGGACGCTCTTCATCGGCATTGACGACAAGGGCGTCGTGACCGGAGTGAGGAACGCCAAGAAGCTTACCGAAGAGCTCCCCAACATCATCCAGCACAAACTAGGGTTCAAGGCCTCTGTGGAGACACGCGCAGAGAACGGGAAAGAGTACGCCGTGATAGCCGTCAAGCCGCAACCCAACGCAGTTTCGTACAACGGCCGGTTCTATGTTAGGTCGGGGAGCACCACCCAGGAGATCTCCGGGCATGAGATTGTGACCTTGCAGTTCGAGAAGGACGGCATCTCGTTCACAGACATTGCAACGGACAAAGCCTCCGTCAAAGACCTTTCGACAGAGGCTGTGGAGTACATGGTCCGCCGCGGAAAAGAACGTGGCCGGATGCCTGCCCTCGTCAGCGCCGACAACGTCCCTGCCGTGCTCAGGCATTTCGACCTGATGCAGGGAGAGAAGCTGACGGTCGCAGGGGCGCTGCTCTTCCATCCAAGGCCGTCGTCCGTCGTTCAAGGCGCGTACACAGAGATAGGCGTGTTCTCAGAGGCAGACGGAAGAGTGAAACTTCTGCGCGACGACTACGTCGAAGGACCTCTGATAATGCAGAGCCGGAGGCGGCGGCCGACCGATATTCGAGAAACACGTCCAGGGGACGTATGTCATAAGGGGCATCTCCAGAGAGACGGAATACCAGTATCCGAAAGGGGCGGTAAGAGAGGCGTTGATGAACCTTGCAGTCCACAGGGACTACTCCGTCCGTTATCCTTCGACAGTCAGGATATACCCTGACAGGATGGAGATATTCAACTACGGGAAGCTGCCCCGGGGGTGGACGGTGGACACGCTGACAGGAAAGCACGAATCCCTTCCGGTGAACAACAAGATTGCAAGGGCGTTCTATTCGGCGGGGTTCATTGAGAAATGGGGTTGCGGGATAGAGACTATCCTGTCCGAATGCAGGGACGCGGGGATAGCAGACCCCGAGTTCAGGCTGGAGGACGCGGGGATAAGGGTGGTTTTCACGGCAAAGAAACGCGAGCCCGCCACCATGCCTTGCGTCGACAGGGGACGCGCAACGCTTGTCACCGAGAACGAATCGGCGATTCTGGCGCTTCTCGAGGAATCTGACGGCATGACGGCCTCGGAGATATATGCGGCGTCGCCGATGTCGGCGGGGAGGACCAGATACGCAGTGGCCCGTCTGTCCGAAAAGGGCCTAATTGCGAAAGAGAACAGGAGCAGGCGTGGAAAGTGGAAGACGACAGAGAAATCCCGAGTCGTATCGCGCGGTGACGGGTCGAACATTTACTGTTGAACGGCTTGATTTTGCTGTTGAACACTGTTGAACGGCTTGATACTACTGTCGAATGACCAGGTTGTACTGATGAACGCCGATGCGCCTTCTCTCTTTGTGCGGAACCAGATGGGAACATTCGGAAAACGGCCTTGGACCAGACGCGACTCTGCACGCGAATCCGTCGTCATGTCTGCGCGGGACAACAATCCCATGGCGGTCCTGCGGCTCGGACATGCAACAAACTCAGGTGGCGGTCATTGAGTCCTTCCGTATAGGCAAGGCCTCAGATGACTGCCACCATATGGTTCAGGCCCCTGTCGGGGTTCTTTCCGATGTTGACGAACCCGTATTCAGAGTAGTACCCGACCAGCTCGTCCGCGCAGTCGACGCGCACAGTATGGCACCCCAGCGCGTCTTTTATGCCAGCCAGTATGTCCATGGAAGCGTTCATCATCAGATTTCCAAGCCCTTTCGGGGACTCGTCCGCTCTGGCCAGCTGCCCGATCAGATATGCCTGCGCCACGCCACGGTCGATGTTCATCGATTCCAGCGTTTCGGCGTCTGCGACCTTCGAAGCGTCCATGGATATGCATTTCACAGCCAACGTGAAGTAGCCCACGATTTTCGAGCCCTCAGTGTCCACGCACAGGTACGTGCGTGATATGTCCTTGGAGTCATGGCGCCTCGCCGTGTTCCGAAGAAACTTCTCGCTGTCTCTGTTCCTGGAACACTTGAACGCAGACAGGAGATCGTCCAAGTCCGCGTAAATTCCAAGCTCGGCGATGTTACGGAGCTTGCTTATTTTCACGTTCATGTTTCAGGTTCCTGAAGTACTCCTCGTCTTCTTCCAGCTTTTTCGCAATCTCCGGATTGCGTTTCCAAGGGCCTCTTTCCTTGTATATGGCATATGCTAGCTCCATCTGACGCATCTTCTCGGGCGTGTCTATCATTAGCATCTCATAGAACGATTCGGTCGCCATTTTTTCACTCTGACGATATCATTGCCACGTTCATACTTATAAGGTGCGACTGCAGTTAGCATGTCGGTCGCGAGCCGTCTTGGACGGAGTCTGCCCCACATGCGCCCGTCGGAGCGTCTTGGCTCGAATCCCCCTGTTTTGTGTAATAATAACTGTTTCATTCCCCCATTTTTGTGTAATTTTATCTCCAATATTCACCCCTGTTTTGTGTAATTTTATCTTCAACATTCCCCCCATATATGTGTAATTAAATACTTGGCTAACAATTACTGTTCATGCTTCGCAGAAAGATTACTGAAAATCTGCTAAAATGGAAGGCCAACCCTGACAAGCATCCGCTGTTGATAAGGGGCGCGAGGCAGACAGGGAAGACGTTCATCGTCGACGACTTCGCGAAGAAGCATTACAAGAGCTGCATCCACATAAACTTCGAGGACGATCCCCGCTATTCCGAGATATTCAACGGAGGACTCAGCCAGAAGAGCCTCACGAGGCTTATCTCCTCCGCATTCCTCGACATTCCTATAATTCCTGGAGACACCCTCCTGTTCTTGGACGAGATACAGTCCTGTCCAAGGGCAAGGGTCGCCCTCAAGTTCCTTTCCGGGGGGGACTTCGACGTCATCGCCACGGGATCCCTTCTCGGCGTCAATTCGTCCAAGGTCTCCTCGTATCCGGTGGGATACGAAGAATACATGGACATGTACTCCTTGGATTTCGAGGAGTTCCTCTGGGCGATAGGAATGAAGGAGGACGTCATATCCTACGTAGCCGACAACATACGAGACGGACACGCCATCGAACAACCCCTCCTCGACGACTTCCAGAAGTACTTCGCATGGTACATGGCGGTCGGCGGAATGCCAGAAGTCGTCAACGATTTCATCAAAAACAATGATTTTGGTCGAGTTAGGGCCATTCAGCAGAGGATTGTCGAAAACTGCAAATCAGACATATCGAAGTATGCGGAAGGCGTCATGAAGTCCAGAGCCAAGGAATGCCTCGAGTCCATCCCGGACCAGATGGGCGACAGGTTCCGCTACGTGGACGTAAGCGGCGTCAAGGGCGCTCGCAGGTCCATGTACGACGGCGGCCTAGAATGGCTGATGGACGCAGGGGTCGTCTTCAAATGCCACAACGTGTCCGCACCCGTCCCTCCTCTGAAATTCAACAGGAACTTCGACGTTTTCAAAGTCTACCTCCATGACACCGGCCTCCTTGTTTCCATGATAGACGACATAGATGTTCTCAGGCTGATCAGCGGAAGCGCCCTTGTCAACAAGGGAAAGATAGCAGAGAACGTCGTCGCAGGAGAGATCGTGCGCAAATCCAGGAAGCTGATGTACTTCGAGAGGAAGAGCAAAGGCAAGGACAGCTTGGAGATCGACTTCGTGCTCAATCTTGGAGACGGCGTGGCCGCCGTCGAAGTGAAGTCTGGAAACAACAACAAGTCCAAGTCGCTGGACTCCGTCATGGGCGAGAAATACAGGGTCCCTCGCGGAATCAAGCTGGAGACTACGAACGTCCTCAAAGACGACAGAGGGGTAGAACACTATCCCCTCTTCGCGTGCGCCTTCGTATTCCCGGACGAGTCAGGATACAAGCTGTGACCTGCGAGCCATGTTTTGCACGGCTTTCAATGCTCGCGCCTCCGCTTTCGGAAGCCGCCATCCAGCGGCTTCAATACCAGCGACCACATCCTTCGGCACGTGCGTCCCGTTCCTTATCTTCCAGATCTTCCTCTTGTTTCTGTGCTCGACAGCGTTAAGCGTGCTGCATATCTGCCTTCGGATCAGGTTTGTCCAGCAGTCCGTCTTCCCCCTGTTAGTCATGAGGCACGCGACGTTGCCGTGACCTGTACCGATCCTATTCCGAGAGCGTTTTCCGATGGCTGTCGACGTGTGCTTTGGCATCGCCTGCGACAATCAGGAGAAATCACGTCCTCGCCGATAACCACGCACTAATCTACATATCTGCATATGTCTTTTGGTTTGAACACGATGATCGGCGAATCGACGAACCCCTCCATGTCCCTTGTCACGATGCCGTCGATCCCGTTCCTTCTTGCAGACGCTACGAGAAGGCCGTCTTCATAATC
>JAITOF010000085.1 GCA_031290095.1 Candidatus Methanoplasma porotermitis
CGGGGCCTGGAAGGCCCCCGCCCGCGCCGGGGACGGATACGAGATCCCGAAAGGGGACGTGACGGCGGCGGTCACCATCGAGGCGGAGTGAGTCCTTCGAAACGCAAGCCGGAAACCTCTTCCCAAACCCCTTCCAAACAACCTTCCTGTCTTTTTGGAGGACCGCCCGCGACCTGCCCGCGGCGAGTTCAGCCTGTGGTTCCGACCACGACATGGTGCTCTTCACAGTCGCGCAGGCGTGCTCGAAACCAAGGGAAAGGGTTTATGGGGGGTTGAGCCAGGCGCTCACGCCGGGACGAACGTCGCCCTGACCAGCCAAAGGTCCGCGTCAAGCGTCTTGTCAGGGCTCAGCACGGATGGCAGGATCTCCGGAGGACAGTCCATTATCAACACCCCTGCCGTCACCTTCCACACTCCCGTGTCCTTGCCGGCCAGCCTCGTCAGCCCGGCGACGTTGGTGCTCACATGCACTCCGATCTTGGACTGCGGGAACGCATCGAGGTCCCTGAGGAACTTCGGAGTCTTTATGCCGGTGTAGACCGTCACTCCGAGATACACGTTCTCGGTGACCACCATCTTCGGGTTCAGCCCGTAAGGGTTCTCCATGTTGAACAGCAGCGATTCGATCTCTCCGACCAGGTATTTCAGACCCTCTTCTATGAGTCCAGAGTCTATGAACAGCGCGACCCTCATCCCTGCGCACACGGTGGAGGTCGCGTCGGCTATGTCTATCGATATGAAGATCGAAGCCTCTATCAGCATGTTCGCCAGCATCTCTATGGCCGTGGTGATCGCATCCTGTATGGCGATTTTGAAGAACGTCGATATGTTGTCCACGCTTTTCAAGGTGCCGAACTTCCCCATGGTCTTCACCGCCGACTCCTTGAAGATGTTGAGCAGCTGGGCCTTCATCATGTTCCCGCCGAGGACGCCTCCGCCGTTGGACCCGCCCGGGCTCCCCGGGGCGAAGACCCAGTCCATGGCGCCGTCCGCCGCCCTCTGCCAAGTGTCCGCGTTGTTGGTGGAGTCCTTCTTGGCAGGCGTCTTGTCTACCGTCTCCCCGTCGGGAGACTTCAGCATGACGTACTCTCCCGACGACAGCAGGGTCGAGCCGGCGTTGTTGAGGAACGACCCCGGGAGGTAGATCACCTCCCTTTGCTTCGGAGTGAGCGTCAGGCCCGTGATGGTGTATATCTTCTTGTCCGGCCCGGAGCTTGCCGATATGGTGTATCCTTCCAGATCGACGGAGGAGTAGGTGGCGTTGTACAGCTCCACCCATTCGTGGTCCTTGTCCTCCCCTTCGGGGTTGAGTTCGAACTCGTTTACGAGAACCCCCGTCTCGAACGGTATGTTGTACTTCAGGTTGATCCCTGCGTCCACGGACGCCTTCAGCCCGGCGATCGGCAGAGGGATGTTCGACAGCATCTCCGACAGGGCGGGGACGTCGCACAGCGAGAACTCCGCCTGCATGTACTGCACCAAGTCAGGAAGGACTATGTCGAACTTGACTCCCTTCGCTGTTCCGGACATCGATATCATGTGTCCCGACGTCTTCATGGCGGGGTCTATGTCAGCCTTCACGGACCAGTCCTTCCCCTCGACGGACATCCCTCCTGTGAGCAGCATCTCTTTTGCAGATCCGGATCCCCGTTGTTTGATAGTCATGTGCCCTGATATCGACAGCTTGTCGAACTTTCCTGCCAGCTCCACGGTGAGGAGAGTCTTGGTGTTGTTGACCCATGTGCTCATCTTGGTGGTGAACGTTATGGTGAACCCCATGAACGCGAACCCGACGCTCTGCTTGGACAGGTCTATGCCGATGAAGGTCTGCACGCTCTCCACCGCCTTCTCCAGCACGGAGTCGAAGAGCCCGCTCAGCTTGTCCTCTATGAAGCTCTTGATCTGCTCCAGAGGGTCCATAAGGACCCTGTACAGCGTCTCCACTATCTTTGCCGCGTACTTGGACAGTTTCATAAGCGCCGAGTTCAGGATGGAGAGGGCGTCCATGATCATGGACACGATCTTTCTAAGGGGCTCCAGCAGAGGTTCGAGGAGCTTTATCATAACGTTCCACACGTCCGCGAGGAAGGTGTTGCTGGCCCTGTAGTCTTTCACTCCAGCGAGCGCCCATCCGCTTTGGACGACGATCTTCAGGTCCAGGTCCACCTCTGCGGACCCCCTCATCGAGGAGTCGAAGCTGCCCATGGCGTCCTCCAAGGTCCCGGCGCCGTCTGCCACATACGACAACGCGTCTGTCAGCCTCACCGAGAACGCAGTTCCGTACGAGGCTCCCGTCCTGTCGTTGAACCCCACATAATGAATGTTGTCGCTAAGATTGTCGTTCGGACCCCCGACGATGACCTTGGGGTCGAAGGAATGCGTCAGCGACAGCTTCTCTATGCTGACGTTGCCCGACCCGTCGGTCAGGACGAACCGGTCGCTGTCGGGAAGCTCGGTCAGGCCGTAGTACGCATTGACGTCCATGTTCTTCGCCGTCTCTTCGCAGAGCCCCTTGATGCGCGACGGAATGTCCACCAGCTTGTCCTCTATGGCCAGCCCTCCTTTGACTATTGCGACGCACATGTCCTTGATCAGGCCGCTCTGGCCTCCCGGAACGCGGTTCAGCGCGGAGAACCATCCCACCACCTCGTCCACTGCGGCCCTGTATCCCGATATGCTGGATTTCACGGCGTCGGAGGCCATGAGGCCGTCCACGATCAGAGGGACGACCGTCGTATCGAGCACAGTCCCGTATCTCTTGTCGAGCTCGGACGACACAGACGCTTCCAGAGACTTGCGGACGTCGCCCTCGAACGTGCTCACGCCGTAGATCGCGTAGGCGTTGTTCGATATCACCTCGTATATCTTGGCGTAGAACGGGTCTGTTATGGCCTGGGACCCGATGGCGCTGACCATGATGTTCTCTGCGTCGGATACTCCCCCGTCCAAAGACTCGGACACCATGCGCGATATCGTGTCCATGAACGCCTCGTCGTCGTACGCGTCCACGCTGAACCGTATCGTTCCGAACGGCTTGGACTGCCCTATGTCGACGGCGGCATGCACGATGATCTCTCTGAACAGCTCGCGCAGCTCGTTCGTTCCTGCGCGGTAGTCGCTCTTGAACTTGGATATCCCGCCCCAGGACATGAGGTCCGTCTTGGGATAAGGCACGCTGACGCCGAAGCCGTCGAAGGACAGCTCTCCCCCGCCTGCGGCGACGGTCCCAGACGGGACGTTCACGCCGAACGACTTCCCGCTCATGAGGTACCTGTAACGATCCTTGTCGTACCCGGCGCCAGACATCACGCTGTCGATATACGCCGCCGCAGAGAGGCCGTCTTTGCCTGTCAAGAAGCCGGCCAGCGAATCGATTGCGTTCGACATGTTGTCGAGGATCAGGTCCACTGCGTTGCATATTATGTTCCCGTAGAAGTAGTCGACCCACTTGAGGGCGAGGTCGTCGGCGACGGAGACGAGCGCTTGAGAATACATGGCGGAGACGTCCATCTCCACATGCCCGCCCTCGGCCACAAGAAGGTCTGCGAGGTCCGCTTTCGTGTTTCCGCCGAGCCCGCCCTCGGGAGAGGTGCGGAACGTGAGCGTCTCGATGACGTTCAGCGCGGAACGGTACGCGCCGATCACGTCCTCCGACGTCAGGATGGACGTCGTGCCCATGCTCCCGTACTCGGCCATAGAGCCGTAGCCGTTGAGCACACGGTACTGCGCCAACGCGGTGAGCTGGTACGTCATCATCTGAGCCAACACGGACCCGTCTCCGGAGATCATGCTGTCGAAGAGGGACCCTTGCTCTGCCACCAGCGGCAGGGCGCAGCTCCCATCCGTAGATATCTCCGTGGTCCGCGCCGCGCTTCCGGAGTCAGACACGTATTCTGCGTCGAAACTGCCTGTCGCCTTGAGGTACGAGGGCGTAAAGCCTTCGGAAACGGAATCATAGGTCGATGTCTTAAGAGGCACGGCGATCATTTCCGTCTCGTAACCGCCGAGCGTGACTATGACTCCGCCGTAATTCCTCGGAAACGCATTGTCCATCCACTCCTCCGCTCTGGCCTCGAACTCTGCTTCTCGCAAGTCCAGCGTGCCGCCGTCAGGATCCACGGATATGGAATAGATGATCTCCCCGAGGCCTTTGTCGACGTCGATCCTAGTGTTGTCGATCGCCTTGTCGATGGAGACCAGCTCCGTGACTATGTTCTCTGCGCTTTCCTCGCTGTCTTTGACCTGCGTGGCCACCACGCAGTAGGCCGAAGCCAGTACCAGAAGGGCGACGGCGATAATCGCAAACGGCATCTGCCCGCCGTTGGATCTGCATGCGTCTCGTCTACGGAGAGTCCTTTTCATGACAGCGGATTCTGAGTCCGGCGAATTATAGGGAGGCTGTTACAGTTAACTGGTTAGCCGTCCCTTGCCGTTCCCAGAAGCATACGGCCTGCGCCTCGCGCGACAAGGCAAGATTATATAGAACCCGACAAATCTAAGGATTGGTACCATGACTTCGACGATGCGAGATTATGCAGTCAAAAAAGGCCTTCCGAAGCAGACGAAATCAGTCTGCCCGGAATGCGGGAAGATCCTGGACGCCAACCTCTTCGAGAAGGATGGGAAGGTATACATGGAGAAGACATGCCCGAGCCACGGGCACTTCTGCGACGTATACTGGTCAGATGTGGAGCTGTTCCTCAAGTCAGAGAGATATGCTCACGACGGCATCGGCCTGCGCAACCCGCTGGATAACAACCTTCCGCAGGGCGAGAACGTCCATGTGTTCATAGACGGTCAAAAGGTGGACATGCTCACAGGCACCGCATTGGCCAACATAGACCTCACCAACAGATGCAACATGAACTGCCCCATATGCTTCGCCAACGCGAACCAGCAGGGGTACGTCTACGAGCCCGACTTCGAGACGGTGTGCAAGATGCTCGACGCGCTCCGGGCAGAAGAGCCTATAAAGTGCACTGCAGTGCAGTTCTCCGGCGGAGAGCCCACGATACACCCGAAGTTCGTGGAGATCATCAAAGCCGCAAAGGACAGGAAGTTCGCGCAGGTCCAAGTGGCGACGAACGGCATAGTTTTTGCCAAAAAGTACGATCTTCTGAAGGCGGCGTCCGAGGCAGGGCTGAACACGATCTACCTTTCCTTCGACGGCGTGACGGACGACATATACCTTCAGGCCAGGGACAGGAAGATGTTCCAAGTGAAACTCGACGTCCTAGACAACTGCAGGAATCTCAAGAAGGAGAACGGGAAGTGCCCGTCGATCGTCCTCGTGCCTACTGTCGTCAGAGGAGTCAACGATCACCAGATCGGAGACATGGTGCGTTTCGCGTTCGACAACTCCGACGTCATACGGGGGATAAACTTCCAGCCTGTGGCGTTCACTGGCAGGATGACCCGCGAAGAAGTCTCCAAAGGGAGGTTCACTCTGCCTGACCTCGTCAAGACGTTCGACGAGCAGACGGGGTTCGCCACCAAGGACGACTGGTACCCCGTCCCGGTTGTGGCGCCGATATCGGACTTCGCGTCCATCGTCCTCGGGGAGAACAAGGTCACGTTCACCACCCACCCCCACTGCGGCATAGCGACGTACATATTCCTGGACGAGAACGGCAAGGCGGTGCCGTTCCCCAGGTTCGTCGACGTTGAGAAGTTCTCAGGCGGCCTGACCGAGATATCGTCCAAAGCGTCCAAGTCATGGTTCAAAAAGATATACGTGCTCAAGCTCCTCAAGCTGCTGGACAACTCCATCATAGAGGCGAACCTCCCCGGAGGCGTGTCGAAGAAGCAGTTCAAACAAATGATAGCCGATGTCATGAGCGACAAGTCCAAGGACACTCTGGCGGCGTTCTCCTGGAAGATGATGTTCTTCGGGGGCATGCACTTCCAAGACTCGTACAACTACGACGTGGAGAGGGTTAGGCGTTGCGGCGTCCACTACATCACGCCGGACTGCCAGGTCATACCGTTCTGCGCATACAACGGCGGGCCGGAGTACCGTGCGGCGATCGAGAAGAAGTTCTCCGTCCCGCTGGAAGAGTGGAAGAGGAACAACAAAAAAGAGGCGGCCGAGCTGGAAGACGCTCTCAAAGTCCCTGAAGACCAGAAAGCGTGAAGGGACGGAAGGAGGAATCACAATGAAAGTGAATGTAGACAGATGCCTGCATTGCGGGGGTTGCGTGGGGTCCTGCCCTGCCAACGCGATATATTTAAACGACTTCGTCCTAGAGTTCAACGACAGCTGCACCCGTTGTCGCAGATGCGTCAACCTCTGCCCTGTCCACGCGCTCGCCTTGGAGGCGAAGGCATGAAGACGTACAGCTGCGACGTGGTCGTCGTCGGGGGAGGCCCCGGCGGCAGCATGGCCGCGAAATACTGCGCCCTGGGCGGCCTCGACACGATAATGATCGAGAAGAAGGCGGAGATAGGCTCTCCGCTCAGATGCGCCGAGGGCGTGTCCAAGAAGTGGCTCGAGGAGGTCGGGATAACCCCCGATCCTGCCTGGATCTGCGCGGACATGGTCGGCGCGGTGATAAGGTCTCCCACAGGCCACACGTTCAAGCTTGACGAGAGCAAAGCCGGCTCCGAGGTCGGATACGTCCTAGAAAGGCACCTGTTCGACAAGATGCTGGCAAGGCAGGCGGCCGACGCCGGTGCCAAGATACTGCTGCGCACGGCGGCCGTCGGCGTCATAAAGGAGGGCGGGAGGCTCGCGGGAGTCAAAGCAAGAAGCATGGGCGAGGACGTCGAGATTCGCGCCAAGGCGGTCGTCGCGGCGGACGGCTTCGAGTCCCAGCTCGCCAGATGGGCAGGCATCGACACAAGCCTGAAGCTCAACGACATATGCTCGTGCATCCAGTACAGGATGACCAACATCGACATCGACCCCGAGTACTGCGAGTTCATAATAGGAAGCTCCGTGGCGCCGGGAGGGTATCTTTGGATATTCCCCAAGGGCAAAGGCGTGGCCAACGTCGGCATAGGAGTCATGGGCACCCGTTGCAAGAACGGGGAGGCTAAAGAATACCTCGACAAGTTCATTGCGAAGGATCCGAGGTTCAAGAAGGCGCAGTCCTTGGAGATCGTGGGCGGCATGGTGTCGACGTGTCCTGGCCTAGACTGCGCGGTGGACGACAACATAATCATCGTCGGGGACGCCGCAAGGATCATCGACCCCATAACCGGCGGCGGCATATGCCACGCATGCAGGACGGGCATGTACGCAGGAAAGGTCCTCGCGGAGGCGTTCAAGAAAGGCGACCTCTCTAAGAAGGCGCTCATGCCCTACGAGAAGATGTGGCGCGACAGGATGGAGGACAAGCTCTACAGGAACTGGATGGCGAAGGAGAGGCTCGCAGAGCTCGACGACGCCACCATCGACGAGCTCGTGAAGCTCATATCGGGGTCCGACATCGAAGAGGTCAACGTGTACAACCTCCTGAAGGTCATCAAAGAACGCTTCCCCAAAGTGGTGGAAGGGTTCGAAGAGCTCATCTGAAACAACCAGCGGCCGGACAGGCCGCCTTTTTGTTATCAGTCGCTCTCGGTTATGTTTCCAGGCTCGCCTCGGCCGTCAGACTGGGAACGGCGTCTTCGAGCACGCCGCTGGGTGGCCGTTGAATGACTGACAGGATGCTGGCCATTCGACGATCGTGCAACAGTCGATGCCGTGTCTGGGGACTCGACAAACATGGTTTTACGGAGCGGAAGTGTTAATTACCAATGACCGCCTTGACAAGACACCTGCATGCACATACGAATGCAACATGGCGCAGAAGAGCGCCCGCGTGCTTCCGCATGCTTGTGGGGGGAAACATAATCATGACAGCATCAAGAGGGGGGGGGGGGCGGCCTGCTCCAGCCCCGCATCGAATCCTGCGCCTGAAAAGGGCGCGGAAGACAGACTGCATTCTGAAATTCTAACAGGCT